>CABSIA010000227.1 GCA_902477645.1 uncultured Prevotella sp. | reverse complement strand
AATAGAAGACTCCAA
Organism: uncultured Prevotella sp.; assembly: GCA_902477645.1. GTDB lineage: Bacteria > Bacteroidota > Bacteroidia > Bacteroidales > Bacteroidaceae > Prevotella. The sequence continues at coordinate 1,510 of CABSIA010000227.1, read as the reverse complement.
GCAACTTTCTTTGTTCTAATCTTATCCCGAACTGGCGTATATTGTGCCTGATTTACGAAAATTTCATTCAGGCTTGTGCTAAAACTTTCCAATATGGAATTTAGCAAAAATCTGGCTTCTAATACAATAAAAAACGCAAGCGGCTTCAAACGGCAATGCAAGCGGCTTCATTGGCCAACGCAACCGCTTGCGTTGGCCAATGAGCCATGCGGCATTTTTTTGCGTGTTTTTTTGATATCTGGCAAATGAGACACTCTCATCAGGCAAGAAATAACAATAGTATATGCAGAAGTAAAAACATGAGTTTGGCAGTATGAAAAACTTTCACTATATTTGCACATTCGGATATTCCTGCCATAAAAACAGGCAAAAAGCAGATGTAATATCGCTGAAAAGCTGAAGGCAAATGACGAAATACTCTTAAAACAATAAAATCAAATGAACGAGACCAACCGCATAGAATACAAGCAGGAACTGACGCCTGAACTTGACATAGAGAAAGAGGTCGTAGCTTTCCTGAATTACAAGGAAGGTGGATATATCTATATCGGTATAGACAAGGACGGTGACGTGATAGGAGTGGATGATGTGGACGATTGCATGCTGAAACTGAAAGACCGCATCAAGCACAACGTCTCACCATCTGCCATGGGACTGTTTGACATTGCAGAGGAGCAGCGGGAAGGTCGCAGCATTATCAAGATTACGGTTGCCAGCGGAATAGAAAAGCCTTATTTCAAGACTAAATACGGCATGACTCCACGGGGTGCATACCTGCGTGTGGGATCTTCTGCCGAACCTATGCCTCAAGAACAGATAGACCGTCTGTTCGCAATGCGCACACGCAACTCCATAGGACGTATTGTATCTAACCGTCAGGACTTGACATTTGAGCAACTACGCATCTATTATGATGAGCATGGCAAAAGGCTCACCGATAATTTTAAGCGCACATTAGAGCTTCTTACCGAGGACGGCAAGCACAACTATGTGGCTTATCTCCTTGCCGATGAGAACGGGAACTCCATTAAAGTGGCAAAATATTCCAGCCTTGACCGCTGCGACTTGGTGGAGAACAACGAATATGGATATTGTTCTCTTATCAAAGCCACCAAGAGTGTCTTGGCAAAACTCGACATAGAGAACAAGGTGGCTGCAACGATTACCCCAGTGGAGCGTGTCGAGACACCGTTATGGAACAAGGTTGCTCTCCGTGAGGCTGTGATAAATGCCATCGTACACAATGATTACTCCTTTGAAGTACCGCCGAAATTCGAGATATTCCCAGACCGTCTTGAGATAACATCAGCAGGCCGTCTGCCCGAATCTCTTAGCCGTGAGGAGTTTTTCAGTGGTATATCCATACCACGCAACAAAGAGCTGATGCGCATATACCGTGATGTGGAACTGGTTGAGTCATTAGGCTCAGGTATCCCTCGTATATTACGTGCCTACGGAGAGGACTGCTTTAAATTTATGGCCAAATTCATTAGGATAACACTTCCTGTCA
>CABSIA010000226.1 GCA_902477645.1 uncultured Prevotella sp. | reverse complement strand
AAATACTGGAGGTAGATGCAGCCCTGGCAATCAGCATCGGCATAGGATACCCCAACGAAAGACTAACTATTAAAAGTCAAGCCTGAAATGAATGGATTAGCAAAAAATTTTAGACGGTTCAAAAAGAGTATAGCAAAGCTGACGTCCGTTTGGACGCCTGCTTAAACTTATGCAAGAGAAAAGATTAAGCGACGCTGTTGTACGGTTGCCGGGATTTCTCCATGGCATAGATCAACCGAACCAACTTTTTGGCGGCGTGGGAAAGTGCGACGTTGTAATGCTTGCCTTCTGCCCGTTTTTTAGCCAGGTAGGCCTCGAAGGTTGAATCCCAAAGGCAGACATATTTAGTTGCGTTGTAAAGAGCGTAGCGCAAGTATTTGGAGCCCCGCTTCTCCATGTGTGAGTACGTGCCAGACAGCGAAAGCTGCCCAGATTGATAAGTAGACGGCGACATGCCGGCATAAGCAAGAATCTTATCCGGTGAATCGAAACGCGAGAAATCGCCAATCTCAGCCAGGATCATAGCGCCCATGCGGAAACCAATTCCGGGGATAGTTGTAATGGGAGACTGCATTTCTTCCATTATGGTCTGGATGGCGGATTCAATGTCCTCGATCTCGGTATTCAGTTCCCGGATCAGGCGGATCGTATGCTGCAATTCAAGAGACTTGGCAGGCATAACAGAGCCAACAGAACATCTGGCGGCATCCCGAAGTTCCGTGGCCATATCTCGTCCGTAGCGGCCTTTGGATGCATCGTTTAAGAGTGCCTTTAGGTGAGTTAGATGAGCTCTGGCAATCTGTTTGGCCCCAGGAAACTCGCTGAGAAGGGCATACACGGAAGCCATATGAAGTGTTGGAACCAGCTTTTCCAACTCAGGAAACAGAATGGTGACCAATCGGGAAACTGACTGCTTCAGCTTTGCTCGCTCCTTTACTTTGTCGAACCTGTATCTTGTGAGTGATTTTAGTTCTTCGTTGTGGTATGCTGTGTCTGTGTAGGACTTGAGGTCCACATCAGACATGAGCATAGCTGCAATGGTTCGCGCATCGACACGGTCTGTCTTCGTTTTGCGGAGGCTGAGGCTCTTTCGGTAAAGGTTGGTGTGCAGAGGATTGATAACAAAGGTGTGCAGACCTTTGTCAAGCAGAAATCCGAGAATGTTGTAGCTGTAATGTCCAGTTGCCTCAAGTCCTACTTTTATTTTATCTTCCGGACGGGCACAGCGATGAATGGTCTGCAGAAGGGTGTCAAATCCCTCTGCATTGTTTGAAATGGTGAATACATCTGCCAGGACTTCGCCTTCCGAGCTGAGGATGAAGCAGTCGTGCTTGTCCTTAGCAACGTCAATACCCACACAAATCATGAAAATACCCCCAGTATGTTTACTTGATGCTGGTTCCACAGGGCTCTTTACGCTTGTAACCTTGTTTCACATAAACCGTCTGGCGGTATCTAACTGATTAACAAACTGGTAAAGGGCTGTGGTTGGAGCCTTTCGTGAACCGTCATGCGGTAGGAGAACGCAACCAATCCACAGCATCCCTTATAGTGTAGCACAGCCCTTGGAG
>CABSIA010000225.1 GCA_902477645.1 uncultured Prevotella sp. | reverse complement strand
GTATGGTGTCGTTGATAACACCTTTCTCAATGCTGTAAATGAAAGCTTTTGTAGCACCGATAGCCTGCCCAAGGGCGAAGCGCATGCCCACAATCTTGCATCCTGCGTATGAAGAAAGTTGTGCCGGATAAAGGACAGCACCGACAGGAATTGTCCCTTCCATGCCCACAGACACATTTTTTGTAGTGATGCTGTCGCCGTCGCAAAGTCCCAAAGCAAACTCGGTAGAAGCGAGAATGCGCTTACGGACATTCGTTACTCCATGCTTTCCGAGACTTTTAAGCTCCATCTTATTGGCATTGAAGCCCTTCTCCGTGTGCACAGACTGTGCGCACACGGGAAGCAACATCATGCTGATGATGGAGAGTATAACTAATCTCTTATTCATTATTTTCTGATTTTATATACTTTATCACCTGTCTTCTGGATGTAGATACCTTTACGGAGCTTGTCGAATGACGAGCCGGCATAAAGACCATCGAGAGTATAGTAAACTGCTGCGGGGAACTTGCCAGCAGTTACAGAGTTGATACCTGTAACGGCAAGTGTATAGTATGTTATTGCAGACTCACCTTTCTTATATATAGCCTGTATGCCAATTATGTGGTCGCCCTCACTTATACTTTCGAGAACGAAAGACGAGGTCTGGCTCTGTGCAATCTCTTTTCCGTCGAGATATATCACATAGTGGTCAACATTGCCGTAGTCAATGAAGGTGTTCCCGCCATTCTCAGGACCAACGATGAAGTCGTCGATTTGTGCGAAGAATGTGTCGTATGATGTGTAATGTACGGCAAGGTGAACTGTCTGTCCCTCATATCCAGCAAGCGGAACTGAATATTGTGTCCACTGATCACTTGGCATTCTCTCTGCCTTAGACAGAACTTTGAAATCATCGGTTGAAGTGCCATCGGTAGATATGCAGAACTCTATGGTCTCTGGATACATATCTGTATATGACTTTGCTGTGACTTTCAAAGAATATCCTTCCCTGACAGTAATCTCTGTAGATATGAGCCATTTGTCGGCTTGTCCCTGTTGCGGAGAGAAGAAAATGACGGTCTTGTCGCCTGTAGGTGCCTTGACAGCCTGGTCTGTAGGATACATGGCTGGTATGGTGCTCAGAGGATTGAACACCATAGGCGCTATGGCAGCAGGCTGACTTGTAGTGGAAGCACCTGGGAAATTGATGATGTAGCCGTTAAGACTTATTGGATAGACAGACATTTTATCGTTGTCTACGCTTGTCCATTCGCCAAACGAGCCTGTGGCAAAGTCATCGTACTCCTCGAAACTGTCTTTGAACAGCAATTCCTGATTCCATTTCAAATCGACAGAATATGTTCCCGCATCATCTTTTGTAATATCTGCGGTGATGTTGTATGGATCGATGATGTGGTCGGTGAGTGTTATGTTCAAAATCTTGTCGGCATCAGCCACAAGAGTCTGCTCGTACTCGTTAAATGCCTCTTCTGTAATATTCACCATATATGTGCCTTTTGGCAGTGCAACAATTGCAGCTTTTCCATCGGCAACAGTAACAGAATAGTCCTCACCGCTATCAGTATTTGTAAGGTTTATAACCTGTCCGTCTACAGTACACTTGCTGTCGGCAGATACATTAAACTCAACCTTAACATAGTCGTCGGCAGAAATTGAGGCATCAACAGTAATAATGTTGCTGACAGAAGCCTTGTATTTTGCCTGTACGCCAAATGTATGGTTGCCGTATGCCACATTATTTATAGTATAGTTGTAACCGTCGGTATTGCCAATCTTGGTTCCATTCTGATAGATATCAAATGTCTCGTTAGGATTCTTTGGCGAACGCATCACCATACGTTTTGCTGCTGCAAGAGCCTTGTCAACAGGAGGCTGACCAACAAAAACATCGTCGACCATTAGCATGAACGCTCCTGTAAGCCCAGCATTAGCGATATAGCGGATGGCAAACTTTATCTCCTTGCCAGCATATTCAGAAAGGTCGTAGCTGAACTTCTGCCACCTT
>CABSIA010000224.1 GCA_902477645.1 uncultured Prevotella sp. | reverse complement strand
TTTAGAAGTAAATTATGAGGGCTGAGTTCTTCCAAGCGAGGAACTCAGCCTTTTTGGGTTTAGTAAGGTTTAAAAAATAACTTATGCAATTATGCTTTTGCCCTTAGCTAGGTGCGTCGCTACGAATACCCATTACCCAGGGCGATGCCCTGGGCTTTGTGTCTGTAGCCCCCCTCGGGGCGCATTCATAAGGCACACATACACGAGCTGTAAGGGGTGCTATGTGCCTGTTGTCCCCTTCGTGGCGCATTCATACAATTATTGCGTAAGTTATTTTTTGCATATTACTTACTTACTTATGTTTTATTCGTAATATGTAAAGATGGAAATTTATAGAACCCACCTAAAACAAAATAGATTTTTTTGTTCACTGATTAAACCAAATGGTCGGATGTACGTCAAAATTGATGTATTTGACAAGCAACAACCATTCAATATGAGAAAATCGATTTTATTGGTCTTGCTGATGTCCGCTGCTGTGGCGGCAATGGCGCAAGACAGGAGAATTGCGGGCACCATTGTGGACAAGGATTCCAATGAACCTATGATGCAGACCACGGTGCAGCTGCTGAAGACCGACAGCACCTTTGTGACAGGCGGAATTAGCAACGAGAAAGGAGAGTTTAAGATAACGGCTCCCAAGAACGGAAAATATCTGCTCAAGATATCAAGTGTGGGGTATGTGACAACGGTGAGGAACCTGACCATAGAGAAAAACAACAACATAGCCTTGGGCACATTGCCTTTGGCGACTGACGCCATTCTGCTGAAAGAGGCAGAGGTTACGGCGCAGGCGCTGAAAGTAGCGGTAAAGGAGGACACATTTATATACAATAGCGCCGCCTACCGCACACCGGAAGGCTCGGTGGTTGAGGAACTCGTAAAACGGTTGCCCGGAGCACAGGTTGACGACGACGGCAAGATTACCATCAACGGCAAGGAAGTGAAGAAAATATATGTCGACGGCAAGGAGTTTATGACCGGCGACACGCAGACCGCACTCAAAAACCTGCCGACATCAATTGTTGAGAAGGTTAAGGCGTATGACGAGAAAAGCGATTTGGCTAAGGTTACCGGCATCAACGACGGCAACGAGGAGACCGTGCTCGACTTCGGAATAAAGAAAGGCATGAACAAGGGATTTTTCTCGAACTCAAATGTCGGCGCCGGCACCGAGGACCGCTATGCCGCCCGGCTGATGGGAGCGCATTTCAACTCGACAACCCGCATTATGGGCTTTGCATCTGCCAACAACGTGAACGACCGCGGATTTGGCGGACGTGGAGGCGGTTTTGGCGGCAATAACGGACTGAACTCGAGCAAAATGCTTGGCGCAAATTTCAACTATGAGATAAAAGACAAACTGAAGATAAACAGCAGCGTAAGATGGAACCACTCTGACGGAGACCGCCTTACAAAATCGTCGACAGAGAACTTCGTGTCTACAGCCAAGTCGTTTGGCAACAGCCTGTCGCAGAATTATAGCCGAAGCGACAGCTGGAACGCCAGGGCACGCATAGAGTGGATGCCCGACAGCATGACAAACATTCTGTTCCGTCCTACATTCAGCCATTCTTCGTCCGACAGCCGCTCGGGAAGCGCGTCGGCATCTTTTGCTGACGACCCGTATCTTTATGTCACAGACCCGTTGTCGGAAGAGTCTTTCAAATTGCTTGCCGCCGACAGCCTTATGATTAACAACCGCCGCAATACATCTCTTTCAAACAGCGGCAGCAACAGATTTGGCGGTATGCTGCAACTGAACCGGAAGCTGAACAACAAGGGACGAAACATAACACTGCAGCTGAACGCAAACTATACAAAATCGGACAGCAAGAGCCTGTCGACAAGCAATGTACACCTTTATCAGGTGAAGGACCATCTGGGCAACGACTCTACGTATCAGACAAACCGGTATAATCTGACACCGTCGAAAAACTACAACTACAGCGCACAGATTACATACAGCGAGCCGTTGTGGAAAGCAACGTTCCTGCAACTGAGCTACAAATTTAACTACAGCTTCCAGAAAAGCCAGCGCTCAACCTACGACTTCAGCAACATGGGCGAGGACTTCTTCAGCGGCGTGAGCAACCACTACCGTAACTGGGACGGATACCTGAGCCGTCTTGACCAGCCGCTCGACAGCTACTACGACGATGCGCTGAGCCGCTATTCTGAATACAAAAACTATACGC
>CABSIA010000223.1 GCA_902477645.1 uncultured Prevotella sp. | reverse complement strand
GGGTCATGGAGCGGCGCTGGTCCAGAGTATAGAAACGCTGGTAAAGAGGATAGTCCACCCCCATATACTTATCGAGCGATATTCCTATGAGCTGCTCTCCTATTACTATGCTCTGGTCGAGAGCACCGATCTGGGCATATATTTTCGGCAGAGGCAGGCCGGGAAGCATATCGGCAAGATTGTCGAAAGCAATCCTGAACTGTCTGTTTATGTCGTCCATATTGGCATATTCAGCCTCCGCATCGGCAATGAGCGCCTGCAAGGTAGAGTCTTGATAAAAACGCAGGAAACGTGTGCTGATATCGGGGTCGCTGACCTCGCCCACGTGCAGCATTTTCTCCACGAGCGTACGGGTCTCTATGGGATAGTCGATATTCATCTGCTGAAGCGCGGAGAAGTCGCCTGTTGTAAGATACCTGCTCTCAAGACGGTCATAACGCCTAACCTCGATGCTATGAGCATCGTCGGCATCGCCATAGGGCTTCAATCTGAAATCGCAAGCCACAAAAATAAACATGACGGCTAACAGCAAAAAGTTTTTACAAGATGTCAACGCTATGTTCATATACCTGATTTTATATCTCTTTTGCAAAAATACTAAAAAATATTGTAAAACCCAAGCTTTTTCTAAACAAAATTAAAAATACCGGCCGTTTTAGGCGTTTTATGTTTATTTTATTGAAAAAACAGCAAACAAAGTTGAATATTGACATATCGAAAAGATAAAAAAACACTAACTTTGCAGAAAATCAACAGTAAATCTACCAAAACAAACAGTAAGCATGAGCAAAAAAAACATTTGTATAATAGCTGCCCTGGCCTCATTGACAGCAGCCACCGCACAGGAGACTTTTTCGGTCACGGTTAAAAACAATCTGAAAACGGCATTGAGCGACGTGCCCGCCACAATAGACATAAGACATCTTAAAGGCGTGAAATCTGCAAAAGTAACCGTCGGCGAAAAGGAAACAGCATACCAGATAGACGATTTCGACGGCGACGGCCAAAACGACGAGCTGTGTTTTCTCGTAGACCTCGGGCCAAAGGAAACAAAGAAAGCTACGGTGACACTGAGCCGCAAGGCCGGGACAAGGCAGTGGCAGCCACGCACATTTGCGGAAATGGTGATAAGAAATCCTAAAGTAAAAGAAAAAAACAAACACGACATTTACCTGTCCTCGATAACCATAGACAAGAAAACCTCTAATCCATACAACGTTCTGCACCACCACGGAGTAGCATTCGAGAGCGAGCTGATCGGCATGAGAATTTACATGGACAAAAGGCAGACCATAGACCTTTACGGAAAATTTCATAAAGGACTTGAAATTGAGCAGACACAATTCTACACCTCGAGGGAGCAGAAGGAGCAGGGCTTCGGAGACGACGTGCTGTGGGTCGGCAACACATTCGGACTGGGAGCTTTCAGAGGATGGGACGGGACACAGCCCACAATGCTTGACGACGTGGAGCACCGCACACAGCGCATTATTGCCACCGGACCGTTAAGGACAATAGTGGAGATAGAAGACAACCAATGGACCGTCAAGCCCGGAACGGAACCTGTAAACGCCGTTATAAGATACACGCTCTATGCAGGCCACCGCGACTTTGATGTCGACATAAGGTTCAACAAAGATGTCTCCCGCCTCGATTTCTCGACAGGCATCATAAACGTCAAGAACTCAACAGAATACACAGACCACAAAGGACTCAGAGGATGCTGGGGCACTGACTGGCCCGCAGGAACCAGCGACACCATAAAATGGAAACGTGAGACCGTAGGCCTGGGAATATACGTACCCGACAGCTACCGCAAGGCAGAGGTCCCCGCCGACAAGGACAACTACGCATACGTGATAAAAACAGACAACAACCAGATAAAATACTCTCTCGTCTACACAAGCGACAACGAAGATTTCGGATATCACTCAGAAAAAGACTGGTTCGACTTCCTAAAAAAATGGAAACAGCAGAAAGAGCAGACGCCTACTATTATAGTGAAGAGTGAAGAGTGAAGAGTGAAGAACGAAGAGTGAAGAACGAAGAGTGAAGAACGAAGAATCCATTAGTTATACGGCTTTTGGATTTTTCACTCTTCACTCTTCACTTAAATTAATTTCTTAATAGTTGTTAAAGCATTCGTCCGTTTAATACTTTCTTATTACCTTTGCACCCACAAAACAGAAAAGTATCAACTGGTCGGTTCATCTAACGGTTAGGATACAAGATTCTCAATCTTGGCATAAGGGTTCGATTCCCTTACCGACTACAA
>CABSIA010000222.1 GCA_902477645.1 uncultured Prevotella sp. | reverse complement strand
TCCCGATGTAGCAGAAATGTCTAACTTAAATGCTACTTTTTGTAGCGGAATCATAGATTTAATACTATATTTCTGACAGCATTATTTTTTTCGTGAATAATCTGCTGCAAAATTAGATTTTTTTAGCTTTTAGGCCGAGTAAAATCGTTTTAGAAACGGGTAATTTTGTCCATTTTACAGCACAATGAACAGAATTACCCTATTTCTGAACAGATATTATTTTTTCAGGAAATCGTCGGTACGTGTAGGTGAATACATTTCCCAGAGAGAGGCGATGGTCCAGCCCGGCGCAAAGTAGTTATTGTAAAATCCTTTGCCATTCATGCCGTAGTCCCATGTGGTATGCTGAACAACTTCGGGATAGAAACCCGGTACGGCAATTCCGCAACTGCGCTCCTTGGTTGGCATCAACTGTCCGAGCGATGTGAAGATAACGTCGTGCATCTGCAGGAAACGCTTGTTGGCTGTCTGCTCACCCAGCCATTTCACGATGTGGGGCAACTCAAACACAAACACGTCTATGTGGTTGTTCTCTACCGAGACGTTGCTCCAGCCACGTGTCTTCAGTCCGAGGTCGCCATGCATCTGACCCTGTGCGAACGGAACGTCCCAGAGATAGTACCAGGTAAGGGCGAAATAGGCTGCCTGCTGACACAGGTCTATGTAGTGGCTGCGCTCCTTGCCTCGGGTTACGGCTGCCATATAGTAGGTTGCCGTAACGGCAGAAATGGCAGCTTCCTTGTCCTCGCAGTTGGCGTCGAGGGTAGATGAGAAATAGTCGCTCTTCGAGATAATGTTTTCCTCAAGATAGCTTATAGTGCGGCGTGCTGCCTCAAGATACTGCTTTTTGCCAAAATAGCGATAGCCCATAACAAGGGCTGAGGTTGCAGAAGGTGTGCTTCCGCCTGTACCGTCTATGTCGGTGCCATCGTCATGGTATTTACGGGCAAAACTGCCGTCAGCCTTCTGCAGTTTCAAGAATTCGTCCAAGATGGTGCGTATGTGGCTTTCCCATTCAGGATGCTTGCGGCCTTTGCTTTTCTCGTACTTCAGATAAAGCAGAATGGCATAAACAGCCTCTGACTGCTGACGGATAGAATGCGTAACTTTCTCGTCGAGAGGGAAGCCTTGGTTGAAGTTGACCTCGTCGTAGAAATAGCCTGCTGAGGTAAAGCCGTGCTCAAGATAGCTGGAAAGGATTTCGTTGCCTATGGTTACGAGGTCTTTCTCGCCGTGCAGCTCGCCATATTCTATGGCATTGAAGGCGTTGAGCAGAACTCGTCCGCAGAAACCTATCTGGGCCACTGGGAATGGCTTGCAGTCGTAGGTAAGCAGTGTGTGACCGGAGTTGAACTTCAATGGGTACTTGTCTACTACCGAGCGTCGGAAATAGTTGCAAAGCTGCGCTTTCATCTCCTCTGGTGAGTATTGCGGTGTGAGGGGCTGCGGATTCAGACGGTCGAAACACTCCTTCCACATGCCCGTCACGTGCTGGCCATAGTTATCGGCTGTGGTCTCAAAGATGCGCCACGAAATGGTCTTGGTCTCGCCCTTCTGTATCTTGGCAAAGGCATATACAGGCTCTGCCAATGTCAACTTGCGGATATAGCGGCGGGGGGTCTCGATGTATGGGTAGCCGAATGTGAGCCTAACTTTGCCGGTCTCGTTGTCGAAGCCAAGATAGCCGACGGATGTCTCTCCGCTAAGTATTACCTCGCCTTGCTGATGTGTGGTGAGTGCATCGCTTGGGTTGTCGAGACAGCGCATAACTGCCAGCGACTTCTTTGAGTTGGCGTTGTACACACTTGTCATGGGCGCGGAAAGGCGGTCTTCACGGAAATTCCAACTCTTTGATGTATGGAACGAGGGTGCCTCTTTTGGCGAGCGGAGGTTGAGATGGTACCAGAAACCGGGCAGATAGTATTCGCTACCCTCGGTGTTGAGACGGGTGAGAAGTGCACCGCCTATGTTATAATAGGTAGTGGCACGGGCGGTAATGGTAACGCTGTAGATTTGCGCATTGCCATCGTTCTTCACTTCTTGCCTCAGTTCGAGAGGCAATTTTGTACCGTCGGCTGACACCAACTGGTTGCCAGAGGTTTTCAACTGATAAGTTACGGCAGAGTTGCCTGGTTGCTTGATGCTCAATTGCGTGGCTACGTCCAGCGCATGGGCAAAGGATGTTGCTGCCAAGAGCGCAGCTGTCAATAATAGATTTTTTCGCATAATATATTTAAGTTTTTAGTTGACAAGTTAACGAGTTGACAAGTTGACGAGTTGTTTGTTTTCAAGGTGAGATTACATTTTTCACCTCATAACCTCATAACCTTATAACTAGGGTGTCCAGTTCTATGTTCCGTTTTCCGTTCCGATTTTAGCACTAAATTAGC
>CABSIA010000221.1 GCA_902477645.1 uncultured Prevotella sp. | reverse complement strand
ATTCTCGCTGCATTTATATTGTATAAGACACTCGGTTATCCCGAACTGGGGTAATCCTTATATGTTTCCCATAAAAGAGCAGGAGATGTTTGATGGGAAGAAAACAGGACTTTCTGCAAAATTGAATATTAACGGATACTTTGTAGATGAGATTTACATTAACAGATACGGAGAAGATAATAGGGAATGGAATAATTTAATATTTTTAGAAGACGGAACTTATACGCGTTTATTTTTAGACAAAGAACATTGGGACATTATTATAATGTAAACACTATAGTATGGCACTAAAAAATATATTTTCAACAATCATTTTGTCGTTCATTGCCTGCACAACAAACTGCTGTCAAAAAGGCGGTATTGATATTGTTGAACGCAAAAACGTAATGAATAACACCGAATATATGGTAACTGTGTCTGGACGGTTTGCACAGACAGTCTATATATCACGGTGTTATACTGATAGCGATGGGAAAGAGCGCATGAACTTAAAGATTGTTCCTAACTATGATATGATTTTCAGTAACAATTTGAAGGAAAGATTCGTTATATTATCTTATACGGAACAGATACACACGCTTGACATAATACTGAGGAACATATTGAATAATAGCGATTTGAACAAATTATATTGCTTGCAGATTGACTTGTCGGCATGGGGAGTGGAGTCTTGCAACATTACGGCTGAATATATAAAGAAATATAGTGATGGCAGCGATATTGACGATGGCGGACTGCGACAAACATTCATGGGCTCCCGTCTGATGAAAGATTTAAAAGCAAAACTCAAACAATACGACTTGACAATAAAACGAATAGAAATGGAGATGCCTTTCTTTATTGACGATAAAGGGTTTTCTGCATATAATGTTGTGGATACAGGTATGCCGATTCCTAAAAAAATAGTAAGGGCAACAATGTATTTGATATTGAATTAAGATGTAAAGTTTGATTTTAGATTATAAACGATGAAAAATTATAGTTTTGAGTATTTTCTGAATGCTGTGCATTATAGCCTTTGGTTAATAGACATGAAGTTTGGGGATTTCATGGGTAAGATAGTTGATAAATTGCTTTCTCCTATTCCCAAATATTTATTTACAGAGAAATACAGGAAAAAATGTTATGAGCGTCAGTCTAAAGAACAGAAAAATATAGATAAGCTTTTTTACGATAAAGAAACTGGGTATCATGTATGCAGTGCTAATCATTGGTTTGGCTACCTCTATTCTGGCTATTCGATTTTCTTCTCGTTTTTTCTTGTAGGCATAGCAAGTAAGAGATATGAGCATCTGAGCTCGTTCATCGTTATATTGTTGTTTGCCGTACCTATAGGGCTATGCTATATTCCTGCGTATAGGTCTGTATTCAGCAATGACCGTTACTTGAAATATTATAAACAATTTGAGAAAAAAGATAAGCGATGGCACAGGAAATGGAAGTGGATTACGATAGTGTTTTGTGTAGGTTCTTACGTGACGGCCATAGCAGGAATATTTGTGATGTCTGCTGTAGGTCGCTCGTTTCTGCGATGGACGGCGACGATTTAAACAGTATACTCTCCGTTATGGATGAAAACGGCATGAGAGTTTTCAATGCCACTTACGACGCGTGGGGCAATCAGACCGTCAGACTCAACGCCATCGGGCTGCGCCGTGGCTACACCGGCCATGAGATGCTCAACGAGTTCGAAATCATCAACATGAACGGCCGCCTGTACGACCCCGTTATCAGCAGGTTCCTCAGCCCCGACAACTATGTGCAGATGCCAGGCAACAGCCAGAGCTTCAACCGGTACAGCTACTGTCTGAACAATCCGCTGAAGTACACAGACCCAAGCGGAGATTTGTTCGGCATAGATGACGCTATAATTGCCTTTGCCGCATTTAACATGGCAAGCAGCATGATGCAGGCGGCATTCGACGGTAAAAGCGTATGGAAAGCCGGTGCGCTGAGTCTGCTGTCTTCTGCGGCGAGCTATGGCATAGGATCTGTTTTTAAGGGCGCAGGCAATTTCGGACATGAGCTTTTGCGTGCCGGCGCACATGGACTGGCAAGCGGAGTCGTCTCAGCCCTGGATGGCGGAAACTTTATCAGCTCGTTTGTATCTGGCGCCTCGGCATCGGGCATAGGCTCGTTTGCAAAAGGTGTAGACATGTCTTCAGACCTTATGCTGACCTCAACAACAGCCATGGGTGGATTGGCGGCATGGGCGACAGGCGGTGATTTCCTGCAAGGGGCAATGCAGGGAATGACGATAGGGCTACTTAATCATTCACTGCATGATAATGATGAGGTATTTGGGAAGCCTACCAAATATGAGGTTTTACAAGATGGTACAGTTGAAGTCACTATTGATTTGGATGAGGTTTCTGTTTATGGTTCTCGCAGGTTAATATACAAACCAAATTGCCCTGTTGAAAAGCCATTGGAACCTATATATCCTGAATTT
>CABSIA010000220.1 GCA_902477645.1 uncultured Prevotella sp. | reverse complement strand
CCGCAATTGGAAAATGTAATCGTGTATAGGCCAATTATTGCTTGCGGCCGCTACACGTAGCGGCCCTACAGCCTTTCCCGTTCACAAATTTATCAGATATAACTGTTTATTTCCGCATAGAAACCGTATATATGCATTATTGTGCACGGATGCTCTGCAGACCGCATAAATATGGCTCTAAAATAAGATTATTAATCTTAAGGGCAACAGATTATTAATCTTATCGCCAACAGATTAATAATCTTATCGCCAACGCACCCGCATGCGTTTTTCGATGAAGCCTGATGCGTGTCTGTATATACATGGATTTCTGTATATTTATTAATTGCTGTCTGAATAAAAAATATCCATATTTTTAAAACCCACCTTATGTTATTCCTGTTGCCGGGTGGTCATTTTGTTGTTGAAATATTCTTTTTTGCAGAATAAGGCTGTGCGATTGGAAATTTTTATATAAATTTGCAGTGAAATACGCGCCATGCCGCCTTGGTATGATAACTAAACAACAAAACATAATAACCAAATGAGTGACTATATAGTTTCGGCAAGGAAATACCGCCCAATGTCTTTTGACTCGGTGGTAGGACAAAAATCGCTTACCACGACACTGAAGAATGCCGTGCGCGGCGGAAAGCTTGCCCACGCATATCTGTTCTGCGGGCCGCGCGGAGTGGGCAAAACCACATGCGCGCGAATTTTCGCAAAGGTGATAAACTGCCTCAATCCCACGCCCGACGGCGACGCATGCGGAGAGTGCGAGAGCTGCAGGGCGTTCAACGAGCAGAGGTCGTACAACATCTTCGAGCTTGACGCCGCCAGCAACAATGGCGTGGAGCACATAAAGGCGCTGATGGACCAGACACGCATCCCGCCTCAGGTAGGAAAATACAAGGTGTTTATTATCGACGAGGTACACATGCTGTCGCAGGCTGCCTTCAACTCGTTTCTGAAAACCCTTGAGGAGCCGCCAGCACACGTTATCTTCATCCTCGCGACAACCGAGAAACACAAGATTTTGCCCACTATATTGTCGCGCTGCCAAATCTATGATTTTGAGCGTATGACGGTGCAGGGCACCATCAGCCACCTGAAGATGGTTGCGGAGAAAGAGGGCATAGCCTACGAGGAGCAGGCCTTGGCTCTGATAGCCGAGAAAGCCGACGGCGGCATGCGCGACGCATTGTCTATCTTCGACCAGGCCGCAAGTTTCTGCCAGGGAAACATTACATACCAGAAAGTGCTCGAGGACCTCAACGTGCTCGATGCCGACAACTATTTCCGCATCATCGGCTTGGCGTTGGAAAACAAGGTTGCCGACATTATGCTTCTCCTCGACGGCATTCTCGCCAAGGGTTTTGACGCCGGAAACATGGTGGCAGGCCTGGCAAGCCACGTGCGGAATGTGCTGATGGCTAAAAATGCCGAGACCTTGAAGTTGCTCGAGACAAGCGACACGCAGCGCCTGAGATATCAGGAACAGGCACAGAAATGCGGCACCGCTTTCTTGTATAAGACACTGAAAATACTGAACAATTGCGATGTCAGCTACAAGCAAAGCTCAAACAAGCGGCTGCTGGTAGAGCTTACGCTCATCGAGGTGGCACAGATAACGCAGGCCGACGACGACTCTCCGGCATCGGGGCGTAGCCCTAAGCGTTTGAAAACCCTGTTCAAGAAAATTATGGAAAACCGGCAATCAGCGGCTCCGCAGGTGGCTGCTGCCGGCAATAGCAATGTTGTTGTGCGCCGTGTGGGTGCTCAGCAACAGAATCCGTCTGCACCGGTAGCGGCGACCGTGCAGACAACAGTTGCGCCGCAACAGCCACGCGGCCCCAAACTGAAACTTAATTCTCTTGGGGTGACATTCGGAAGTCTGCTCAACAGCAACAAGCCAGAGGAGGTAAAAGAAGTAGAGGAGCAGACCGATAAATCGGCTGATAAACTTTTTACAGAAGACGAGCTTGGCCGCCAGTGGATGCTTATGTGCAACCGCATGCCGAAGGAGATGATTGGCCTGGCAAGCCGCATGAAGAATATCGTTCCCGCAATAACCGATTATCCGAATGTGGAGATAGTTGCCGACAACGAAATTCTCTTAGGCGAGATACAGAATATAAAAGGCCGCATACGCGCAACCCTCGCCAAGGCGCTCGGCAACGGCAACATCGAGCTTACGCTGAGCCTGTCGAAGGTGGAGGAGGTGAAAGTGCTGCTTAGCCGCCGTGAGGTGTTGGAAGAGCTGAGAAACACCAATCCGGGGGTTAGGATGCTGCTCGAGTCGCTGGGGCTGGAAATGGCGTGATAAATAATTGTTTCCCGCAAACCTGTGGACGGCTACAAAGAGCGCCTTCACGGGTGGCTTCTGGAGCACATTAGACGCAATGGCTAACTACGGCATAGGCAGCATAGGCGGAGACTGGTACACAAAAATAGCGTTGCACTCTATCTCTGACGGGACA
>CABSIA010000219.1 GCA_902477645.1 uncultured Prevotella sp. | reverse complement strand
TGAATATAAGCTTTATGAACAATGTGATGTTGATAGGTAATGTCGGTAAAGATCCGGACGTTCGTTATTATGATGCAGACCAGGCTGTTGCCAGAGTAACTTTGGCAACGACCGAGCGTGGATACACGTTGCCTAACGGCACACAGGTGCCCGACCGTACAGACTGGCACAATCTTTTGTTCGACAAGCGTCTGGCAAAAATCGTTGAGCAATATGTTCATAAAGGTGATAAACTCTATGTCGAGGGTAGACTTCGTAACCGCAGTTACAATGATAAACGTGGCATAAGGCATCAGTATGCAGAGATAGAGGTTGAGAACATGGAGTTTCTCACTCCTCGTAGCTCGGCCACAACATCGTCAACATCAAGTATTGTTGCTCAATCTCCTGTAAAACCAAGTCAGCTTCAGGAACAGGATGATGCAACGGAATTGCCATTTTAACAATACAAAAGAATTTTGGACTTATCTTTTTTATCTGATATAAGTGAGTTAGTAGTATTCCAACCGGTTTCCTTTGGTGTTGTTCTGGCAATCGTGTTGGCGGTATGTCTTCTTTTCCTCTCTGGTTTTGCCAGTGGATCAGAAATAGCTTTTTTCAGCCTTTCTCCACAAGACTTGGATGACCTTGATCCGGAGAAACGCGATGAGGATAAAAGCATTGCCATGCTTAGAGGTGATTCTGAGCGTACTTTGGCGACTATTCTTATAGCCAATAATTTTGTCAATGTCACCATCATCATGCTTTGCAACTTCATTTTTGGCTCATTGGTGAAGTTCAAGTCCGACGTGCTGGAGTTCTTCTTCATAACAATAGTCCTAACCTTTCTCCTTCTGCTTTTTGGTGAGATTATGCCAAAAGTCTACAGCCGTCAAGAGCCCTTGAAATTTTGCAGAAGAGTGGTTTCTGGCATTGTTTTACTTCGCAGATTGTTTTGGCCGCTTGAGACAATACTTATAAAAAGTGGTATGTTGGCAGAGAAAATGGTGCAGAAAGAGTCACGCCAGCTTAGTGTCGATGATCTTGAGCAGGCATTGGAGCTTACAGATAAGGAAGATATAAAGGATGAGCAAAGCATGCTGCAGGGCATAATCCGTTTTGGTGACGAAACTGCAAAAGAGGTTATGACAAGCCGGCAAGATATTGTGGACCTCGATATCCGCTCTTCGTTTTCCGAGGTTTTGAACTGTATAGTGAAGAACAATTATAGCCGAATACCTGTTTACCAGGACAATACCGACAATATCCGTGGTGTGTTGTATATCAAGGATTTGCTGCCACACATCAACAAACCGTCGACTTTCCGCTGGCAGAGTCTTATCCGTCCGCCATATTTTGTGCCGGAGACAAAAAAAATAGACGATCTTCTCCGTGAGTTTCAGGAGAACAAAGTGCATATCGCAATTGTTGTCGACGAGTTTGGAGGCACATGCGGTATTGTCACTCTTGAGGATATTCTCGAGGAGATTGTAGGAGAGATTAATGATGAGTTTGACGAGGAGGAGACAATGTATTCTAAGCTCAATTACAATACTTATCTCTTTGAGGGTAAGACTTTGTTGAGCGATTTTTGCCGGATACTCAAGATTGATGCTGATGAATATGCCGACGTTGAGGGCGATGCAGATACAATAGCAGGATTGCTGCTTGAGCTGAAAGGTGATTTTCTCAGCATTCATGAGAAAATCGACTATCTTAACTATACCTTTGAGGTTGTCGGGGTAGAGGAACGAAGAATTAGTAGAGTAAAAGTAATAGTTCACGATAAGAAGGATGCCGCTGTTAAAGATTGAGACCTTGCCATCAGGGGCGCAGCTCGGTTTGTGGAAGATAGAGGAGACTTCCTCTGCTTTAATTTCCTCTATGCCCTCGCTATTTGCTGTACATTCAGCTTTGAAAATTTTTAAAAGTGAGGCCCGCATACTTGAAATGTTGTCTGTACATGCGTTGCTGTATATGATGACGGGCTGTAATGGATTTGTTGTAAATCATAATTCTGACGGCAAGCCGGCAATTCCTGGTTGGCATGTAAGCATCAGCCATACTAAGGGCTATGCTGCCGTAATATTGTCGAAAACAGACGATGTGGCTGTTGATATAGAGTATTTTAGTCTGCGTGTCTCAAAGATAGCAGACCGTTTTATCCGTAACGATGAGGATAGCGTAACCTTGTCTCATCAGCTTATAAACTGGAGCGCGAAGGAAACTGTCTATAAATATTTTTCTTCACAGAATTTGCATTATGCAGAGATGCGGCTTCGCCATTTTGATCCGATGCAGGCTGGTGAGGTTGTTGTAGATAATCTGAGGATGGAAGTTTCGGTTAAAGTCTCGTATATCCAAACATCAGATTATGTTCTGACATTCATCAGTTGATAAACATAAAAAAGCATATCAGAAATCTCTGATATGCTTTTTTGTAGTCGGTAAGGGAATCGAACCCTTATGCCAAGATTGAGAATCTTGTATCCT
>CABSIA010000218.1 GCA_902477645.1 uncultured Prevotella sp. | reverse complement strand
AGCGAATGGGCACATTCAAGGGCGTAGAGCGTGAGCAGATGGAACATTTTGAAGAGCACTGCAAATCGTACAGCTGCAACAAACCGGCAACTACAGAAGCGCATACCCTTACCCCATTCGATGTTTGCGACGACAATGTTGAGTCGCTTACCGACCGTAACGCAGAGTGGCGGCAGAAGCTGCGCGCCGAGATGAAGCCTGCAGAGCGAAAAAAAATTGAGCGGGTTATAATGCCTGAGCTGGATCCTGTATATCGCGCCACAACAAGACTTGAGGAGGTAAACAAAGGCCTTACACCCGAAATGGCCCTGCTTGAGGCCAAACGCTGCCTTGACTGCGGAAAACCGACATGTGTTGAGGGATGCCCCGTAAATATCAATATTCCTTCGTTCGTAAAGAACATTGAGCGCGGCCACTTCCTCGATGCGGCAAAAGTTCTGAAGCAGACATCTGCGCTGCCAGCTGTTTGCGGCAGGGTTTGCCCACAGGAGAAGCAGTGCGAGAGCAAGTGTATTCATCTGAAAATGGGCGAGAAACCTGTTGCCATAGGCTATCTCGAGCGTTTTGCCGCCGACTACGAGCGTGAGAGCGGAAATATTTCTTTGCCCGAGCTGCAGCCAGCCAACGGAATGAAGATTGCCGTTGTTGGCTCAGGACCCTCAGGACTTAGCTTTGCCGGAGATATGGCAAAGATGGGCTACGAGGTTCATGTGTTCGAGGCTCTTCACGAAATTGGCGGTGTGCTGAAATACGGTATTCCAGAGTTCCGTCTGCCAAACAGAATTGTCGATGTCGAGATAGATAACCTCAAGAAGATGGGTGTACATTTCCAGACCGACTGCATTGTTGGAAAAACCATCACTGTAGACCAGCTTAAGAACGACGGCTTTAAGGGAATATTTGTAGGCTCTGGTGCCGGACTGCCTAATTTCATGAACATTCCTGGCGAGAACGCCATAAATATCATGTCGTCTAACGAATATCTGACACGTGTAAACCTTATGGACGCTGCTAATCCGCTATCTGATACACCTATCAACCTCGGAAAGAAAGTAGTTGTTATAGGCGGTGGCAACACGGCTATGGACTCTTGCCGCACGGCAAAACGTCTTGGAGCTGATGTGACACTCGTTTACCGCCGCTCTGAGGTTGAGATGCCTGCACGTCTGGAGGAAGTAAAACATGCTAAGGAAGAGGGAATAACATTCCTCACCCTCCACAACCCGAAAGAATATATTGCTGACGAGAATGGTGCTGTAAAGGCTGCCGTGCTCGACGTAATGGAACTTGGCGAGCCCGATGCGAGCGGCCGCAGAAGCCCTGTCGTAACAGGCAAGACGCTGACTATAGATTGCGATCAGGTAATCGTAGCAGTTGGCGTTTCTCCTAACCCGCTGGTTCCCAAGAGCATTGAGGGGCTGGAGCTTGGACGCAAAAATACCATCGCTGTAAACGATGCTATGCAAAGCTCACGCACTGACATTTTCGCAGGCGGCGATATTGTTCGTGGCGGAGCTACCGTAATCCTCGCTATGGGCGACGGACGCAAGGCTGCGCTCAACATGGACAAGACACTTAAAGGTGAGAATTAAAATCCATCCGAAATTAGTTTTAAAGAAAGTATATGCTATATACCATAATTTTGCTGATACTCAGCAACGTCTTTATGACATTTGCCTGGTATGGGCATCTTAAACTACAGCAAACAGGGGTCAGCTCAAACTGGCCTCTGTTTGGCGTTATAGTATTCAGCTGGCTCATAGCCTTCTTCGAGTATTGCTGTCAGGTACCGGCAAACCGCATCGGCTTTGTCGGAAATGGCGGCCCCTTCACCCTTGTACAGCTCAAGGTAATACAGGAGTGTATATCGCTCTTGGTTTTTGCCGTAATAGTCAACATTCTGTTTCAAGGGCAGGGACTCCACTGGAACCACTATGCGGCATTCGCCTGTCTTGTCGCAGCTGTATATCTGATTTTTATGAAATAAACTTGTCAACTCGCCAACTTGTCAACTCGTTAGCTGACAAAAAAGTTAAAGTAAGCAAACAAAATCTGATATATCCGCTATTTTGTGTATCTTTGTTTATTAAAACAATCAAACGATGAATATCAAGATAATCACATTTGTCTGCGCCCTGGCCATTTGCATGCCATCAGTGGCGCAAAAAAAAGGTAAGGCTAAAGTCAAGAAAAAAGCGACACCCGTTGTTGTCGAGGATCCTGGCTTATTATTATATAAGTCAATGATACCGTCAACCGCTAAAATTCTTTTCATCGACAGTGTTGTTGTCGACAAGAAAAACTTCTTGTCCCAGATTCCCCTCAATCCTGAGTCTGGAAGAATCGGAATGCGGGATATAGAATATTCACAATACGAAAACGAGTTTGGCGACAGAGCTTTTTTTGCAGCTGGCGACACGGCAACCTCTGCTTTATACGCCTGCGATAAGGTTGGCGGCGAATGGTCAGCCCCTACCCGGTTG
>CABSIA010000217.1 GCA_902477645.1 uncultured Prevotella sp. | reverse complement strand
GAGCAGATAAAGCGGGGCGTAGCAGGCGACGAAAACTATATGAACGCAGCCAGAGCCGCTGCCGCTGCCTACCAGAATGCGCTACGCTGGAAAATCGACGGAACAAAGGCCAATGCCGACAATGCGGTCAGAATACTTAATAGCTGGGCAAACACCACAAAACTGGTTACGGGCAACACCAATGCCGCACTCGCCTTGGGCATTTATGGCTACGAGTTTGCGCAGGCAGCTGAGCTTATGCGCGACTACGAGGGATGGAGCCGTGACGATTTCCAGACATTCCGCCAGTGGATGCTCAAGGTGTGGTATCCGGGTATCATTCATTTCCTGAGAAACCGCTATGGCACATGGGAAAACAGCGACAAATGGTGGCGGGCACCCGGACACTACTGGAGCAACTGGGGACTTTGCAACGCCATGGCTCTGATGACAATTGGCGTGCTTTGCGACGACGTGTTTATATACAATCAGGCATTGTCGTTCATTAAGTACGACCAGGTCGGAACATTCACCGACCCACGCACGGCCAATCCTATCCTTAACGACGGACTGAATGAGTTCTGGGGCAACCTGATTGTCACAACTGCAGAGTCGGAGCTTGAGACCGGAGCATACGGCAAACTCGGTCAGATGCAGGAGAGCGGACGTGATATCGGTCATGCTACTATGGCTTGCGGACTTGCTGTAGACATTGCGCACATGGCATGGAACCAGGGCGATGACCTGTTTGCCTATATGGACAACCGTCTTGCGGCAGGTGTCGAGTATATTGCCGCTCAAACGCAGAGTGTGCAAAATCTACCTTGGACAAACTACCACTACGCCACAAGCGGATTCTACTACAGCGACTCCCGGTCACAGTTGCAGACTGCTCCTGCACTTGGAGAGCAGATACGTCCGTATTGGGGTGCCGTCATAGGTCACTATGAGAGCGTGAAGGGTGTAAAGATGCCGTTCTCTGAAGTCGTTTACGAGAAGATGGGTATTGACCGTGGCGGACAGGGAGGCACAAGTGGCGGATACGATCATCTTGGATATTCCGTACTCATGAATACATACGAATACCAGCTTGCGCCTGCCGACAGCATACCGACACAGATTTATCCGCAGATGGAATACAACGGACAAACCATCGGCCACAACGAGCTTGGCGGTTTGAAGAACACATATATTGTAGACAAAAATAAGGCCATCGCACGCGGCAACACCGTTAAGCTCATGCCTCAGCTTGAGGAGGGTGCGGAGGACACTGGCAACTGGAAGTGGAATACCGGCGAGACAACGAAAGATATCACCGTAACCACCGACAAGAGCTATGCCTACCGTGTTACATATACCAACAAGAACGGAGTTGAGAGCCATCAGATATTTACCATAGCAGTAGATGCCGACTGCAATCCTTCGGCAGAGACAACTGGAACCATTACATACAATGGCACAACAACAGACACGACCTCTATCTCCGTATTCTATGGAGAGAAGGTTATTCTCGGCATCAGAGGCACAGGCGGATATGAGAGCTACGAATGGTACAACGGAGCAACATCGAACTCTGTAACAACAAACATGTTGGTGCGTCCCCGCGATTTCACTGGTGTTTATGTTAATCAGGGAGGTGTACGCTCTCCTGTCACTTTCCATATAGATGTGAAATACATGGAAATTCAGGCTAAGGTAAACGATGTTCTCTATAAAGACACTCTCAACCTTACGGTAAATGCCGGCGACAAGGTGGAGATTGGACCATACGTGCCTGCAGCTCTTGTTGGAAGCGTATTCGAGTGGAACACTGGTGCCAAGACACAAACTATCGTTATCGACAACATTGAGACAAGTGGCACATACGTGCTCGATTATGAGGTGAATGGCGAAAAGGGACAACTCACATATACCATTCTCGTAAATCCTACAGGGGAAAGCAACGTGGCAGAAGGCGACTATTTCATAGTAGACCGCATGCACGGCACCGTGCTTACTAACAACGGGCTGAGCAAGGTCTGCACCATGCAGCCTAAAGCAGAGGCCACCGCACTGGTGGCTCAGATATGGCACGTCACAAACAACGGGCAGGGGTTCCACAACTTTCAGTCCTTGTTAGATGATTCGTATCTGCAGATTTCTACGCGTACCACTGCTACAGCCACACATGATGTGTTTGGACTTAGAAATGCCGTCGGCACTGAGTATTACGAGCTTCGCAACAAGCTCTCGTACTATTGGGTATTCAATGAGGATGGCAGCATCATTTACAACAAGTCGAAAGAGCCTTCAACCTATCCCTTGATGTTTGAGCTTTACGACGCCGCAGGTGTCAACCTGCCTACATCTGCAAACGGCACCACGTCCAACACCATATATAATATGATGGGGCAGAAGCTCTCGCAGCCACGTAAGGGCATTTGCATCATCAATGGCAGAAAGGTGGTTGTGAGATAAGGTGTAACTACAAAGCTCAAGGAAGTTTGTATATGCTATGAACACGTCCCCTTCAGTGCCCTACAATTATATTATTGCTGTTGGGTAATTATTCTTGACGTTTTCTTGGTTTCATCCGTATGCGTCTGCCAACATGCCAGGT
>CABSIA010000216.1 GCA_902477645.1 uncultured Prevotella sp. | reverse complement strand
AGCCCATTTATCTTCATGTAGGTAGCACTTCGCTAATGGAGTTGCGGATTTAAGGCTAAGGATGAAACCTCCGCTTCATTTTTGTAAATTGGTTGCATTGGAGATTGCGTAATTTTGCACACAGAAAACAAAATCATAAAAGGAAAAGAATATGAGAAAAAAATTATCGATCTCCTTATCGACAGCTTTCTTGATGATTTCAGGAAGTGCGTATGCCGATGGCAACATCACAGGTACAGTCTTTAATAAGACGACATCCGAACCTCTTGATTTCGCTACGGTCGTTCTTGTGAACCCGAAAAAGGGTTCGCCGCAGCCTATTGGCACCACAACCGATGAGAACGGAGTGTTTAATATCCCCAATGCACCTTCGGGCAAATATATTGTCCGTGTCAGCATGATTGGTAGTGTCACACAGGAACGTGAAATTACAATAGGGAATTCGGAGATAAATCTTGGAAAAATAGAACTTGCAGAGGATTCCAAGTTGCTTCAGGAAGTGGTCGTCACCGGACAGAAAAGCCAGTTGTCGGTCAATACGGAGCGCAGGATTTTCAATGTAAGCTCAAACATAGCCGCCACCGGTGCATCTGCCGATGAACTTCTTGCCGCTGTCCCGTCGGTTGGTGTAAACAGCGAGGGAGAAATATCATTGCGTGGCAATGCCGATGTCCTTGTGTGGATAAATGGCAAAAAGATGGGGATGAACGATGACAACCGCGCCCAAATACTTCGTCAGCTTCCTGCTGAAGCCATTGAGAGCATTGAGGTCATGACGAATCCGTCTTCCAAGCATAGCACGGAGGGAACTGCCGGAATCATCAATATACGGTTGAAGGAAGACCACCGTCACGGTTACTTTGGCAACGCCGAGACTAATGTGGATACACGCGGGACGGCAAACGTGAATCTTAATTTCAATTACAACGAAGGCAAGTTTGAATCATTCGCCGGAATCGGACTTAAAACCCAACATGTACCCGGAGGCTCGGCATCGCGCCGCAGTTATGACAATGGAACATATCTCAACTCTGACGGCGATAACAAGAAGCATGAAAACAGCATGTTCCTTCGTCTGGGTACGAGTTTCAGACCTGATGACAGGAATGATGTTTACCTGAGTGCAATCGGAACGCTTGGACACAAATGGGGACGTACGACAACCACTCACCTTAGCAATGTGCCAGGGCAATGGATCGGCAATGTCAATAATATGCGTGAAAGTGGCGATACCCGTGGCGCAAACGTCATGCTTGGTTACAAGCACACATTCAATCCCGACCATTTTATCGACATGAACGTGAGCTATAATATATGGAGTGGACCCAACGACAACCGGTTTCATGAAAATGAGACTTGGGTCAACGGCACGGAGGAATCCATTTGGCAAAGCCAGCATCAGGATGTAAAAATCAGCAACTGGGAAGCTGCGCTTGATTATTCATTACAGGCATTGCCGTGGCTGCGCTTCGAAACTGGATATAAAGGCAATTACAACCACGAGAACAGTCCGTCCTCGTATGCAGGAGGTTCTGACGAGAACGACCTTTTACCTCTTGACGAGCTCTATAATCGTTTCAAATACGACACGGACATTTCCGCCCTGTATGTAAACTTTTCCGGTAGCTATGAACACCTGACCTTCTCTGCCGGACTTCGTGGAGAAATGTGGCAGATACGGACACGTTCTTTGGGCTACGGCCAGACAGATGCGGACGTGGCTCTCTTCAAGAAAAATGATTTCGCGCTATTCCCATCGGCTTCAATAGGCTGGTCTTTTCTTGGCAACAATGAGCTGAAGTTGAACTATTCCCGCCGCATACGCCGTCCTTTCGGCCCCCAACTCAATACTTTTGAGAATATTTCCGACCCTTCGGAAGTACATCTTGGAAACCCGCTTATCCTGCCCGAGTATAGTAATGCCGTGGAACTGTCGTACATAAAGAATTGGACTGGCCACATGCTTTCCGTGTCAGGCTATCTCCGTACCAACAACGACATGATAAGCCATGTCAGCTTTCTTGCGCCTATGGCTTCAGACCCCAATGTAAACACGATGTATTACGGTCACGCCAACGTGGGCAACATGGTAAACTCCGGGGTGGAGATTATATCCCGCAACCTGCTGTTCAGACGGCTGACACTCACCACGACATTGAACCTTTACAATAGTCATCTCAAGGCTTGGAGTGCCGACTATCCGCTGCACGACAGTTTCTACGCCGTACATGGTGACAAACAGAACCGTTTTGTGTGGGATGTGCGCTGTATGGCATCGGTACGTCTGCCGTGGGACATGACTTTCCAAGCCACAGGCCAGTATAACTCGCGCAGTATCACCGCGCAGGGCACGCTGGAACCCGATTGGGATGTAGAAGCCGGGGTACGCAAAAATATCGGTTCTTGGGGCATATCGCTTCTCTGCAAGGATATTTTCAACTCAAAAGAGACGAACAATGTCATTTACGGTAACGGCTACACGCAGTCAATCCGCAAATGGTCGGGAGGTCGCACATTACGTCTGGCCATCACCTATACCTTCGGCAAATCCGACAGTCGTGAGCATAATCGCCATAACCACATCGACACCGGTGGCTACGGAGAAGAGCATCATCATTAAATTAATTCCGCCAACAGGTAGGGACTAAGCTATATTGCTAAAAATCCCAGCAAGAGAATAGCTGAATGCAATCTCCTGCCGGGATTTATTATTTTATGAATATAAGTCATTCTCATTCATACACACCATTCTTATAGTCCTCTTGGAATTCTCTACATGTCTTGCCCGTCTGCTGCTT
>CABSIA010000215.1 GCA_902477645.1 uncultured Prevotella sp. | reverse complement strand
ATTACTTTTTTTGATAGAAATAAGAGTTCCCCAGCGAAAAAGTGGCGGGCGCAGTCGAAGTGCATTCCACGGTAGCCGAAACGTGGTTTGTCGCTGATGGTTACAGGTGTTAGAAATACAGTGTCGGTTTTTGCTACGGGCAGTGACTTGCGCAATGTCTGTATGCCGTAGAATATACCGTGAGGCGATGATGCCGATATGGTTACTCCATGGTTGTCTACGCTAGATTTAAGCATTATTTTTACCCCTGAGTTGCTGTCTAAGACAAGGCGTATGCCGTGTTTGGTCTTTTTGTCAGTAACGCTAAGCTCCAGCCCTGTCGTCTCTTTTATGTATTCGGATAAGAAGTCGGCGTTGCGCTCCATATCGTCGTTGCCGGCAGGGTAGGCTATGGTAGTTTCATGTGTCATAATGAAAGATTTTCCTTTGCCTTCCGTGATTTTTAAAGGGGCGGGAACGACAGAATGATACATTGAGACTGCTTTTGCAGTTCCGTAGGTCTCACCTGCTGCATAGTTGCAGATGCCTGGCGAGAACGACAGTCCTAAGACTGCGATCGCAACATTTAAGGTTTTAAGCATAATGGTTAGTGGTTTTAGTTTAGGTGTATATAAGTCAAAAGGAGTTAAGGAGTTAAAAGGAGTTAAGGAGTTAAGCCAAATGTTTTTTGTTGTTAGTGATGATGTACATAGTATTGGCTTAACTCCTTAACTCCTTTTAACTCCTTAACTCCTTATATACTATTTCTCTGAATATGCGTGGCGTGGATAGTCAATTGTGAAGTGCAGTCCGCGGCTTTCCTTGCGCTCTATGGCCATTCGGGTTATCAGATAGCCCGTGTTAATGATGTTTCGCAGCTCACATAGCTCTTTAGTTATTTTTACACGCTTGAACAGGTTCTCTGTCTCCTCGTAGAGCAGGTCAAGGCGGTCCCAAGCCCTCTTTAGTCTGAGGTCGGAACGCACAATGCCGACGTAGTTGCTCATTATCTCGCCAACCTCTTTAACGCTTTGCGTAATAAGCACTTTCTCCTCGTTGGTCAGCGTGCCCGTATCGTTCCATTCGGGAACTTTCTCGTTGAAGTCGTATTCGTCAACATGCTGCAGCGAGTGACGGGCGGCTGCATCGGCATATACAACCGCCTCGATGAGCGAGTTCGATGCCAGTCGGTTGCCGCCGTGTAGACCTGTGCACGAGCATTCGCCAATGGCGTAAAGGCGGTCTATGCTCGACAATCCGTTGAGGTCGACTTTTATGCCGCCGCACATGTAGTGGGCTGCCGGGCGCACGGGAATGTAGTCGGTGGTTATGTCTATGCCGATGGTTTTGCACTTCGCATAAATGTTTGGGAAGTGGCGTTTTGTCTCTTCGGGGTTTTTGTGGGTAACGTCGAGGCAAACGTGGTCAAGCCCGTGGATTTTCATCTCTTTGTCAATGGCGCGTGCCACGATGTCGCGTGGGGCAAGCGACAGGCGCTCGTCGTATTTCTCCATAAACGACTCGCCGTTTGGCAGCCGCAATATGCCGCCGTAGCCGCGCATGGCCTCGGTGATGAGGAATGCGGGATGGGTCTCGCCGGGATGATATAGGGCAGTGGGGTGGAATTGTACGAACTCCATGTCCTGTACGGTTCCCTTTGCACGGTAAACCATCGCCTCGCCATCGCCTGTGGCAATTACAGGATTTGTTGTTGTCTGGTAAACAGCTCCGCAACCTCCTGTACACATTACCGTGACTTTGCTCAGATAAGTATCAACTTTCTGTGTGTCAGGGTTCAGAACGTATGCGCCGTAGCAGTTTATATAAGGTGTGCGCCTTGTAACCCTGGCTCCAAGATGGTGCTGAGTGATAATCTCAACGGCAAAATGATTTTCTTTTATCTCTATGTCGGGACATGCCTTTACAGCCTCCATAAGTCCGCGCTGTATCTCGGCTCCTGTGTCGTCGGCATGGTGCAGAATGCGGAACTCCGAGTGGCCGCCCTCACGGTGCAGGTCAAACTCTCCGTCGCTCTTGCGGTCAAAATTTACACCCCACGATACCAGCTCTTTTATCTGCTCAGGTGCGTTTCTCACCACCTGCTCCACAGCCTTCCGGTCGCTAATCCAGTCGCCGGCAATCATGGTGTCCTCAATGTGTTTGTCAAAATTGTCTACTTCCAGGTTCGTAACCGAGGCTACTCCGCCTTGTGCAAACGATGTGTTTGCCTCGTCAAGCGATGTTTTGCAAATCATGCAAACACGTCCTTTCTTTGCCCTCGCTACTTTCAGGGCATAGCTCATACCGGCTATACCGGAGCCGATAATGAGAAAATCATACTTGTATGTCATATCTTCCGATGTTGGAGATTTTTCTTATTGTCGGCAAAAGTACGAATAATTCTTAATATACTTCACGGAAATGAAGATTTTTTGTTAATTTTGCATTTCGAACAATATATTGATAAATGATTTTCAACAAATTATACATTTGTGTGTGCGTATTGGCTCTTGTTTTTGGAACCATATTGCACGCACATGCCGATGATTCCATCTACGTAGATTCCGTTGTTGTAGACACCGTTGCTGTTGACTCCGTGCCTCGTCCATGGAATGAGGTCGTTGTGGAGAAACTGCAACGTTTGGCAACTTCCGATATTACAAAAACAAGCCAGCTCGGACTTATGGTCTACGACCTTGAGGCTGACTCTGCCATTTTCTGTCACAACCATTTGCAGACTCTTCGGCCTGCAAGCACCATGAAGCTAATAACGGCAATTGCCGCTCTCGACAAACTCGGCGGAAGCTACCGCTTTACCACCGATTTGCAGTTTTCGGGCAACA
>CABSIA010000214.1 GCA_902477645.1 uncultured Prevotella sp. | reverse complement strand
TGAAGAAAGATCCCTCACTGCGCCAGCGCTACTCAACAAGATATCTGGGCGTAAAACTGCTCGAGCGCGACAAGGATATTGAGGGACTTATAGCCACCATGCCGAATGCTAAGGAAATTCTTGCCGAACGCGACATTGCCGCCGAGCGTGTGAGGGAGGAGACTTCCGAGGACAGCGAGACAGCCATAATGGACGCTAAATACGGTTTTATACACGGTGCGCTGCACGAGGCGTCGTATCAGACCGGGGCCAACAAAGACTCCTACCTGATGACACACTATATAGACCGCGCAATAACAAACCGCTATCTCGGCTTCCCGATTTTCCTGGCAATGCTCTGGCTCATGTTCGAGGCCACATTCTCGCTCGGACAATATCCGATGGACTGGATTGAGGCGGCTGTTGCATGGATAGGCGACATGGTTTCAGCCAACATGCCCGACGGCCCTCTGAAAGCCATGATTGCCGACGGCATCATAGGCGGTGTAGGCTCGGTTATAGTGTTTCTTCCGCAAATTCTTATCCTGTATTTCTTCATCTCCTTTATGGAGGACTCTGGCTATATGGCACGCGCCGCATTCATCATGGACAAACTGATGCACAAAATGGGACTCCATGGCAAATCGTTCATTCCGCTGATAATGGGATTTGGATGCAACGTGCCGGCGGTAATGGCCACCCGCACCATCGAGAGCAAGCGCAGCCGTCTGATAACAATGATGATTCTTCCGCTGATGAGCTGCTCTGCCCGACTGCCAATCTACATAATGCTGATAGGCACATTTTTTGCGCCACACTACCAGTCGGCTGTAATGTTCTCACTCTATATCACGGGCATCGTGCTCGCAGTTTTGATGAGCCGCCTGTTCAGCCGCTATGTCATCAAGGGCGAGGACACGCCGTTCGTAATGGAGCTGCCGCCATACCGTCTCCCCACCGCAAAAGCCATGGCGCGCCACACATGGGAGAAGGGTAAGCAGTATCTGAAAAAAATGGGAGGCATAATACTTGTCGCAAGCATCATAGTATGGGCACTCGGATATTTCCCGCACAACGACAGCCTCAACCCACAGCAGCAGAAAGAGCAAAGCTACATAGGAATGATTGGAAAAGCCGTTGAGCCTGTGTTCCGTCCACAGGGGTTCGACTGGAAACTCGACGTGGGACTAATCTCGGGCATTGGAGCCAAGGAGATTGTAGCCTCGACAATTGGCGTGCTCTACTCTAACGACGACAGTTTTGCCGACGATGACACAAACTCTGAGGAAACCGGCAAATACACCCAAATGCACACCCAGATGACCCATGACGGCATAACGCCGCTGACAGCCTACTGCTTCCTGCTCTTCGTGCTCATCTACTTCCCGTGCATAGCCACCATAGCGGCAATAAAAGGAGAGACAGGCTCATGGAAATGGGCGACGTTTGCGGCGGCGTATACCACCGCACTGGC
Organism: uncultured Prevotella sp.; assembly: GCA_902477645.1. Lineage (GTDB taxonomy): Bacteria > Bacteroidota > Bacteroidia > Bacteroidales > Bacteroidaceae > Prevotella. The sequence goes on along the minus strand of CABSIA010000214.1, from coordinate 1,444 downwards.
ATGGATAGTATCAGCTGCTGTTTATCAGATTGGCATGCTCTTCTAAGTAATAGATTAAAAATAATAAATTATAAAAGAATGAACTATATCAAGAACTGCAAAAAGTTATTGGCAGCAACCGTGATGCTGACCATAGGAACATGTGGAAACCAAGTGTCAGCCCAGACACATACCGCAAATGACAGAAATGGAGTGCCTGGATTGAAGGTAACTCTTAATGAATCACGGATACGCCATAGTGGAAACGAGATAGTTTTCTATCCTATTTTCCAAAAAACAGGCAATAAGAATATCGGACAGCTCTGCATAGACAACAACCGCTATGCATGGATTGACGGCGAGGAGCCGCTCATAACCTATATGCCATCGACACTATTTGAGGTGCCGGCCGACGGCGAGCCTGTATCGCGCTATGTGGAAATAAAAGACGTACCGATAACCGCCACCACTTTCACAAAACTGAAAATCGTAGGCCGTGCGCCAGAATCGGCAAAAAGCACATCAGACAACTACTATGGCGACTTCGACTATACGTTCAGAAACGTCCCAATTCCACAATTCCACCATGTGCCAGCCAATAAAGCATCGGGAATACCAGGCGGAGTGTTTACCGACAACGAGATAAAACTCGCCATAACAGGTGCGGAAATGTCGGGAGCCGACCTTTTTGTCACTTTCACTCTGACAAATATTGGAAAAACGACAAAAAATATTGAGGCACGTGACGGATATGCCACCACTGAGAATGGCGACCGCCTACAAACCTCTGTAAGAATACCGAAATTGCTCGAGGCCGACGACATGGTAAAAGGCGTAATGACAATAAAGAATGGAGCAGAGGAGGTGATTTTGTCTGCTAAACACAATTTCTGCATAACCGAAAAAGGCTGTTATTGGTATCCACAGCTAATTCTTAACGGAAAGAAGTGAAAAAACAAGCTGGTTTCAAGAACAAAGCAGATGGACTTAAATTGCACTTGAAGCCAGCTTGCTTTTATATCATGACAACGTATGTTTTTAGAGAAAAAAAACACTATATAGCACAGAAAATGAAATAAGAATATTAGTGATGACCTATTTTTTTAAAATTGCCTTATTTGCTATCGGGCTGCTCGCCGGCTGCAATATGGCGGCAAATGCAAAAACTAAAACTATGCAGCTAAGAATTGTAGAGACCTCAGACGTTCACGGGAGCTTTTTCCCATACGACTTCATAACACGGAAGCCAAAATCGGGAAGTCTGGCAAGGGTCAGCTCATACATAAAATCTCTCCGCAAGTCGCATGGCGACAACGTTCTGCTTCTCGAAAATGGCGACATTCTGCAGGGACAGCCTACGTGCTACTATTACAACTACGTAAATACCGATTCTGAAAACATAGCCTCGAAACTGATGAGCTATCTGCGCTACGACGCGGCAACAGTCGGCAACCACGACATTGAG
>CABSIA010000213.1 GCA_902477645.1 uncultured Prevotella sp. | reverse complement strand
ATAGGCCAGTTATTGCTTGCGGCCGCTACACGTAGCGGCCCTACAGCCTCCTAACATGAGATCTTGCCTTCCTATTCACAGATTTATTAGATTATAAGACTGTAAGAATTTAATTCCGCCAACAGGTTAAATAAGGAACGTTTTTTCAAACATATTTATTGCTTGCGGCCGCTATGCATAGCGGCCCTACAAATTCTGTTACTATATTTTTTAGCATAATAAAGTAACTACATATAAATTTCACAAATGAAGATTTCGATAATTACCTCGACATGGAATAGCGAGGCGACTCTGCGTGACACTTTGGAGAGTGTGCTCAGGCAGACTTATCCCGATATTGAGCATATCATTGTGGACGGAGCGTCTAAGGACGGTACTATGGATATAGTGCGGGAGTTAGAGCCTCTATACAAGGGCAGATTGCGGTATGTAAGCGAGCCTGACAAGGGCATTTATGATGCCATGAACAAGGGTATCAGAATGGCTACGGGAGAGGTGGTTGGACTGCTGAACTCGGACGACTTCTATACCTCTGACGATGCTGTGGAGACGATTGCCAAACGGATGGAGCAGGGCGATGTGGATGCCGTTTATGGAGATATTCACTATGTGAATGCCTCGGATTTGCAGAAATGCGTGCGCTATTATTCGTCGAAACCTTTCCGAAGAGGGTGGATGCGTCTTGGTTTTATGCCCGCTCATCCGTCGTTTTATTGCAAGAAAGAGGTGTATATGAAGTATGGGCTTTTTAATACTTCTTACAAGGTGGCTGCGGATTTTGAGAACCTTCTTAGGCTGATATTTGTGAACAGGATAAAGACGGCATATATACAGAAGGATTTTGTGACAATGCGTACGGGCGGTGCCTCGTCTTCTGGCTTGGAGAGCCACAAGAAAATTATGAGAGACCATCTGCGGGCATTGAAGGAGAACGGAGTGTATTCGAATTTGTTCCTGCTAAGTCTAAGGTATTTGTATAAAATCTACGAGATAGTAAAAACGAAATTATCATGAAAATAAAACCGTTCATTGTTGCATGTTGTGCAATGTTTTATTTCCCAGGGCATTCGTCGGCACAGGACAAATCGGGTACGGTGGATATTTTCATGGGAGTGGATTTCAACTACAGAGACCTCTATTTCAACAACAGAGTGTATGACGTGCTGGTAAATCTGACGCCCGGAGTGAAGTGGAACATGGGACACCGCTGGGAGGCTGCGGCACAGGTGATGGTACCCGTGGTGAACCAATATGGTGACAGGTACAAGAAGGTGAGGCTGAACATGGCGGTACTCTCAAAGCAGATGGCCGTGGGACAACACTTGAAGTTGAAAATGTCGGGAGGTCTGTTTGGGGCGGAACGCTATGGACTTGATGTGAAGAGTATGTATATTCTGAACCGTTGGCTGGCAATGACCGCACAAGTGGGATGGACCGGATATTGCTCAATGGCAGCGGGATGGGAATGCAGCACTATGGAGAGACTGACAGCGCAAGTTGGCCCAGAATTTTATCTGCATCGTTGGAATACCCAGATATCTGTTCGTGGAGGTAAATACATCTATGGCGATTATGGTATAAGGGGCGAGGGCTTCCGCCACTTCAAGCATGTCAGCGTAGGTGTTTATGGTGAATACAGCAGCAAAGGCAAGGAGGATGCCGGATTCAAGGTGATAGTGATGTTGCCTCCTTACAAACGCTCGTCGCACAAGGTGAATTTCCGTCCTGCAAGCAACTTCCGCCAAACATATAGTGTTGAGGCCAACGATTATGCCAATGCAGGATACACGACCGACCCGGAACAGAACGAGAGAGAAGGATGGTTTGACCGTGACTTGTTGCCATGGGGTACAGACCTGATGTCACCGGATTTTACATATAAGGAGTAAGAGGAATGAGGCTGAATTGTTTCTTTTTACTGATGTTGGCGGTTTTTGTACCGCTCAAGATGACAGCCCAGCAATATACGGGATTGTCGGGACTGATAAACACCCCTTCTGCCGATATGAACAAAGAGGGTAACGCATGGATAGGGTGCTATTTTATGGGCAGCCATTTTACTCCTGAGGATGACGGAACGTATGGCTTTATCTATGACGGGGAGAAATACAACACCATGGACTTCTATGTCTCGGTGACTCCTTTTAAGTGGGTTGAGATTGCCTATACGTTCACGCTGTTTAAAACACTGATTGATGGGTACGATAAGCCTAAATATAATCAGAAGGACAGATATTTCTCTGTTAAGCTTAATCCTTTGCGTGAGGGCAAATATAATCCGGCAATTGTAATTGGAGCTAACGATTTTGTGGGCTCGCCAACCAAACGGCATAATGTAGGCGGCAGCGGAGCGGGATATTTTGCTAACTATTTTGTGGCAGCAACCAAACATTTTGACTATGGCGGTCACAATATAGGCTTAAATGTTGCTTACCGATATTGTCCAAATGTGTACAACAAGAAATGGGAAGGCGTTGTTGGAGGCATAACATACACTCCACCGTTTGCGCAAAACCTGCGGGCCATAGCGGAATATACGGGCAACGAGATAAATGTCGGTGTGGACTGTCTTTTGTGGAAACACCTGTTGCTACAGGCTGTTATGCAAGACGGCAGATATTTCTCGGGAGGCATCTGTTACCAGACAAATTTGTTTTAGGACTTAGCCAGATTGCTTTTTTATACAATTTGTACAAAAAATGATTTATTCTTGAAACAATTTTTCCAAAAAAATATGATATTCCCGATTTTATGCTTATCTTTGCAGCTCGTAAAATTTTGCTTAATTGAGGGGAAATAATAAATAATATAAACAGTTAAATTTAAATTTAAGAAGATGAGAAAAATTTTGAGAACAGGAGTGCTGGCACTCCTTGGGATGACACTGACTCTTGGCATGGCGTCATGCGGCGAC
>CABSIA010000212.1 GCA_902477645.1 uncultured Prevotella sp. | reverse complement strand
TTCTCCGTTGTGCAGATAGTTGTAGAAAATGTCGTTGGCGTTGTTGGCGGCGATGAAATGTTTTACCGGCAGTCCCATGCGCTGGCCAAACAATCCTGCCGTGATGTTTCCGAAGTTTCCGCTTGGCACGCATATCGTGATGTTGTCAGCCTTTCCCATTCGTTTTGCCTGTGCGTAGGCGTTGAAGTAGTAGAAAGCCTGTGGCAGGAAGCGTGCCACGTTTATGGAATTGGCTGAAGTGAGATTCATGTGCGCATTAAGCTCCTTGTCCATGAATGCGCTCTTCACAAGCCGCTGGCAGTCATCGAATACTCCGTCAATCTCTATGGCTGTGATATTCCGCCCAAGAGTTGTGAACTGGCTCTCCTGTATTTTGCTGACTTTTCCCTTGGGGTACAGCACGTAGACGTGAATGCCGTCGACACCGAGGAAGCCGTTGGCTACAGCTGAGCCGGTATCGCCCGATGTGGCAACGAGCACATTTACCTGCCTCTTTCCCTCACGCTGGATGAAATATCTCAGAAGGCGTGCCATGAAGCGTGCGCCGACATCCTTAAAGGCGAGGGTAGGTCCGTGGAAAAGCTCAAGTGAGAAAATATTGTCTGTGACCTTGACTATTGGTGTCTCGAAAGCCAGCGTGTCGCAAACAATCTTGTCGAGCTCTTCTCGGCAGATGTCGTCTCCAAAAAATGCGTGTGCCACGTGGCATGCCATTTTCTGGAACGACATTTTATCTATATTGTCAAAAAACTCCTGCGGTAGCGGACGTATCTCTTCGGGCATATAAAGTCCTTTGTCGGGTGCAAGTCCGCGGACAACGGCTTCTTCCAATGTGGCAAGCGGTGCCTTGCCGTTTGTGCTGTAGTATTTCATATTTAGTATTTTCTTATTTGTTTATTATTATTTTTATAGAGGCGGATTTGCGAATATCCAGCTTATATTTATTGCTTGCGGCCGCTATATATAGCGGCCCTACAGGTTCCTTACACTTTCATAAACTCATTCATGAATTCTGAAAGATGCAGCAAGCCGTAAGCTCCAGAAACGCACGACATCTCATCGTAGGTCTGTGTGTCGTCGGGCGTAATTCCCGGATACCAAATTGCAAACGGGACAGGCTCATCGACATGTGTGCGGATTTCAACTGGAGTAGGGTGGTCGGGCATTACGGCTATGCAGACAGGCTCTTTCCATTTTGAGACCTCCTCGAATATTGGCTTTACAATCCGGTTGTCGAGATATTCAATGCTCTTTAGCTTCAGATCAAGGTCGCCGTCGTGTCCGGCCTCATCGCTTGCCTCCAGATGCAGAAACACGAAGTCGTCTTCTTTCAGCGCTTTTATGGCAGCCTTGGCTTTTCCCTCATAGTTGGTGTCGGCAAGGCCTGTTGCTCCATCGACAATTATGTTTTTCAGTCCGGCATAGTGCCCGATACCGCGTATCAAATCTACGGCGGAAATAACATCACCTTGCCGTACCTGCGGATAAAGCTCAGATATGGTTCTCATCGAAGGTCTGTAGCCTCCACTCCAAGGCCAGATGCTGTTTGCCTTTTCATTCCGTGATATGTTAAACGGATGATTCTCAAGCAGTTTTTGTGATTTTATTATTAAACCGTTTATCAGGTCTGCAGTTTCCTGTGGAGTCATCCTTCCTTTCTCTTTTGGGTCGTTTGTAGGGTCATATCCTTCCTCTGGACGGACGAGCAGAGGCTTCCATTCCTCGTTGGGGTGGTCGTGGGGAGGCGCACAGACAATGTGCTTGCTGGCATTTTTTATTATAAGCAGATGTCGGTATTGTATACCCGTTATGAATTTCACGTTGTCGTTGCCAAGCTCTTTGTCAAGATATTTAATCAGTACGTCACCTTGCTCCGTTGTGAGGTGTCCGCCATGGTGGTTTTTTATCTTTCCATTCTCTAATTCTACAATATTACACCTTATTGCCATATCCTCGGGCTGCATTTCATACCCGATACTTGCAGCCTCGAGCGGTCCACGTCCCTCGTATACTTTGTTAAGGTCGTAACCGAGAATTGCAGTATTGGCAACCTCGCTGCCAGGTAGGAAACCCTCTGGTATTGTATGGAGTCTGCCGGTGCGTCCCATTCGTGCAATTTTGTCCATGTATGGTGTATTGGCATATTGCAACAGGGTTTTGCCTCCAAGTCTCTCAACGGCATGGTCGGCCATACCGTCACCTAATATGATAATGTGTTTCATGTTATCCTGTTTATATGTTTGCTATCGACATGATGTTTGCGAATACTCCGGCTGCCGTTACGCTTGCTCCAGCTCCGTAGCCCTGTATCTGCATCGGGTATTCTTTGTAGCGTTCTGTTGTCAGAAGTACAATGTTGTTGCTGCCCTCGAGGTTGTAGAACGGATGATTGCGGTCTACGGCCTTTAGCTCTACAGATGTCTTTCCGCCATCCATTGTGGCGACAAACCTCCAACGTTTACCCTCTGCCTCAAGCTGCTTTCTTCTTGCCTCAAAGTCTTCGTCAAGTTCTGGCAACTTTTGCCAGAACTCATCGAGAGAGCCTCGGAAATATTCCTCGGGCACAAACAGGTTTTTCTCAACATCCTCCTGCTCAACTCTGTAGCCAGCCTCTCTTGTCAGAATGACGAGCTTACGCACCACGTCCGTTCCGCTAAGGTCTATGCGCGGATCAGGCTCGCTGTAGCCTTGTTCTTTGGCTCTTCTGACGGTCTCAGAGAATGGAATCTCAGCCGAAATGGCGTTGAATATGAAGTTCAGTGTACCGCTCAGCACAGCCTCAATCTTCAAAATCTTATCACCGGAGTTGCAAAGGTCGTTGATGGTTCCGATGATAGGCAAGCCTGCGCCGACATTGGTCTCAAAGCGGAATTTAACGCCACGCATCAAGGCGGTGGTCTTCAGCCGTAGGTAGTTCTCGTATTTTGATGAAGCCGATCTATGGTT
>CABSIA010000211.1 GCA_902477645.1 uncultured Prevotella sp. | reverse complement strand
TGCGGCAGGCTTTTTTCAAGGTAGCGGATGAAATGATGTAGGGCCGCTATACATAGCGGCCCTACAGGAATTTTTGCCGTGTTAATGTTTTTTAACCAACGGATGCGCATTAATTTCCGTTTACGCCGTTTACTTAGAACAGTATAAATAACATTTTATAAAAATAAAAGAAAAAAATGAAGAAGTTAAAGTTTTTATCATTCTTGATGTGCTGCATGTCGGCATTGTTAGTAACCTCATGTCTCAGTGACGACGATGACAGCGACAGAGGACTTACCCCCGAGCAGCAGGGACTGTGCCTCAATGCCATAAGAGGCAGCTATACCGGCAAGCTGATTTATCCCTCAGAGAATCCGGCAAACTCAACCGACAAGACCGATACGCTGAATACGTCGTGTGTGGTCAACCCGATGGATACTACTGTGGTGCTTTACAATTTTCCGGCTGAGCTTGTTGCAAAATGGATAAAAGACGGCGAGGTGAAAGATGCCCTTATGGATGCCTCGGAACAGGATGTGAAGTCAAAATTGTATTTCTACCAAAACACTCCCTACATCGGCTTCCTGACAGTTCCGCTGCCTGTAGAGTATGATGTTTTCTATGGAGGCGCAGCCCACAAGGTCACAGCCATATTCTATAGCGGACAATACAGCTACGGCATACATTCGGCTTCTCTGAAACAGATGCAGATACAGTATATACTCGGTGCCGTTTGCCTTGACGGGGACACCAAGACCAACCTGATGAACACCAGCGCATATCCTGCATTCCTCTTCGACTGCAAGTGGTAACGGGCGGAGCGTTCCGCCCGTGAATAATCGCCCGGCTCTGCCGAAATCCCTCTGCATGTTTAGGGTTTTCCCCTCACATGTTTAGGGATTTTCTTTTTTCTGCCAGCATAATTATGTCTAACTTTGCAAAAGAGAACAAGAAATGTATAACCGTTTAACATCCGACGATTATGAAAAAGATGATGATTATTATGGCAATGATGCTGACGATAGCAGTTTCTGCCAATGCTAAGCAAACCTCAAATGTACACAACGACAAGGCTCCTTTCGGACTGACATTGGTTGTAAACACACCTCATGCCACCATCGCAGTGCAGAAAGGCCCCCACTGCCGCCCCGCATCTCATTTCAACCGCCATGCCTATCCTTGCTGCAATGGCAGACACAAATGCCACCTCAGGGACCACAAAATGTGCAAGGCATGTAAGAAGGAGATGAAACGGATGAAGAAATACTGCAAGAAAAATTGTGACAGAAATCACTGCGGTCCTCACCGCCATAGCCACGGAACAAAAAATCATAGATAAAACAGCGGCAATTATTGTTATACTACATTTTTTTCAGGCATCTGTATTGAGGTACAGGTGCCTGATTTTCTGATATTTACGGTGTTGTTGTCTTGTTTTTCTCTGATAATTTTGGCCAGTTGGGAGCCGTGGCGATTTTCCTGAAAATCATGCAAGCCCGCAGTGATGCCCGCCGAACCCGCTTTCAAGTGCCAATGAACCCGCTTTCAAGTGGCTTTGAAACAGGCTTCATTTGCCTTCGGAGTGTGGCTTACTTTTTTACCGGCTTTTTCTTGTTGAGAAAATGTTTGACAAACCGAAAAATAGCTTGCTTTACCCGTTGGCGGAATTAAATTCTTATAATCTAATAAATCTGTGAATGGGAAAGGCAATATCTCATGTTAGAAGGCTGTAGGGCCGCTACGTGTAGCGGCCCTACAGCCTTTACTATAATTACATCTTACGATATGTAAACAGCATAAAAAGAGTCAACTGGCAGAATTAAATACACACTAAATTAATTCCGCCAACGAATTGCTTTAGCTTAAGTTATCCAACGCTTTTAGGTATTTGTTTCTTTCTATTATCATTCTACAGAAGATTTTTGCGTATTTACGCATTTTTCTTCTGTAATTAACTTGTTTTGACAGGAATATAAATAGATGCAGGGTATGATTTTTCCATAATAAAGCCGTTTTTTCCATAGAAAATGTATAATTTTGCACCAACAATCTTAAAAACACCAGTATTGCTATGATAGAATGGCTGAATAGCCTGTTTTCCATACACTCATCCATACAGGCTGTTATAGTGTTGTCGCTGATTATTGCCATAGGCCTTGCTCTCGGCAATGTCAGGGTCAGGGGTATATCTTTGGGTATAGCCTTTGTGTTTTTTGTCGGAATTTTGGCCGGGCACGCCGGGCTGAGTGTCGACGCTACGGTGCTTGACTACGTGCAGACGTTCGGGCTGGCCCTGTTTGTCTATACCCTCGGACTGCATGTCGGTCCGAACTTTTTCGGGTCGCTGAAACACGAGGGAGTATCGTTCAATATATGGAGCCTGGGACTGGTTTTTCTTGGAACGTTTGTGGCGCTGATACTTATTCCCGCCACCGGCATAAGTTTGCCCGATATGGTCGGGTTGCTCTGCGGCGCCACAACCAATACCCCCGCGTTGGGTGCCGCCACACAGTCGCTCACGTATCTCGGACTGCCAAGCGGAAGCGTAGCCTTGGCAACAGCCATAACATATCCAATGGGCGTGTTGGGCGTTATATTGGCAATGATGCTTTTGCGCAGGTTTTTTGTGCGCCCCGGCGACCTTAAGCCAAAATCGTTTGCCGACGATGACCACACGTTCATTGCCGAATTCAACGTGGTAAATCCCGCCATAATCGGCAAAACCATTGCCGAGGTGTCGCAGCACAGCCGCCTGCACTTCATCATATCACGGATTTGGCGAGGTAAGCAGGTGCTGGTGCCTATGGCGCAGACACGGCTCGCAGCCAACGAAAGGCTTCTCGTTGTTACGACAAAAGATGACGAGCCGGCGCTTGAGATGCTTTTCGGAGAAAAGGAAAATAAAGACTGGAACCAGGAGAAAATAGACTGGAACGCCATCGACTCACAATTGGAGAGCAGGGTGGTGGTTCTCTCACGTGCGGCGCTCAACGGAAAGATTTTAGGA
>CABSIA010000210.1 GCA_902477645.1 uncultured Prevotella sp. | reverse complement strand
TTCCGCACTCGACGACATCGCCTGGATTTTAAATCTCCGTGGCACTGATGTCCGTTGCAATCCTGTTTTCGTGTCTTATCTGCTGCTGTCGCAAAATTCGGCCACATTATATATAAATAGTGAGAAGGTACCGGCTGATGTAGAGGGATTTCTGCTGCGCCAGGGGGTGAAAACCGACCAGTACGGAAATGTAGCAAAGGGACTTGCCGATTATCGGGAATACAATATTCTGCTCGACCCCGGAGAAACCAGCTACAGTCTGTTTAAAGCGGTGAGACGGGCAAAAACCGTCAGTGAGAAATCACCCGTGCCGGCTCTGAAGGCGATAAAGAACAAGGTGGAGATTGAGGGATTCAGAAACGCCATGCTAAAAGACGGCATAGCCATGGTGAAGTTCCTGAAGTGGCTGAAGCCGGCCGTGGAGAAGGGGGGAGAGACCGAAATGTCGCTCGACAGAAAACTTACGGCGCTGAGAGCAGAACAGCCTTTGTTCCGTGACATATCCTTCGATACCATTGCGGGATATGGCGAGCATGCCGCCATAGTGCATTATGAGGCGACTCCCGAGACCGATATTCCCGTTGAACCACACGGAATGATACTCATTGACAGTGGAGCGCAATATCTCGACGGCAATACGGATATAACACGTACCATAGCCCTCGGGCCTGTCACGGATTACGAGAAACATATTTATACCCTTGTCTTGAAAGGGCATATTCAGCTCGAGCTTTGTAAGTTCCCGAAGGGGGCTGCCGGAACTCAGATGGATATACTCGCGCGTCAGGCTATGTGGAGGGAAGGGCTGAACTATCTTCACGGCACGGGGCATGGCGTTGGCTCATATTTGAATGTTCACGAGGGACCTCATCAGTTCCGTATGGAATGGATGCCAGCGCCATTCGTCGAGGGTATGACCGTTACTGACGAACCGGGCATTTATCTCCCGGGGCGTTTTGGTGTGAGAATAGAGAATACCATGATAGTGGAAAAATATAAGGAGACTGAATTTGGAGAGTTCCTGCAGTTCGACTCCCTGACACTTTGTCCGATAGATACGGCACCGATAGACAAGGAAATGCTGTTGCCGGAAGAGACAGCATGGCTCAACAGCTATCACCGAAAAGTTTATGACACCATAGCCCCGCATCTGGATGACTCTGAGAGGGAATGGCTGAAGGAGGCGACAAAGGCAATTTGAGGAAATTGGTAGGGCCGCTACGGGTAGCGGCCGCAAACGGCAGGGGTAATCATTGCGGCAATCGTCAATTGTGGCCGCTACACGTAGCGGCCCTACAATCTACAATTCGTTCGATTGAACCAGAAAGTTAAAAAAAATAACGCTAAATGTTTGGCGGGTAAGAAAATATGATGTAACTTTGCAGCCGCTAATTGTGGTCTATACCACAAAAATGAATGTTTAATCTAAAATTTAAAAGCACAAAACAATGATTATTGTACCAGTAAAAGATGGTGAGAACATTGAGAGAGCTCTCAAGAAGTTCAAGAGAAAGTTCGAGAAAACAGGTGTCGTAAAAGAGCTCCGCGCCCGTCAGCAGTATGACAAGCCATCTGTTTTGAAGAGACTCAAAATGGAGCACGCTATCTACGTACAGAAGCTGCGTCAGACCGAGGAATAAAAAAAAGTTCCCCGAAAATTTGGTAGTTTGAATATATTTCCGTAAATTCGTTGCCGAAAACATTATTTGTTGAGCGTCGGCATGATGATAGAAGAATTCTTGGACTACTTGCGCTATGAGCGCAACCGCTCGCCTAAGACGGTGCAGTGTTATGAGGCTGACCTCGTGGCATTTGAGCGGTATTTCCAAAATTTGGATAGTCATCTCTCTTGGGAGTCTGTAGACTCCGACATCATCCGCGACTGGATGGAGAGCATGATGGATAAAGGAAACAATGCCACGTCGGTAAATAGGAGACTGTCGGCGTTGCGTTCCTTTTATCGTTTTGCTCTAACCAGAGGACTTGTGCAGGCAGACCCTGCCCACAGAATTGAGGGGCCAAAGTGCGACAAGCCGTTGCCGCAATTTCTCAAGGAGTCGGAAATGAACCGGCTGATAGACGATATGGAGTGGGGGGCACGATATGTAGATGTCCGTGCGAGAACAATCATATTGGTGTTCTACCAGACAGGAATACGTCTGTCGGAGCTTGTGGGTCTTAATGACGACGATGTCAATACCGTGGCTTGTGAGATAAAAGTCACAGGAAAAGGCAGCAAGGAGAGGGTGGTGCCGTTCGGCGCAGAGCTGAAAGAGGCTCTGCTGGCATTTGCAAAGAAGCGCAACGAGGATGTGGTGCGGACATCGAGAGCTTTCTTCGTTTCCGAAAAAGGAAAACGGCTGACACCAGAGGCCGTGCGGCGTGAGGTGGAGAGCAAACTTCAGCTCGTATGTACGTTAAAGAAGAAAAGCCCGCATGTGCTCAGACACACTTTTGCGACGGCGATGCTCAATAATGGTGCAAGTATAGAAAGTGTAAGAAAACTGCTCGGGCATGAGAGTGCCTCTACGACAGAGATATACACTCACACAACTTTCGAGCAGCTAAAGCGAGTTTATGAAGAAGCCCACCCAAGGGCGTAACCTTTTTTACGTAACCTTTTAAAAACGGAGGTAACTATGGAAATTAAAATTCAGTCGATCCACTTCGACGCTACCGAGAAGTTAGAGGCGTTCATTGAAAAGAAAGTCGCCAAGTTAGAAAAAACATTAGAAGACATTCAGAAAGTAGAGGTGCAATTAAAGGTAGTGAAGCCTGCTACTGCATTAAATAAGGAGACAAGCCTCACTGTTACTGTTCCTGGAACAAAATTGTTTGTGGAAAAAACATGTGACTCTTTTGAGGAGGGTGTTGACGAATGCGTAGACGCAATGAAGGTGCAGCTATCGAAATTCAAGGAAAAATTAAGAAATAGATAAAAAAGTTCCCCAAAAATTTGCGGGAATGAAAAAAACACCGTATCTTTGCAGCCGTTTTCCGACACATGCTAATTACTGCGGTAATGGCTGTAAGGATTTGCCTCTTTAGCTCAGTTGGCCAGAGCACGTGATTTGTAATCTCGGGGTCGTTG
>CABSIA010000209.1 GCA_902477645.1 uncultured Prevotella sp. | reverse complement strand
ATTGCGCTCGTTTGCACTAACTTTGCAGAAGTTAGGCTGCACTCGGCAATCTGAACCCCCGTTTTCATTGCGCTCGTTTGCACTAACTTTGCAGAAGTTAGGCTGCACTCGGCAATCTGAAAACCCGTTTGCCTTAACCTAAATACGGATAAAAAATGAACGATAAGACTCCACTTTTGGGAATGACACTGGCCGAGCTTAAGGACTTGGCCAAGAGTTTGGGAATGCCCGCTTTCACAGGCGGACAGATAGCCCAGTGGATATATGTGAGGCATGTCCGCACCATCGGCGAGATGACGAACATCTCGAAGGCGAACAGAGACAGGCTGTCTGCCGAATACACCATTGGCTGCATGCCGCATATCGATGCGCAATATTCGAAAGACGGAACAATAAAATATCTTTTCCCGACGGCAAGCGGAAAATTTGTAGAGACGGTGTTCATACCCGACAACGACAGGGCTACGCTCTGTGTGTCGTCGCAAGTGGGCTGCAAAATGAACTGCCTGTTTTGCCAGACAGGGAAACAGGGATTTGAGGGAAACCTGACAACGTGTGACATTCTGAACCAAGTATACTCGCTGCCAGAGGCTGACCGCCTGACAAACATAGTGTTTATGGGGCAGGGCGAGCCTATGGACAATCTCGACAATGTTTTGAAAGCCACGGCTCTGCTCACGGCCGACTACGCATACGCGTGGAGCCCCAAACGGATAACGGTCAGTAGCGTAGGCCTGAAAAACAAACTCCGGCGGTTTATTGAGGAGAGCGACTGCCATTTGGCCATAAGCCTGCACTCGCCGTTGCATGAGCTGCGGACTCAGCTGATGCCGGCAGAAAGGGGATTTGCCATTGAGGACATTGTGGAGATGCTGCGGGGCTACGACTTCTCACACCAGCGACGCCTGTCGTTCGAGTACATAGTGTTTGGAGGAGTAAACGACTCGACGGCGCATGCAAGGCAGCTTGTGAAGTTGCTCAGAGGACTTGAATGCCGCATAAACCTCATCAGGTTTCACAAGATTCCGGATGTGCCCCTCGACGGCGCACCCGATGATAAAATGGAGGCATTCAGAGACTATCTCACCGCCCATGGCATTTTCACGACCATACGGGCAAGCCGCGGACAGGACATTTATGCCGCATGCGGACTGCTCTCAACGGCAAAGAAAAACGATGAGTGAAGACCTCGCAGTGTATGGCCGCTACCTGTAGCGGCCGCAAGGAAATGAGAAGAATAAAAATTAAAATGTATATAAACAACTGACAGATAATGGAAAACAGAAAAATTCGTGTGGCAATAACCCACGGAGACACCAACGGAATAGGCTACGAGCAGATATTCAAAACTTTCGCCGAACCGGAGATGCTTGAGCTTTGCACGCCTGTCATCTACGGATCGCCAAAGGTTGCCGCATACCACCGCAACGTGCTTGGCATGCAGGCAAATTTTACGATAATATCTAACGCTGCAGAGGCAAAAGACGATAAGCTGAACATTATAAGCACTTTCGACGGGGATGTGAAAGTCGACATGGGGCTGGAGTGTGACGAGGGCGGAAAAGCTGCCCTTGCAGCCATAGACAAAGCCGTCGCCGACTACAAAGAAGGACTTTTCGATGTTTTGGTGCTCGGGCCGGCCGCAAAAACAAATATAAAACCTGAGGGGTTCGAATATCCCGGACATTACGAGTATGTTGAGATTTGTCTTGGTGATGGAGGCAAGGGGCTGAGAGTAATGACTACAGAGAAGACAAGAGTGGCGCTTGTCACCGACGGCATGCCTTTGCGCAATGTGGCACAGGCGGTAACAGCCGACATGCTCGCAGCCAAAATCAAGACTTTCCACCATGTGCTGAAGAGCGATTTCCGTATCTCGTCGCCACGTATCGCCGTGCTCGCCCTAAATCCGCAGGATGGAAAGCCGGGCAGGGAAGAGGCTGAGATCATAGCTCCTGTAATAGAGAAAATGGCAGAGGAGGGCGTTAACGCCTTCGGGCCGTACAATGCCGACACATTTTTTGGCAATGGCGGACACTATGCTTTCGACGGCGTGATGGCAATGTATCACGATCAGGGCGTAGCGCCGCTTATGGCGTTGTCGGCAGACTATATGGTGAGCCATATTGCCGGACTGCCTGTTGTCGTGACATCGGCAGATTTAAATCCGCGTTTCGACATCGCAGGCATGGGCAAGGCCGACGAGAACTCTTTCCGCCACGCCATCTACGATGCCATAGACGCCTTCCGCAACAGGGTGGAATATAATGCGCCGTTGGCAAATCCGCTGCCGAAACTATATCATGAGAGACGTGACGACAGCGAGAAGGTAAGGTTTGCCATACCTAAAAAGCATGAGAATGCAATAAAAGAACATAACTGATTTTTAGGCAGATACGAAACAGCCTCCGGATGCCCTGGTGACAGGGCCGCCGGACTGTCATGGAACTATGAAAAAGAAATATCAGAACGCCTTTTTCGCCTTTGGCATTGCCGTGTTGGTGATAATGGTGACGCAGCTCGACTTCGCGCAGGTGTGGCAGGGGCTGTGGCATGCCGGATTTTGGTTTTTGGCTGTGTTGGGGTTGTGGGCTGTGCTCTATATGCTCAACACCTCGGCATGGTATCTGATAATCAATGCCGGCGGAAAGTCGAGGGTCGGATTTTGGTGGCTGTATAAGATAACGGTCTCTGGTTTTGCGCTCAACTACGCGACTCCTGGCGGGCTGATGGGAGGCGAGCCATACCGCATTATGGAACTTGCACCGAAAATTGGTACCGAGCGGGCCTCGTCGTCGGTTATTCTGTATGCCATGACCCACATTTTCAGTCATTTCTGGTTTTGGTTTATCTCCATAATTCTGTATGTCGCAACACAGCCAATGACCGTTCTTATGTCTACGCTGTTGGCAGCGACTATGGCTTTCTGCCTTTTGGGGCTATGGTTCTTCATCGTCGGCTACCGTAAGGGACTTGCCAACCGGGTGATGAAGCTGTTGGGGCACGTGCCGTTCATAAAAAAATGGGCACAGCCCTTCATAGACAAGCACCGTGAGCAACTCGACACCATAGACCGCCAGATAGCTGCCCTGCACA
>CABSIA010000208.1 GCA_902477645.1 uncultured Prevotella sp. | reverse complement strand
TGCTGCCTTAAGCGGAAACGTCCACGGCTCGCCGTCGTAGGTGCGATGAACGCTAATCCATTCCTGAGCCTGAGCCACAAGGCAGGCGCACGTCATGGCTAATATCAATATTGCCGTTTTTTTGTTCATAGGTTTTCGTTTGTTTGTGCAGCTCAGATTGGAAAGCTGTTAAAATAGTAAAGATGCAAAGATAATCCGGACTGGCTCAAAGAGCATTTCTTCTCAATTTGCCGTGTGTGGCTTATCTTCTGCAAATATACGAAAATTGCCCGTAACTCACGAATATTGATGCCAGAAAACTTACAAATCTCTTAAACTTATTGAAAAAAATATCGTATATCGCAGAATTTTCTTAACTTCGCAACGGAATGTGCATATAGGCATGTTTTTTACAAATTTTATTTTCACTTAGCTAAGATATTTTACATTTGGATATGAATTTTAAACATCTTCCAGTCGTTGCCGCATTGGTGCTGGCTGTTACGGCCTGTACCGCAACTCGTCTCTCGCCTGCCGAGAAACAGGCAAAAGCCGATATGATAGCGTCCATGATAGCCGACTCTATAGCAAACCGCACATTCACTGTCGAGGTAAACTATGTAAGTCCGCAGCGTATGGATGCCCGTTTTCTGAACTCAACATATAGAGTGCGCATTCTTGGCGACAGCATAATGAGCAATCTGCCTTATTACGGTGTTGCTTACAGGGCTTCGTTTGAGCGTGAGGGACCTCTCGACTTCGACGGAAACATTAGCAGGTATAGTGTGGCGCATCCGAAAAAAGATGTCACTCAGGTAAAGTTCTTTACACGCAATAAACTCGAATACATAGAGTATATTTTTAATTTCTATACCGACGGCAAATGCTCCATAAACATAATCTCTGCCGATAGGGACAAGATAAACTTTGAGGGAGAGTGTCTGCTAAATATTGACAACAATGCGGAAACAAGATAAATAAAAAAAGTTAATCAACGGCTTTATGCCGCCAATTTAGTTAATCTTCTATAAAAGATTGCTACTCTTGAGTCTCATTTGCGTCTTATATGTAGCTTTGCATACGAAATTGCCGTTTTTTAGCGGAACGGCAAATGATATCAATGACATAGACATAGTATAAACGAAACAAAATTGAATTATGATGAAGAATAAAAGTTTGTTTACATGCGCCATCGCTCTGGCTCTGATAGCCAGCAGTTGCGCCAGCAAGAAAGACTTGCAGAATTGCCAGACTGAAAATCAGCAGCTTACGGCAAAGTATCAGGAAACAAAGGAGGAGCTCGCTGCGAACAAGACACTTGTCGCAAGTCTTCGCGACCAGCTCGCCCAGCAGAAGAAAGACTATGCGGCACTGCAGCGCTCGCTTGACAAGAGTCTGAACAATGCAAGCTCTAACAACGTTAACATCTCAAAGCTTGTTGACCAGATTAACGAGTCAAACCAGTATATCCGCCATCTCGTTGAGGTGAAGAGCAAGAGCGACTCGCTGAATATGGTGCTCACAAACAACCTTACACGCTCACTCAGCAAAGAGGAGCTGAAAGAGGTTGACGTGCAGGTGCTGAAAGGCGTTGTCTATATCTCGCTTGCCGACAACATGCTCTACAAGAGCGGCTCGTACGAGGTTAACGACCGCGCGCAGGAAACCCTGTCGAAGATTGCTAAAATCATAATGGACTACAAGGACTACGACGTTTTGATAGAGGGCAACACCGACAACGTGCCAATCTCACGTGAGAATATCCGCAACAACTGGGACCTCTCTTGTCTCAGGGCATCAAGCGTGGTACAGTATCTGCAGAACCACTATGGTGTAGACCCCAAGCGTCTCACTGCTGGTGGACGTGGCGAGTATAATCCGCTTGCCACAAACGATACAGAAATGGGCAAGCAGCGCAACCGCCGCACACAGATTATCATCACTCCTAAGCTCGACCAGTTCATGGACCTTATCGACAAGGCTCCAGATGAGAAATAAGCAGATTTTAAGCTGAATATAAACAAAGCCCGGCAAGGACATAGCAACCTTGCCGGGCTTCTTTTTTCTGTTTTTCAGTTATTTTACGGTTTGCGGATTTTTTTACAAGGTTACAAGGGTTGTAGAGCCGCTATGTATAGCGGTTGCAAACAAGACACACAATAACTATTATTCTGGTGATGGTTGGAATGTGTTCAAGAATGTGTTTTACCATAAACACTCATATTCATCAATCATAGAACGAAATTGAATTGTAAAAGCTCACATTTAGGTATGATAATAGTTAAATAATGTGTATTATTATCATTTCTCTTATGTCAACCTATCATAAAATAAAGAAAAACTGTAATTTTGCATACGTAAATAAATATTGAGTGCAGTTATGAGTAAAACAACGATGGGGACAAAACTTCCCAGAAAGCTGGAACAGAATATGCAGACGGTAGGTGAGCAAATCAAGTTGGCTCGTTTGCGTCGCAATCTTAGTGTGGCACAGGTCGCGGAACGGGCAACCTGTTCTCCGCTTACGGTTTCGCGTATTGAGAAAGGCGTGTCGACTGTTGCGATTGGCATCTATCTGCGCGTACTCTATGCGTTGCAGCTTGACGATGACATCTTGCTTCTTGCACAGAAGGATGAGATGGGACGAGTCTTGCAGGATTTGGCGCTGAAACATCGTGAGCGTGCATCTAAAAAGGAATAACGCAAAATGCTATAAAACTATGCGGATATTATTTATATATGCGGATTTCGACTGGCTGGACGAACCGTTGCCGGTTGGTGAATTGGGCTATGAATCGCTTCGTGGCTCTGATTCATGAAGGCTCAGTAGAAAAATACTGGGGATAAATTAATATATGAATATAGATTTGCTGTATTTTGTGTAGAAATCTCAAGCAGTGCGCCCCGAAGGGGCATAAGGCACTTAGCCCAGGGCAGAGCGAAGCGGCACCCTGGGCAGAATAATGAAATAACAATCCATGCGCCCTGTAAGGGCAAAAGCTTAAACAAACCAATGTGTCTGTTTGATAGTTAACGCTTTTGCCCTTACAGGGCGCATTTTTCACACCTTAATTGCGAACCCAGGGCGCCGCTTCGCTCTGCCCTGGGCTAAGTGCCTTATGCCCCTTC
>CABSIA010000207.1 GCA_902477645.1 uncultured Prevotella sp. | reverse complement strand
ATTCATAGTATTAACAATAGATGGTCGGGTTTCTTTTGCAGCAGGTTCAGCAATACAGTATCAGTGCCGTCTGCTCTTTTTGTCGTCACCGTCAGCGCTTCGTCAAGAGTCGTAACGTTGCCCGTCAGCTTGTATTTCGTATATACGACGTTGTTCAGCGGGCAGTCTATCGACGAGCACGCAGACACGAGCAGTATAATGCCGATTATATATAAAATCTGTTTCAAATCCGGTTGATGTTTTATGTTTCAAATCATCTTCTCAATCTGGTAGTCGTTTCTGTTTTGAGACGAGCGGCTTATCAGGTCGCCAAGGAAACCTGCAAGGAACAGCTGCGTTCCAATGAGCATTGTGGTGAGTGCGATGTAGAACCATGGCGAGTCTGTTATCAGCCGTTGTGGAATGTGGTTGAAAAGCGCATACATCTTGTCTGCGCCAATAAATACGACAGATATGAAACCTATGAAGAACATTATAGAGCCGAGAAAACCGAACACGTGCATCGGCTTTTTGCCGAATGTGCTCAGGAACCACAATGTCAGCAGGTCGAGGTAGCCGTTTACAAATCTGTTCAGCCCCATAAATTTCGATGTTCCGTATTTTCTTGCCTGATGTTGCACTACCTTCTCGCCAATCTTGTCGAAACCTGCGTTTTTTGCAAGATACGGTATGTAGCGGTGCATCTCGCCATAGACCTCGATGTTCTTAACCACATCCTTTCTGTATGCTTTCAGGCCGCAGTTGAAGTCGTGAAGATTTTTTATGCCGCTGATTTTTCTTGCGGTGGCATTGAAAAGTTTTGTCGGTATGGTTTTTGATAACGGGTCGTAGCGTTTCTGCTTGTAGCCCGAGACGAGGTCGTAGCCGTCTGCGGTTATCATCTTGTAAAGCCCCGGTATCTCGTCGGGCGAGTCTTGCAGGTCGGCATCCATTGTTATAACCACGTCGCCCTGGGCCTCTTTGAAACCGCAATACAACGCCGGGCTCTTTCCGTAATTTCTGCGGAATTTGATACCCTTGGCGTTAGCCGACTTTTTTGCCAGCCCCTCAATAATCTCCCACGACTTGTCTGTAGACCCGTCGTTGACGAATATCACCTCAAACGAAAAGTTGTTGGCTTTCATAACCCTTTCTATCCACGCATAAAGCTCGGGTATTGATTCTTCCTCGTTGAAAAGAGGCACTATTATCGAAATGTCCATATTCTTGTCTGTTTATTTTGTTGTCGTTTATGTTCTTGCTGTTGTTTATGTTCTTGCTGTTGCTCTTTTTCCTATGAGTGCCAAAGGCAGGCTTAGCAGAAGCCCGATAAAAAGGTTTTGCATCATAAAAATTAAAGACAGCTCTATAGGCTTTAGATTTGCAAACTGGGTGGCTACAAGATTTATCTCGTCAGCCGAAATGCCCTGTTCCTGATATATTGGCGTAAGCATTCTAACGGTGTCGTTGAGCATCGTGGCCATTCTGCCGCCATCAAGAAGCGTAAAGTACAGGTATTGCGCCAGTGCAAAAATCAGCGACGCATAGAAAAAAGTGTAGCACGAATATGCAAAACCTCTTCTGAACGACATCACGCCGTCAAGGGCATAGTCGCGGAATTTCATCATCCGCCAGCCTACAATGAATGGGGTTGCCATTGCCAGCAGGTTGCCGAATGAGTATTGCGGGCTGTAGATTATGGATGCAAAACTTGTCACCCATGCCAAAGCCAGTATTGCGCCGTCTTGACGGGCAAATGCTTTTAATTGAACTAATGCTGTTACGTTTATCATATATGGATGCAAAATTACGCATTTTCTCTATAATATAAGGTATAAGCCTCTAATTTTTTCATTTTTTTGTCATATTAAAACATTATTGGTAACTGTCAGCTTTCATATTTTTAGCCACATAGTCAGAGCCTCTTGTTTTATTCGCCTGTTATTGTATGCTCGTTGAGATAAGTGCGGCCTGCCGGCTGAAAACTTTCTGACGAACGTTTATGCCTGGTAATTATTCTTGACGTTTTTGTGATCTTCTTCCGTATATGTTGCCAAAGTCATTAGTGTCCGTTTAAAAACGCATGCGGCTGCGCTGGCAAACAGATTATTAATCTTATCGCCAACAGATTAATAATCTTATCGCCAACAGATTAATAATCTTATTCAGAACGCATATGTAAGCGTTTGCCAACGCAGAGGGAAGCATGAGCGCATTTATAAGAATGTGTTTGGAAAATTGCTTACAATACTGTTGTCTTGAATATAGTAGAGCCGTTACATGCAATTCCATATACTTCCATATAATATATGACCGAATTGCTTGTCAATGGCGAGGATGCCGCCTCTGTCTGGTTATGGCTAAAGTGCCGGACGATAGATGTAAAGCTGATGCGGTGGCTTTAACCACTTTTCTGGCAGATGTGATGATAGTACAACGTTCTCCTAATATGAATATAAATGAAATGTTTTGTTTCAACGATCTCTTTTTTCCCAAACAGGAATAAAGACAAATTTAGAATTTTAAAAGTAGATGACCATAATAAATTGTAATTACAACATTTATCGTTTTCTTTTATGTTGGAAACAATAAATCTTTTTCCTTGGCATTTTTTTATTTCTAAATGCTTTATACGTATCTTAATTTTCATACCTTATATGTTTTAGGGGATTACAGGGGGATTATACTTTTAAAAACACCCTATAAGCATGGAGGCTTTAGGTACTTACCATTATCGTCAGTAACTATGCAGTTGTTTTGTTTCATAAATGAACGTAAATTGCCGTAAGTTGTGAAAAGATGTTAAGCAAAATGCTTTTTTTATGAAACAATTCTCTTAATCGGATAAAAAGCATTACCTTTGCACCCGCTTTGGAAAAGTATTAGAGACAAACCTCAGCGATTTTTTTTATATGGGTAAGTCTCATACGGCCAGCTCCTTGAAAATCCCCCAGGATGGGAACATAGCAAGGGTATCAGGTCGTAGCGGCGCGATATGAATCGCTTGCCCACCCGCCTCTTTAGCTCAGTTGGCCAGAGCACGTGATTTGTAATCTCGGGGTCGTTGGTTCGAATCCGACAAGAGGCTCAAAAAAGGGGGTGTGTCATAAGTCTATGGCGCACCCTTTTCGTTTTTTCTCCTTTT
>CABSIA010000206.1 GCA_902477645.1 uncultured Prevotella sp. | reverse complement strand
GAGATCTACGCTCTTTCCCTACACGACGCTCTTCCGATCTACTGCCCAGCATGAGGAACACGTAGACAGGCTCTCCCCAGGCATAAAACAGCAGCGAGAACGCAACAAGCACGGCGTTGCGGAAAAGTGTGGGACGGCAACTGTGCGCATGCCAACGCCTGTCGGCAAAATTTGCCAACATATAGCTGCCAAGAAACAGAGGCAAAAACGCAAAAATAAAGAAAAGATCAGAAAATACCATTTGTTATCCTTTGTGAAAGAAAATATCCGATGCGCCGGGCACCCTCAGTGTTGGTATGAACGCCGTCGTATGTAAACTTTTGACTCTTTTTTTCGGCCCCGGCTTTCACGCAGCCTTCCCTGTCGAGCCTTATAACCATAATATCCATCTTGTCGCCACATTCTGCAATTATGTCGGCAGCACGGCTGATTTTCGACATGTCTGTACGTGAGGTCTGCATGGGCGTCGCAAGGACTATTTTTGCAGCAGGTGCGATTTCCCTGAGTTTTTTGCAGGCCAAAACAACTGAAGATGCAAGCGATGTGCATACAGAGACTTCGGGAATGCCAATACTGTCAGAGAAAGCCATTTCAAAATTTGTTTTCCAGACACCAGGCCGCCGGCTGTCGAACCATGCGTCGTTTGTTCCTGCCATGACTATTATCAGCCCAGGCACAGGCTGCACATGTCTGCCAACTGCGTCGGCAAACCTGTTTATCTGGTTGAAAATCACATTGTTGTCGGTGATAACCTCCGCATATTCCGTGATGTCGTATTTTGTTTTTACTGTATTTGTCCAGGTTGCTCCACTCCGGGCATAGCTTACACACGATTTGGGGCCAAAAGCCTCAACAAACCATTTGCTCCATCCCTTTGGATTGCAGCAGCTGTCACCGCCAAGCCATGTATTGGAGTCGCCAAACAAAACGACATCAATATCGGAGTGGCTGCCGGCAACCGTATGCAGCGGGCTGGAGAGAAGAAAAAACAAAAGAAAAGCGGCGGGTTTCATTCCAAAACAAGCTCTACGGGACAATGGTCTGAACCGAAAATTTCGGTGTGGATATCGGCAACCTTGATTTTGGGCTGCAGACGGTTGGAGACAACGAAATAGTCGATACGCCAGCCCGCATTTTTCTCACGCGCCTTGAAGCGGTACGACCACCAGCTATAGGTTATCTGGTCAGGATGCAGAAAGCGGAAACTGTCGGTAAAGCCTGCGGCGAGAAGGGTTGAGAACTTCTCACGCTCCTCGTCGGTAAAGCCCGCATTGCGGCGGTTTGTCTTAGGATTTTTGAGGTCAATCTCCTGATGTGCCACATTAAGGTCGCCGCAGACAACAACAGGCTTCAGAGCGTCGAGATGCTGCAGGTAGGCAAGGAAATCCGCTTCCCACCGCATGCGGTAGTCGAGACGGCGCAGTCCGTCCTGAGAATTCGGGGTGTAAACCGTGACAAGATAAAAATCGGGCATTTCAAGAGTTATAACCCTTCCCTCGCGGTCGTGCTCGCCGATGCCGATGCCGTAAGTCACAGCCAACGGCTCATGACGTGTATAAATGGCTGTACCGGAATATCCTTTTTTCTCGGCGTAGTTCCAGAAAGAATGATAACCGGGAAACTTAAGGTCGAGCTGTCCCTCCTGCATTTTTGTTTCCTGCAGACAGAAAAAGTCGGCATCAAGACTGGCAAACGACTTCTCAAAGTCTTTACCCACGCAAGCCCTGAGGCCGTTTACGTTCCAAGAGATAAATTTCATTGCCGTAAATTATTCTTTTAGATTTAGGTGGGAATTTATAGAATCCGCCTTTATCCTCTCAGAAGGCTCATAAACTCCTGACGGGTGTTGAGATTGTTGAATACTCCGCTGAAATCGCTGGTTGTGGTTATGGCGTTCTGTTTTTCCACCCCACGCATCTGCATGCACATGTGGCGCGCCTCAATGACAACCATAACGCCCTGCGGCTTAAGCGTTTCCTGAATGCAGTTCTTGATTTGCTGCGTAAGCCGCTCCTGCACCTGAAGGCGGTGGCTGTAGATGTCGACTACACGGGCAATTTTGCTAAGCCCCGTGATGTGTCCGTCAGGAATATATGCGACGTGGGCTTTTCCGTAGAACGGCAGCATGTGGTGCTCACAAAGTGAGAACACATCGATATCCTTAACAATAACCATCTGGTTGTAATCCTCCTTAAAAAGTGCGTCGGTAAGCACTTTGTGAGGGTCCTGAAAATATCCGCGGGTAAGCACCTGCATGGCCTTTGCCACACGCATCGGGGTTTTCTGCAATCCCTCACGGGTCGGGTCTTCGCCCAATAGTGTCAATATGTCGTGATAATGTCCGGCAAGGCTCTCAAGGCCTTCACGAAATTCTGTTTCTGGAATCATCTGAATATATTTAATTTTGAAATTGTATGGAGCACAGGGAGGGCCGTTTTTTAACCTGCCATATATTACAGGGAGTGTGATTTTCCAAACCACCTTTATTTGTGGCAGGTTAAAAAGCTGCCCTCACGGTGCCCCTACAATCCCTACTGTTTCTTCACTGTAATCTGTCCCTTC
Organism: uncultured Prevotella sp.; assembly: GCA_902477645.1. Classification (GTDB taxonomy): domain Bacteria; phylum Bacteroidota; class Bacteroidia; order Bacteroidales; family Bacteroidaceae; genus Prevotella. Next base: position 732 of record CABSIA010000206.1, on the reverse strand, counting down.
ACTATGGTTGCCGATTTATATCCCATTGCCTGTATGAGATGCAGCATTTTCGAGGCTTCCTCGTATGAGCGGTAGTTTCCTACACGGCATATCCAGCGTGGAGAATAGAAATGCACATAAACAGGCTGGTCGGGATATTTCATTTTGATAGCATTTCCCACGGACTCAGCCTTTATGCGGTCAGCCTTAGAGTTACGCCCGGCAAACGCCTGCACCCTATAGCCCGGTACCTTGTAGCTGTTGCGCATGACCTTCTTGCGCATATCGACGGTAGGTATGCTCATATCATCGTCATCAGCGTCAACATCAGTCTCTGTACGGCTCTGCTTATGCTGCTGTTCGCTGTCATGCTGCTTCAGCAATGCTGCAGCATTTTCCCGTTCTTTTTTGTCTGCTTCTTTTTTTGCCTGATTATCTGTCTGTTTTTTGTTATCGGCTGTGGCAGGGCGTCTGTTAACGAGTTTCTCTATTTCCTGGCTCTGGATAATGGTAACAGAGGCCTTGCCATTTTCCTTTTCAGAAACATGTCCGGTAAATGTCTGTGCCAAAGCGAGCTGTGCTGTTGCCACAAAAACCAGTGTCAGTAACGATGATATGGCTTGATGTCGATAATTCATTTTTTTAGTTGACGAGTTGACGAGTTGACAAGTTGACGGGTTGACGAGTTGACGAGTTGACAAGTTGACGGGTTGACGAGTTGGCGAGTTGGAAAGTTGACGGGTTGACAGCTTA
>CABSIA010000205.1 GCA_902477645.1 uncultured Prevotella sp. | reverse complement strand
GAGACTTCTGTATGCGCCATCAGCGGCTTCATCGGCAAGCCTCAGTCTGCACGCAAGAAAATGCCCAACCAGTATTTCTTTGTCAACGGCCGTTTTATGAAGCATCCGTATTTCAGCAAGGCTGTCACGATGGCATACGAAAGGCTTGTGCCGCAGGGCGAGCAGGTGCCCTATTTCCTCTTTTTCGAAGTAAACACGGAAGATATTGACGTAAACATACACCCGACAAAGACCGAGATAAAGTTTGAGAACGAGCAGGCGATATGGCAGATATTGGCAGCGGCTGTGAAAGAAAGCCTTGGTGTGTATAACGATGTCCCGACCATAGACTTTGATGTTCAGGGAAAACCCGATATACCGGTCTATTCTCCAGATGGTGATATCTGTGCTCCCAAGATAAACTATAATCCTAATTATAATCCGTTTGCTTCGGATGATGCTGATATCAAGAAGCCGTCTGCTGGCAGGGGCACAGGAATGACATTTGAGTCTCGTCTGAACACCGCCTCAAATGTTCCCGACCAGTGGGAACAGCTGTATCAGGGGCTTGGGCTTGGACAGACACATACAGAGCAGCCTTCCGGTCTCTTTGCCGACACCGCTGCTGATAATGCCGGACAATCCAGGCGAATATCTGAAGTTATAGAGGACAAGGCCCCGTCTCATTATCAGTATAAGGGCACGTATATAATGACGGCTGTTAAGTCGGGACTTATGATAATTGACCAGCATAGGGCACACGTGCGCATTCTCTATGAGCAATATCTCAGCAGGCTTGCCTCACGAAAGTCAAACACTCAGCAACTGCTTTTCCCAGATAGTGTTCAGCTTTCTCCTTCCCAGAGAATAGTATTTGAAAAAGTTGCCGACGAGATGAAGGCGATGGGGTTCGACCTGCAAGACCTCGGCGCAGGTAATCTTGCCATAAACGGTGTACCTGCCGGACTTGAGGGAATTGCTCCTGCCACGCTCGTTCTCGATATGGTAGATACTGCCGCAGAGAACACCGTAAGCATGAAGGCGGATATAGATTCGTCGCTCGCCTTGTCTATGGCAAGAGCTGCGGCTATACCCCAGGGACAAGTGTTGGCAAACGTGGAGATGGAGAGCATTGTAAATTCTCTTTTCCTGTGCCAAAATCCCAATGTCACACCTGACGGCAAGCGTATTATAGGCATTCTTAAGCAGGCTGAAATGGAGCATCTTTTAGGATGACGTTATGTTTTTTGTAGAAAAATTTTACAAAAAAGCAGTTTTTCTCCTTTGTGTGACACTTTTTTTAAAAAAAAATGGGTAGGAATGAAAAAAAATACTATCTTTGCACCAAAGTATGCGGAAATAAGCGATATAAGAGAAATTGTATTAATTAAATTTTATAAGAGTATGAAAAAGTTTTTGATGGCATTGGCTTTTGCCGGTGTAGCTCTTGGCAGCAATGCGCAGGACACTGACCCTGTACAGAAGTACAGTGTGGCTACCAACTCTTTCTGGAGTAACTGGTTCATCCAGGTGGGTGGCAATTTCAATTCTTGGATTTCAAACCAGGAACATGGACTTGACCTTGACAATGGTGATCACTATGGCCTTTTTGCAGGTGACCGTACATCTTGGGGCGGTGCTATCGCTGTTGGTAAGTGGTTTACTCCTGGTATCGGTCTTCGTACTAAACTTCAGGCTTGGAATGCAAAGCAGGTTGGTCCACAGAACCCAACAGACGAATTTAAGTATTGGGTATTGAACGAGCACGTAATGCTGAATGCCAGCAACCTGTTGTTCGGTTACAATCCGACACGTGTTTGGAACGTAATTCCTTTCTTCGGTGGTGGCCTTTCTCGTAACTGCAGCGCTAACAGATACGCTATGCAGCTCAGTGCTGGTATCCAGTCTTCATGGCGCCTTTGCAAGCGTGCTAACATCTACGCAGAAATTGGCTGGAACCGTCTTGAGGAAGATTTCGACAACTGCACAGAGAAAAACCTCAGCGGACGTACACGTGGTTGGGAAGAGAAGGACAACAACCTCTATGCTGAAGTTGGCTTGACGTTAAACCTCGGTAAGGCAACATGGGAGAAAACTCCAGATGTTGACGCTATCAAGGCTCTCTCTCAGTCTCAGATCGATGCTCTCAACGCACAGCTCAACGATGCTAACGCAGAGAATGCCCGCCTGAAGAACATGCTCGCTAACCAGAAGCCAGTAGAGACTCCTAAGGCTGTTAAGGAATTCGTTACAACTCCTGTTTCTGTATTCTTCAACATCAACCGTGCAAAGATTGCTTCTCAGAAGGATCTCGTAAACGTAAAGGCTATTGCTAAGTATGCTAAGGACAATAACCTCAAGCTCACTGTTACAGGTTATGCTGACAGCGCAACAGGTAGCGCTAAGTTCAACCAGAAGCTTTCTGAGGACCGTGCTGCAGCTGTTGCTAACGAACTCGTTAAGCTTGGTGTAAGCCGCGACATGATTAACTCTGTAGGTAAGGGTGGTGTAGACCATCTGTCTCCAATTTCATTCAACCGTCGTGCTACTGTTCAGGTTGCTGAGTAATATAGTGTCTTGACGTTTTTATAACGAATAGTATTTCAGGGGTGTGCTGATTTTTCTGCACACCCCTGTTGTCTTTATTGTAGTTGGTTATGTTGCAATGTGTGTTTGGGGTAAAATTATGTATATGATTCCAATTTTTTTTATTTTTTCTATGTTTAAACAAAAAAACAGCTTGAAAATTTGGTGGATTACAGAATTCTTCGTACCTTTGCAACCGCTTACAAGAAGTAAGGGCGTTTAGCTCAGCTGGTTTAGAGCATCTGCCTTACAAGCAGAGGGTCGGCGGTTCGAATCCGTCAACGCCCACAGGGGTGTTTCCTTGTAATCTCTTCGGAGGTTGCAGGGATTTTTTTTGTTGTTCACCCGGTGTTTTGTGTGATGTTTTGGGGTCAGTAGAAAATCAGTGGGGATAAGCATAAAGTTTTGCAATACGGAAAAGGAAGAACTTCTTGTCAGCAACACCTCTGAGATTAGCACGGAAGAGTTTGACTTTAGCATTGAACGATTCAGCCATAGCATTTGATGACCTTGTAGAAGTTAAGAATTTCATCGTAATGTTCGTAGAATGTCGCGGCAATGACGTTGAATGAATGGAAACCGGCTTCCTCCACCTTATTGTACCATTTGGCCATCGACAGCCGGGCCGCATCTTTGATTGTGTTCTTTGAGAATATCATTCGCAGGGAATGACAGAGTCCGTATGCCTTCTGCATGTCCGGGTATTCTTCAAACAGTATTTCTGGCCCAGTAGAAAAATACTGGGGATAAATTAATATATGAATATAGATTTGCTGTATTTTGTGTAGA
>CABSIA010000204.1 GCA_902477645.1 uncultured Prevotella sp. | reverse complement strand
CCATTGCTGCCGGGGGTGAAGCCGGCAAAGGTCTTCAAGGCATCCGTGCCACCCGAGTATGCGGGATTGGCTGAGATGTCCCTCACTGGCAACGGGGTGCCTGTGGAAGACAGATTCACGTAAGTGCGGACATCGCCACTGCGCAGGATGAGTTTGCCCTCGTTGTTGTTGCGGGTAGAGGTGTTGGTAACGGTAATCTCGGCTGACTCCGTGCCTGCCTTGATTACGGAAGGGGTGACGGAGAAGCCCGTAGTGACAGAAACCTGCACATCTTGCTCCAACCCCATAGCCTCAACAAAGACTGTTGCCGTGGCACCAGTACCGTTGAGCTTCAAAATCTCTGGCATCGTTGATGTGGCACCGCGTGCCAATGCTCCGTTTTTGGCAGCAAACTTGACGACTAAGGAAGAACCATCGTCATTAGCCAAAGGAACTGCATACCCGACACCACTTGTCATGCCCATCAACAGGGCCAAAGACAAAAGTTTAAGACAATTGGATTTCATAATTGAATCGTTAATAATTAAACATTAATATCTCGGTTGATTTATAGCCTTTCTTTCTACCTACAATTTTTTTTCCGTCCGCATTGCAAAAACGAATGCCTGATAGAGTATAGCAAGATGCGGGAGTGGTAGCAGCCATATTATTACATATATAAGAGGTCTCAATATTGTCTATGGCAATCCACCCCACCTGTTCAGGTTTCACCATCTCATGAGCAACTGATTTTTCGCGGTCCTTGAAAATCGTGAAGCCATCATTATGACGTTCTGAGAGACGAAGCGTAGATGTTATTGTGTCGTTCTCCGTCTGCATCTGAGCAAACACCAAAGGCAGGCTGCCAAAGTCATGGCCTATAGACACACTATAAGCATCCTTGAGATTGCTGCCCACAGAGGCATCGGGTGTCAAACCCGCAACTACCCGCTTTCCACAGAAGTTGCCTGAGCCTACGGTGGCTGCCATATACGCCACGCTCTCCTCATAGGTTTTATTGTGAACTTCGCCCTCGTATCTGAGCCTCAGCTCAAATCCTTGGCGAGTAACATTACGAACACACAATGCGAAAGTGGTATCGGTATTGCTCTTTTGGGGAGACACCACCACTACAGGAATGTCGGCAAAAGGTGCATCGAACGCAACTTGTCTCCAGTTCTCATCTACACCCTCTATGCGCTTTGCCTCAAGGCGCATGCAGCCATCGGTATATGTACCTTCGGGCATAACCATATATGCCAAGGTGTCGGGATTATAGAACGATGGATTTTGCTGATAGTTCCATGTCTGGAGCCGCAAGTCAACAGCAAAAGGAGATATGCGGCGGATGCGGGTGGTGAGAGGCTGCTTATTACGATAGGTTGGCACTCCGGCAAAAGCGAGTGGAGAAGCCGACAAAGAATTGCGATAGACGACGGGCTGCCAATCGTTGCGCAATAGAGCCTGGCCAGAAAAAAGCCAATCTTCAGTGGAATTGTCAGCCACGGAAACATCAATATAGTTAGACTCCAAGCCTTTCTTATTGGCATCTGCCGGCACTGAGACAACAGAGTAACGAGTGTCTGCCAACGGCAAGGGGTCGAGTGCTACATTATAGTGGGGCATCTCGGAAACGACCCTGTTGTTTTCTCGCAACTGATAGCCCGCTATCTGCTCGCCATTCACATCAGTCCAGCTAAGAGAAAGTTTTCCGTCAGCAGAAATTGAGTCGTAAGAAAGTACAGGAGCCTCTAAAATCTGCCATTCCGCCGCCACTTCATTATCTCTATTGAAAAAATATGGCGACTCTTTGTCGGCATAGAACTGCCCTGCGGGAGTGAGCTTGCCATGCTTGTCGATAATCATACGCTTATCCTCTACCCAGTTGTAGATGGAGTAACGCTCCACAAAACTGCACGTGTCGAGCATCGAGACTATGGCTGTTATGTCGCGCAGCTGCTTGGCATATTGTTCTGTCTGCGAAGACGGCCATGTCTCCTTAGTCCAGTTCGCCCCATTGTTCCATTCCTTTATCCAAATAGGACGTTTTGTACGGTCGTGCACGGCTTTCAGCTTTTTATACCACTCAGCAGCAGAAAGACCACCCCACTAGGCATGCAAGACCACATAGTCGACCCTATAGTTGAGTTTTCGGCATTGATTCATGAAATTATAAAGCCAAGAGAAGTCGGTTGTGGCAGGAGACCCAAGACGCATACCTGTCTGCATAAGCAACGGCCACTCCTCAATGGCTTTCTCTACCGACACATTGGATTGCTCGCTGTGGTCAGGCTCATTGTAACCAATAAGATGGCAAGCATCCTCTATGGTATAAAGGCTATTCCATAAGCCACCTGCGCCCCACTTCTCGGGCACAAACTCTTGGTTGTAGTTCTTGTTGGCATTGAGCGGATTGACAGTAGGACGGCTTCCCCAATTATAGTACCATGTGGAATTGGTAAAGTCGGCTTGCTCGGGGGCGTACTTCAGTCCATCAGGCATAGCTTCCCATTTGCTGCCTGCCCAACCTTTTTTGGTGGCATAGTTCCACTTGAACACGCGGATGTAACTAACTTTTCGATCTAACTCCAAAGGAAGCTGCGGTATCTCCAAATCTGCTGTATCGGCTATATACACTCTACTATAGCCCATTCCATCGGAATTTGTGGCGAGAGTAGCCATATATCCTCTCTTGAGCTTGAATGAGCGAATCTTGTTGTCGAGGTAAAGCGACTTGACTAAATTTGACGGTGCGCTGTCGGGCGCACAATTGGTATAATAATATAACAAGGCGTAATTGTCGGCATTGCCACCAAACTTTACGTCGTCAAAGGCTGCGAGAGGGCAATAGTCGAAACCATGAGCCATAACGACAGTACCTGTGCCAAACAAAGATATTCTGGCATTTTCACCAAACTTAGCATGCTTTCCATATATGGTTATCGCATCAGAATATTTAGCTACAACATCATTTGGCTTTATACTGTCAAAGAAGAGCCAAGCATCATCACCACAGAGGTCAATCTTGCAATTTTGAGCGACAGCATCGGCATTTGCACTGATATGATAGTCAACATTGCAATCCAAGATAACATTTGTACCGACTGAATTGATGCGAATCGTATCTCGCCCCTGTACACTCTGTACACAAAGACAAGAAACCAGCAGAATGAAAATCCACACCTTTAAAGTATTCATGAAATTTTGTTTAAGTTTTAAATATGTTTTAGGTTTTCGATGCAAAGATAAGACTATTTATGGCAGAAAAGGAAGAAATACCAATAATGGTGATAGAAAAATCCGTTTTTACGGATTTTTCCACCTAAAATGATGAAATACGCCAGTTCGGGATAAGAAAACAGTCTAAAAAGTTGGTAATCAGAGATATTT
>CABSIA010000203.1 GCA_902477645.1 uncultured Prevotella sp. | reverse complement strand
GTAAAAAAGAAAGGGCTGGCAGTGAAGCCAGCCCCATGTCTACCTCTTGAGTAAAAAGGAACCTAATCAACGATACTGATTACTATGTAAGCAATGACTACGATAATAACCGGAATCCAGACAGGCGCAAGTACCCACCACCAGCTCCAGTCAATCACGCCAATCAGCTTTAGAACGATAAAAACTACGGCGAGTACGTCGCAAAATCCAAGACCTTTCGAAGATGAGTCTTTCATGTGTGGTTCCTCTTACGCCTTGCTGTCCGTGGAGCCCATACCGCCGTTTCTGACGCCGGTTGCATCATCGGAGTATGTAATCCCATACGGAATGAAGATTGCCTGCATAAAGCCGTTACCGGCTTCAACGTGCACAATCTTTTGACTCTTGCTGTCGTTTGTAATTTTGGCGAAGATGTGCCCCTCGTTGTCGGAGAAGTAATAATCACTGTCGATAACGCCCATCGTATTGTCAAACTGCATACGGAACTTGAAGCCCAGACCACTACGCGGCAGGCAACCGAGCCACCAGCCCTCGTCAATCTTCACTCTGATACCGGTGGGAATCTTCATTGTTTCGCCGGGGCGCATCTCAAATGTAAATGGTGCCTTAAAGTCATAACCGGCGGAGCCAGTCGTTGCTCTGCTGGGGAGTGCAATTTTCTCCCACATCTTTCTAAGGTCATCTTCGATGGCAGGCGGCAATTCCTGCCCCCTATAGAATTCATCTTTCATCGCGTCACGGAACTGTTCAAAGCTGACCTTTTCAAATTCTCCAACTCTCTGCATTGTGTCCTCCTTAGCTATTTGTTTTGCAAGTACAAGATGGCTCACCCCACCAAGGCTTAACCGTTTCTTGGTAGGTTTGGAATGGTGGAAAATAGGTCAGTGTGCCGCTCTGGGCGGGTACGTTCGCAATCGTGATACGGTTTGCTGTACCAGTTGTCCGCTGAGACGTAGAGGTGTTGATGCCGCCGTCCGTGGTCTCTGGGAAGAAAGCAATGTAATACTTCGTTCCGTTCGTCAGACCGGTAATCGTCAACGGCGTGCTGGAATATTGGTTGCGTGTTGTGACCTTTAGCGTATAAACAGCGCCGGAATCATCCTTGCTTGTAGGATAGCTGCCGCTCTTCACAACAATTGTGGTGCTTGCCCACGATGCCAGAGTCACGCCATCGGCAGAGATAGAAGCAGAAGGGTCAGTCCACTTAACGGTCATCTTGCCGTTGCCTGCTTCAGAAGAGGCACTCATGCCGGTAACATTCCAGCTTGTGATGCCTGCAACCTGAACAGTCGGAATCGCATTGAATTCGTCATCCGTGCTGTCAGTGTAGGCATTTGCAGTTGTATAGGGGAAGAACTTATAGTAATACTTCGTTCCGTTGGACAGACCACTGTCACAGAAGTAAGTATTCTTATAAGCGTCTCGTGTTTTACTATCGAGAACGATAGTGCCGTCACGACGGCTTGTAGGTGCGGAGCCTGCCTTACGAACAAGCAGGGTGCCGCCCCAAGCAGCAATCGTAGAACCTGCCACAACGAGGTCATCAGGGTCAGTCCACTTCACATAGACTTTCCCAGAAGAAACCTGCGTGGTAATACCGGAGACAGCCGCAAGTGTCAGACCACCACTGCCTGAACCTGCGCCGCCGGGGAAGTTAGATAAAATAGGCATTTTACGCCCCTCCTTTAACCTAAGAGAATGATGTAAACAGGAATGTCACGCTCTGGCATCTCGCCATCAGCGGCGATAGTCAATGTACCATCAGCCTGTCCGATAACTGAGAGCATTGCCTCACGAGCAATTTCACGCTGTTCTGCAGTCGCATTATGAGCAACAGAGATTGTGCCGTTCTGCGATGCAGTAAGCCCGCTAATCGTGAGGGTTTGCGTGTAGGGCGCATCGACACCAACCCATGCAGACGCAAGCAGTGTGGTATTGATTGCCACACTGCTGTTTGCTTTCTCACCAAGGGCAGCATCGATTTTTACCATATTGGAGTTCTCGGTTCCATTCATCTGGTTGCGCCATTCCTGAAAGCGAGTTGAGCTGTCATCAGTCAAATAGAGGTTGTAGTTTGGTGTATTACTGTTAATTGAGACTGAGCAGCGATGCAAGTCCAATACACACAGAATTGACAACTTAGAAGGTGAGCTGAAGGAAATCCAGAGTGAGCAGAAGGCTATCTATAAAATCGCTACTTCCGTTGAGCTCATTGCACAGCGTGTCAGTAATATCGAGGGCAAGGTGGATGACACCAATCGTAAGGTAGATGCGCAAGCAAAAGCATGGCAGGAGACCGAACGTAAATTGTCTGAGAAGGTTAATGAAACCGAGAACAAACCGTATAAGCAAATCGCCAACAATGTCAACACTGTCAAGGTTGCAATCATTACTTGCATCTCTACCTTGCTTGTATCTGGCATCATTGGCGCAATCATCGCATTTGGAAAATAATATCTAAAGAATATTTTGTGGGTGTAAATATTCTTTATAGGCGGCAGCAGGACTGTCCGCCATAGCGTTGAAGCAAGTGATGGGGTCAGCATCCGTACACTTGCGGAGCTTGACTAAGGGTTATGCGGTTCCCACAGGCTGACGTAGGAGAAATCTGAAAGAAAACGCTAACAGAAAATTCATTTGACAAATACCGTTGAAGTAGTCTATAATAATAACACAGAGAGCGCCTGCTGCTAACAAGCGCCCCCTGCGGTGGAAACCCAGACGGTTGCCACAAACATACATTCTTACTGGGAAGAGGGTTTAACCCTCAAACGACAGTGAGCCGCTCTGCTTGCGACAGACGGCTCACTTCTTTCTGTTATAGAACTTGTCCCATGCTTGGATAAGAATCCAGCAGATAGACGCAATCCAAAAAACTTCTTGAAGAGTTATGTATGGTCACCTCCCTGAGAAAAATTTCCCGCGAGGGCTACATACACGCCTCCATTCCGCACTCGCGGGATGACAGGCAACCGTCTTTTTAACCGTACACCGTCTACAAAGGAGATGGGCTATGACTGAACCCGGAAACTCGACGCGGACGGTGGATTCCACAAAAGCCATTATAAAGGACTTCGGTGTAAATGTCAAATAGACAAGATATATGAGAGCTGCTGTTGAAGCACGCTCTCATTTTTTGTGCGTTGTCACGAATACTATATATTTTTCGGTACAGATTTTGCTAAAAAGAAAAGGGCAGGAATGGGATTTTGATTTCCCAAACCTGCCCTTATTTTTTACGCTGATATATGTATGATGGCTAAAGAAAGCACCCCGTCAAAGACGGGGCACTCCTTAGTAGCCATGTTGAATTCAAAGTGAATTGGTGTAAAAGTGGTGTCAAACCAGAGGTTGTATCACCTGTAACCGTTGTGCCACAATGCTTTCTTAGCTCTGGGGCTTCATCGTGGGGAACAGGATGACGTCGCTGATGGT
>CABSIA010000202.1 GCA_902477645.1 uncultured Prevotella sp. | reverse complement strand
GTTTTTCAGAATATACACGTTCTTCACACGCTCGTACTCCATCAAATCGCTGAAACGCTCTTTCTGTACACGGGTCATATAGATAATGTCGGCATCAGATATAACCTTGTCGTTGAAAGCCGTGTGCTCCTGGAAATTTATGCCGTGCTCCTTGCAGTAGAGCTTGTATTCGGGCGGCATGGCGAGCTCTTTGGGGGCTACGAAGTGGAATGTCGGGTTGAAATGGCGCATGGCGGTAATCAGCGAGTGTACCGTGCGGCCGTATTTCAGGTCGCCGACAAGATATATGTTCAAATTGTCGAGTGTGCCCTGGGTCTTGTAGATGGAATAAAGGTCGAGCAGACACTGCGAGGGGTGCATGTGTGCGCCGTCGCCTGCATTCACGATTGGTATCGGCGCAACCTCGCTGGCATATTGTGCGGCACCCTCTATGTAGTGTCTCATGGCTATCACGTCGGCATAGTTGCTCACCATGAGGATGGTGTCTTTAAGAGTCTCGCCCTTTGTCGTGCTCGATGTCTTGGCGTCTGAAAAACCTATCACCCGGGCGCCAAGCCGGTTGGCGGCGGTCTGGAAACTTAACTGGGTACGGGTTGAAGGCTCAAAAAACAGGGTGGCAATCACTTTGCCTTTGAGCAGTTCCCGGTTGGGATGTTTTTCAAATTCTTGCGCCATCTCGATAAGATACATGATCTCTTCTCTCGACAGGTCGGCAATGGTGACAAAATTATGTTTTTCCATATTGCGTTTTGGTTGAATGTCCTAAAATCGGTGCTAAGTTACATATTATTTTCGAAAGTCTTGGGCTTTTTAAATAAAAAGTTGTATTTTTGCCCACTAAATACCGCATTGCCCGATTTCCGTGTCGTGCTTGGCCGGTGTTAAGATATTATTTGATAAGGATTATGAGAAAGAAATTTATTTCCTTCCTTTGGATATTTTTGGCTACGGCTGTCACATCGGTTGTGGTGGTTTTCTACCTTATTTGGGAAGGCATCATCGGCTATATGCCCGATATGGAAGACCTGCAGAACCCTATCAGCAGATTTGCCACGCAGGTCTACTCGTCTGATGGAAAAGTGCTGGGAACATGGAATATAAACAAGTCAAACCGTATACCGGTTTCTTATTCCAATCTGTCGCCATACCTTGTCCAGGCCCTGGTTGCCACCGAGGATGCGAGATTTTACGAGCATTCGGGCATCGACTTCTATGCCGTAGGGCGTGCCGTTGTTAAGAGAGGCATTCTCGGACAGACAAGCGCCGGCGGCGGCAGCACCATAACCCAGCAGCTCGCAAAGCAGCTCTATTCACACCCCGTAAAGTCTACCGCCGAGCGGCTTCTGCAGAAACCCATAGAGTGGGTTATTGCCATAAAACTGGAACGGTATTTCACAAAAGAGGAAATCATAGCCCTGTATCTCAACTACTTCGATTTTCTGCATGGTGCGGTCGGCATAAAGACGGCTGCCAACACCTATTTTAATAAAGAGCCTAAAGACCTTAGCGTGGTAGAGGCGGCGACTCTTATCGGTTTGTGCAAAAATCCGTCTTTGTTCAATCCTGTAAGGTATCCAGAGCGTTGCAAAAACCGCAGAAACGTGGTGCTTGCACAGATGCAAAAGGCCGGTTATCTGACAGACAGCGATTGCAGCGGATATCAGAATGATTCCATAAAATTGAACTTCCACCGTACGGACCATAAGGACGGACCAGCTGTGTATTTCCGTGAGTTCCTTCGTCAGTATCTTATGGCGGAGAGGCCCGAGAAAAGTGACTATCCGGAATGGAACAAGCGGCAATATGTGCTCGACTCCATTGCGTGGGTCTCAGATCCGCTTTATGGATGGTGCAACAAAAACTTCAAGAGAAACGGACAGCCGTATAATATCTATACCGACGGCTTGAAGGTGTTTACAACCGTAGATTCTCGTATGCAAAGATACGCCGAGGAGTCAGTTTACGGACATGTCGCAAAATATTTGCAGCCGGCTTTCAATAGAGAAAACAGGCAGAAGCCAAATGCGCCGTTCACCGACCAGCTGACCTCTCAGCAAGTGAGCCAGATAATGAGGCGATCTATGCTTCAGAGCGAGCGCTACAGAAGTCTGAAGGCTACGGGAATGGACGACAATGCGATATTCGCTTCTTTCAGAAAACCGACAGACATGACCATTTTCACATATCATGGCGATGTCGATACCGTTATGACTCCCTACGATTCTATCCGGTATTATAAGTCGTTCCTTAGAAGTGGGTTTATGAGCATGGAGCCGCAGACTGGATATGTCAAGGCGTATGTCGGAGGAATAAATTTCTCACATTTCCAGTACGATATGGCTACTGCCGGAAGGCGGCAGGTGGGTTCTACCATCAAGCCGTTCCTGTATTCGCTTGCAATGGAAAACGGATTTTCGCCTTGCGACGTTGCGCCAAATGTGCAGCGTACGTATATGGTTGCGGGAAAACCGTGGACTCCAAGAAACGGAAGCCGTAGCAGATATGGAGATATGGTTACGCTGAAATGGGGACTGGCACAGTCAAACAACTGGATTTCGGCTTATCTTATGAGCAAGCTCAATCCTAACCAGTTCGTAGAGCTGCTGCATGGTTTCGGTATCAACAATCCGGAGATTCATCCTTCCATGGCGCTTTGTCTCGGACCTTGCGAGGTCTCGGTGGCTGAAATGGTCAGCGCTTATACCGTATTTGCCAATAATGGTATTCGGTGTGCGCCACTCTTCGTTACACGGATTGAGGACAACGAGGGAAATGTCATAGCTAAGTTCCAGCCGCGCATGAATGAGGTTATAAGCTCTGAGAGCACATACAAGATGCTCGTTGAGCTGATGGCGGTGGTAGACGAGGGAACAGGCAGAAGACTCAGATTTAAATATAATCTTGAGGGAGAAATCGGAGGCAAGACAGGTACGACTAACCGTAACTCTGACGCATGGTTCATAGGATTTACACCACAGCTCGTCAGCGGATGCTGGGTCGGTGGCGAGGACCGCGATATTCATTTTGACTCAATGGCAATGGGGCAGGGCGCTACTATGGCTTTGCCTATTTGGGCTTATTTCATGACGAAAGTTTATAGAGATAAATCTCTGGGGTATTCCAAAGATGCAACTTTTGGGGTTCCTGAGGATTTCAATCCATGTCAAAAAGATCCGGATGCAGATGAGAATTCTGATATCGATGACGTTTTTGAATAGTTTCCCTATATATTAATGACTTTTTAGTAGCTGAATAGTTTACAAATGTTAAAAAACGAACTTTTGAATAAAAAAGTTCTGTAAATGTTTGGAGGGTCAGAAAAAACACCGTACCTTTGCAAACGCTTTCACCTCAAAACAAAAAATGGAGGCGAGCAATTAAGAAAGAGATCTTTGAGAGATTTACATAGACAGAGAAGTAGTACAAGAAGCGAGT
>CABSIA010000201.1 GCA_902477645.1 uncultured Prevotella sp. | reverse complement strand
GTTTTTTCCGTTTATGTGTGAAGGCAACTCGACAAACACCCTGATGCTGTCTTTATTGTAAACATCAATATCCTGCGCCTGCCATCCCGCCTGTTGTCCAAGATATGTGCCGTCGACATTTACACGAAATCCTGTCTGGTTTCCACGTCTCAGCCTGACGTTTGCAATTTTAATGCCCTTACCCGAGCGGTTGTAGACCCAGAACATCTTGGTTGGTGTGGGTACAGACGAGAAAGTTGTGTCGAGAGAAAGGGTGTCGGTGCCAAACGACAGTGTATGAGCCGACGACAATGTAAAATCATCGTCGTCCATGCAGGCTGTGGCTGTCAATGTCATTGCCAGCAATGCGAGAATTGTCTTTGCAAAATTAATTTTCATTATTTTTATAACGGCAAAAGGCTCAGATTATTGCATCAGCACATCTCAATTGAACGGCTACCGGTTTTTATTCCTTATATACCACGGGTGCACGATGAAATTGTAGACAAGAAGCGGAAGTAACGTAAGCGTCAATGCCGAAAAATAAATCCTAACCTCATCTCCGGCAAGCAATCCGTAAGAAAAAGCCAAACCGAGAGCCAAACCTGTCTCCCATCCCAGGAAATATGTGCTTTGGCTTGTGCCACGCTGACAATGCCGCGACAATTTTATGAAGAACAGCAGGAAGCGTGTGGCAACAATTCCCAAGCCAAAAGCCAACAGCACAGGCGTCAAAATCTCTACTACAGCCATTTTTCGCAAAATTACCAATAATATGGCTGCCAGCATGCATAAAAGTCCTGTCACGGGCTCACTCTTCAAATCAGCATCCTTAAACACAAATTTCTCAGAAATCATAGACAGCAAAAATCCGCAGAACATGAACGCGAAGAATTTGTAGCCAATGGCAGACGTAATCATAACAGCCGCAGCTGCCGACACCATAACCATTACCAGAAACAAAGGTATGCCCTGGATGAGAAAATATCTGTCTGACGACCAAAGGCTCAAATTCTCGTCAGGAGCACGGAATGGGAATTTTGGTGTCTTTACGAGCAAATATGCCATTAAGCCCATTCCGCATCCTATCAGCACGGTAGACTTGAAGCCAAACAGCTGACTGGCAACCAAACCGGCAACAGGTCCTAAAGCAAGGCTTATCCGTCCGAACCACGATGAGCTGTAGTTTGCCTCTGTGCGCATAAACGACTCACAGGTGTCGATTACAAGTGTGCTGTTCAAAGTCATTTTCGCAAGTCCCATAAGTGCTCCCGACAGCAATGCTACCGTAAGAGCCAAGGCAAAATTCAGATTATGGGAAATAGGCAGATGCTCGTTGAAATACATAGTGCTCTGAAGAAGAGTCAACGCCAAAATCTCTAAATAGCAAACCCTGTTTCGGCGGTATCTCTGTACGAGATATTGTGTAAATCCGCCAAGAAGATACAACCCTATACCGTATGCAAGAAACACTGCTCCAACTTCGTTGAGGCTGAACGAATGGCATTCCTGCAGATGACGCGGCAAAATGGGTATATACATATAGACCATTGCCGACAAAAGGAAGTTTGCCAATGAGAGCAGCCAAAAATCACGGTGCCACAAACGGATATGGACGGGCGTGTTTTGTGTATCCATAAACAATCTTTTTTCTCAAATATTATCCTAAAAACACATCCTGAGGCTCTATGCCAAGATAGTTGCCAATTACCTTATCCGCATATGGAGCCACAGCCTCTACAGGGTTGGTTGTTGCCAAAGCGACGACCTTCATCTTGGCTGCAACAAGACTTTTCAACCCATTGAAGCTATCCTCAAACCCCACACACTCATCTGCCTCTGCACCAAACCATTGCGCAGCTTTCAGATAACAGTCCGGATGAGGCTTTGAATATTCAAAATCCTCACTCGTCAGCACTTTGTCGAAATAGCTCAGAAATTCGGGACGCACCCTATAAACATTCGACATTTTAATCTGGTTGCTGCTTGTGACCACAGCCGTATTCACATTCATGGCGTGGAGTTTCGATATAAACGCCTCGAAACCGGGAACATAACGGTAATCCATATCTTGTTCAAAGACATCCAGCCGCTGTTTTATCAGAGTCTGCCTGCCGGACATTCCGCTGAAATACTCATCGAAAATCTGGTCAAGCGTCATTCCCTTTATCGCCAGCTCAAGCCCTGACTGAGACGGATAAAACTCACGGAACTGCTGTCCCCAAAATTCAGTGTACTGTGGCTCTGTGTCGAAAACAACGCCATCAAGATCGAAGAGTGCTATATGTCTTTGCATCGTCGTTAATTTCTAATTTGGCTGCAAAGGTAGTGCAAAAGAGCGGAATAACAAAACAAACACGAAGTTTTGTTTTGTATTCCCGAATGCAGCCTAACTTATCAAAAGGTAGTGCAAAAGAGCGGAATAACAAAACAAACACGAAGTTTTGTTTTGTATTCCCGAATGCAGCCTAACTTATCAAAAGGTAGTGCAAAATATTTAATAAATGTGTGTAATTATTGAAAAAAAACTCTGTAACAAGCCGTCTTAAAGATAATTTTGGTAACTTTGCAATCAAAAATACGAATACATGATAAATCTGATAAAGAAATATTTCACGGACATCACCCAGAGACAGGCTGATCAATTCGAAATGCTCGATGCCCTTTACCGTGACTGGAACGCAAAAATCAACGTGATTTCGCGCAAAGACATCGACAACCTCTACGAGCACCATGTGCTGCACTCACTTGGCATTGCAAAAGAGATAAGGTTTAAGCCAGGAACCACAATCCTTGACTTTGGTACAGGCGGCGGTTTCCCGGGAATTCCCCTCGCCATAATGTTCCCAGATGTACAGTTCAAACTGATTGACGGCACGGGAAAGAAAATCAGGGTTGCCACAGAGGTTGCCAATGCCTTGGAGCTGAAAAACGTGGTGGCAGAGCACAAACGCGGCGAGGAGGAAAAAGGCAAATACGAATTTGTAGTTAGCCGTGCGGTAATGCCATTGCCGGAGCTGGCTAATATCGTGAAGAAAAACATTTCAAAAACTCAGCGCAACTCACACCCCAACGGAATTTTCTGTCTGAAGGGAGGCGACCTGACACACGAGCTGCAACCATTCGGCAAACGCGCGACAAAGACACCTCTTAGCAACTTCTTCAAAGAGGAATGGTTCAAAGAAAAATACGTTGCATACACCCAATTATAACAACCAGAGACAATGTTAACAATAAAGAAATTCACATGCAACATGTTGCAGGAAAACTGCTATGTTGTGAGCGACGATACACAAGAATGCGTAATTGTAGACTGCGGAGCGTTCTATCCCGAAGAGCGGGAGGCTATTGTCGGCTACATACGCGAGAACAATCTGAAGCCCAAGCACCTGATAGCAACCCACGCACATTTCGACCACAACTTCGGCAACAATACAATATACAAGGAGTTCGGGCTGAAGCCAGAGGTACATGCCAACGACGGGCAGCTTATGAGCATTCTCGGCCAACAGGTACTGGCTGTAGTCGGT
>CABSIA010000200.1 GCA_902477645.1 uncultured Prevotella sp. | reverse complement strand
CTTGAGTTGCAGGGCGACTTGCAAATTAGATAGATGACAGAGCACCCGCGCTTTCTGAGCGTGGGAAACAGAACCCGGCTTACGTGCCCGCAGTCTTGCTTTTTTATTTAACCGACCTTAATTTAGCGTTTATGAAACCATTGCAAGAGACAAGCTATCAGCAGCATATACTCAGAAAAATAGATGTTTGGGAAACATCTGACGGTTTTCCGAAGATACAGGATTTTGGCATTGACAGAAGAGACATGGAAGACTACTTGTCTGAGAAACAGGATATTCTCGACATTCCCGGCTCGCAGACCCATCAGCTTACGGTTTACGCCACGATTGTGCTTGTGCCGACATTTATCGCCTCAGCATTTGACCACGCCGGTACAGTTCTTGGCACCAATGCCACACTTGTTGGTCTTGGTATTGGCGTATTGTTGTCGGTTTCGTGGTGGGGCATCACGACATGGCGTGTCCGCTCGAAGCTGAAAGCCATGCGCAATGACAAGATAGATGCTTATCTTGATGCGGTAGATAATTTTTAGGATAATATTGATAAACGATGGAAAATTTACCAGATTTTATGCAGTACAGGGACAAATTCACCAACAATGGATTTGTCGAGAAAATATCGCGTGTGGCAAAGCGCGCGGGTGCAAAACTCGTTTACGTTTCGCTGATTTTGTATTATACATTGCAAAGCGACAAAGTTTCTGTGAAAGATAAGGCAATTATCATTGGCGCTTTGGGATATCTGATAAGTCCGCTCGATGTTTTGCCAGACGCTTTTCCTATTGTAGGTCTTACCGACGATCTCAGCGTTTTGCTTTATGTTCTTCATAAGGTGTGGGGAGACGTTTCTGATGACATCAAAGAAAAGGCACATGAGAAATTGCGCCAGTGGTTTGACGATGATGAAATAGAGGAGACCAACGAGCTTGGATTATAAGCAGGGTGGTTTTTGATGTGGTTTACGGTGTAGGGCCGTTATTTATAGCGGCCCTACAGATTATACGATTTTACATATATTCTGTATTATCTTTTATTCCAGCCTTGGCGAGAGCCTCTTTTCTCTCAACACACGTGCCGCACTTTCCGCAGTGTTTCTCGCCGCCCTTGTAGCAGCTCCATGTCTCGGCGTAATCAATGCCAAGGCTTTTTCCGATTTTTGCGATGTCGGTTTTCGTTATGTTTGTGTATGGCGCTGCAACTTCCGTATCGGTGTAAGTGCCGGCTTTAGCGGCGTCATTTATGGCTGAGATAAATTTCGGACGGCAATCGGGATAAATCGTGTGGTCGCCTCCGTGGTTTGCAATCAATACTTTCTTTAGTCCTCTGCTCTCGGCAATGCCCACAGCTATGGCAAGCATTATTCCGTTTCTGAACGGCACCACCGTCGACTTCATGTTGTCGGCTGCATAATGTCCCTCGGGTATGGCGTCTGCACCCTCAAGAAGTGAGCTTTTGAAATACTGGTGCATAAATTCGAGCGGAATGGTTATGTGCTCAATGCCGAGCCTTTCGCAGTGCATCTTTGCCAATGGAATTTCCTTGGCATTGTGGTTGCTTCCGTAGTCAAACGATATGCCAAGCGCAATCTCGTCTTTTTTGTCGTAGAGCAGGGTTATTGAGTCCATGCCTCCGCTGACAATTATTACTGATGTTTTCATTTCTGTATTATTTTTTTGAAGTTGGAAGATTGTAGGGCCGTTACATGTAAAGGCCGCAATTTACGGTTGAAGTAATGGTTACTCCTGCTGTTTGCGGCCGCTGTATATATAGCGGCCGTACAATCTCTATTTATCCGAACAGATTTCTGAGAGCCTCCTCAACTTTTCTCACAGGGTGCAGGCGTATGTTGAGTTTTGACGCATCAAGCCCCTGCATGTTGTTTGCCGGAATAATCATGTCGGCAAATCCAAGTTTCTGTGCCTCGGCTATGCGTTGTGTTATTCTGCTGACTGGGCGAACCTCTCCGCTCAGTCCAACCTCGCCAGCCATGCACCATCCCGTCTCAATTGCCGTGTCGACATTGCTCGACAACACGGCGGCTATGATGCTGAGGTCCATTGCCAAGTCCGTAACACGCAATCCGCCGGCAATGTTTACGAATACGTCTTTCTGCATCAGTTTGAAGCCCACACGCTTCTCCAATACAGCCAACAGCATGTTGAGCCGTCGCTGGTCGAAGCCTGTGGCAGAGCGTTGCGGTGTTCCGTATGCCGCAGAGGATACAAGTGCCTGTGTCTCTACGAGAAATGGGCGTACTCCCTCAATGGCGGAGCTGATGGCGATGCCAGACAGTCCCTCGTGGTCTTGTGACAACAGCAGCTCCGACGGGTTCTCAACCTGCCGCAGTCCGTTTTGGTGCATCTCGTAGATGCCAAGCTCCGACGTGCTTCCAAATCTGTTTTTTGCCGATCTCAATATTCGGTACATATAGTGGTTGTCGCCCTCGAACTGGATTACGGTATCAACAATATGCTCAAGAATTTTCGGTCCCGCAAGAGTCCCCTCTTTGTTTATGTGTCCGATGAGCACAACGGGCACACCGCTCGTTTTAGCAAAGCGGAGCAGGGCGGACGCACACTCTCGCACCTGGCTTATGCTGCCCGGAGAGCTGTCAACGTCGGCTGTGTAAATGGTCTGTATGGAATCTATGACGACAATCTCGGGTTTTACGTCAGAAATGTGTTTGAAAATATCTTCGAGCGAAGTCTCACAAAGTATCATCACATTGTCTGCCGCGTTCTGATTTATACGCATAGCTCTCATTTTCAGCTGGTGTGCGCTCTCCTCGCCGCTGACATACAAAATCCGCTTGCAGGGCATGTTGAGAATGGTTTGCAGAACCAAGGTGCTTTTTCCGATGCCTGGCTCGCCGCCGAGCAAAACAATGCTTCCCGGTACCAGTCCGCCACCCAGTACCCTGTCTAATTCGTTGTCGTTAAGGCTTATACGTGGTTCGTCCTGTGACGAGATATCCCTCAGCAATATAGGCTTTGCGCCGCTGTGCGTCATCGCCTTGTGCATGTCGGCGGCGGCGTTGCGTGCGGCAAGTGTGCCTGTGTCGTTCGAAATCTTAATTTCCTTAAATGTGTTCCATTGTCCGCAGGCAGGACATTTGCCTATCCATTTCGCTGACTCCTGTCCGCAGTTGGAGCACACGTATGCTGTCTTGTCTTTTGCCATGCTGCAAAGGTAGTGCAAAATTTCGATTGAGCGAAGAGAACACAAATGTATTTGCATTCTTGAGCGTGAGAAATTTATCCAAACGAGTGGAATACAAAAGAAAAATTGAATTTTTTTTTTGTTCCCGAGTACAGCCTGACTTATTTAAAGGTAAATAAAAAAACGATTTTTTGTGTAAGGGTGCAAAGAAATCGTTTTTTTTATTTATCTTTGCACTTACGTAATCAAACGATGACAAACAATGTATAAATATATACTTTTAATAACCTCTGCAATATTGCTTCTGATATGTTCGTGCGAGAGCACAACAAAGGAGAGGCGGATGAAATCGCGCAAAGAGCTTTTAGAGCAGCGCAGGCTCGATTCGTTGGCATTAAAGGGAGGAG
>CABSIA010000199.1 GCA_902477645.1 uncultured Prevotella sp. | reverse complement strand
AGCAGACCTACCAGGACAACCAGCAGGAGCTGCAGAAGGCTCAGCAGGAGAAAATGCAGCCTGTTATAACAAAAGTCCGCAACGCCATCCAGAATGTCGGCAACGCAGGAGGCTTCACCTACATCTTCGAGGAAGGCGCGGCTATCTACACAGGTACCAATGTTGAGGATGTTACCTCAAAGGTACAGAGTGAGCTTACAAAAATGAAATAAGCCACTGACGGCTCAACAAAACGGCTCCAGACTTTGTACAAAGCAAGGTCTGGAGATATTTTCATTTTTATGAGACATCAAAAAACAATTATTTTCTAACGAAGCTTAAAGTATGAAGACTATCAGATTATTGGCTCTCGCCATAATGCTTGTGCTGTGTGGCAACGCACTGGCACAAGACTCCACACTCCACAAGCAGGCGCAACAACTCAAATACGGCTATTTCAGCTATCAGCAGGCACTGGAATCCATGGCAGGATATGCTACAGCGAAACAGAAGCTTGCTGATTTGAAGGCGAAATATGAGGCAGAGATGAAACGCGCGGAAGACGAGTTCAACTCCAAATATGAGGAGTTTCTCGACGGGCAGCGTGACTTCGCCCCTGCTATTTTAAGAAAAAGACAAGCTGAGATAAAGGAGCTGATGGAGAAAAATCTCGCATTCAAGGACGAGACCAAGCGGTTGCTAAAAGAGGCTGAGACAGAAATCTTCGGACAGCTCAAGACCTCTCTTGCCAACGCCGTCCTTAGGGTCGGCAAGGCGAAGGGCTATGCCTTCATACTGAACATTGACTCCAACACCGTGCCTTTCATCAATCCTGCTTTTGGCGAGGATGCGACGCAGGCAATAAAGGATGCGGCAAAATAAACAAGCCCCCCTGCCCCCCGGCGGGGGGTGCTGCAAATAAAAGACAATCCTCATACCCCCACGGGGGGGCAGGGGGGCCAAACTTTTCACTATGTTTTCAAAATCTCCCGGTACTATAGGTATCTTCGACTCCGGCTATGGCGGACTTACCATTCTGCACGGCATACGTCAGCGGCTGCCCGAATACGACTACATGTACCTTGGCGACAATGCCAGGGCACCATACGGCTCACGCTCTTTCGAGGTGGTGTATCAGTTCACACGACAGGCTGTGCTGAAACTGTTCTCCATGGGCTGCCAGCTTGTAATCTTAGGCTGCAACACAGCCTCTGCCAAGGCATTGCGAAGCATCCAGCAGCGTGACCTGCCGCAATGGGACACCGGCCGCCGTGTATTGGGAATAATAAGACCAACTGCTGAGATAATCGGCAACCTTACCACAACACGCCACGTAGGACTGCTTGCCACACCGGGAACAATTCTGAGCGGAAGCTACGAGATGGAGATTGCTAAAATTTTCCCCGACATCAAACTGTCTGGCATTGGCTGCCCGCTATGGGCCTCTATCGTAGAGGCTAACGAGGCCGACAGTCCCGGCGCCGACTACTTCGTAAAAAAGCGCATCGACATGCTGATGCGCAAAGACCCCGAGATAGACGCCATTATTCTTGGATGCACCCACTATCCCCTCCTGATGAGCAGCATTGTAAAGCATGTGCCACAAGGCGTACGCATAATTCCGCAAGGCGAATATGTCGCCGACAGCCTGCGCTCGTATCTAAACCGGCACACAGCCATGGACAACATGCTAACCAAGGGCGGCACCTGCCAATATCTCACCACCGAGAGCGAGGACAAGTTTCAGGAAACAGCACAGATATTCCTGCACGAGAAAGTGAGCGTCCGCCACATAGACTTGGGATAAAGAAATATCACCTATTTTTGTAGGGCCGCTATGTATAGCGGCCGCAATCGAAAATAGCAATCATTACAGCAACAGCAAGTTGCGGCCGCTATACATAGCGGCCCTACCCCGAACTAAACTTGAATTAATAATTAATAACTATACAGAATGCAAGAAACAAGACAAAACAGAATATCAAGACTGCTGCAGAAAGAGCTTGCCGCAATTTTCCAGTCGCAGACACGAATGATGCACGGTGTGCTTGTCAGCGTCACGAGAGTGCGCATAAGTCCCGACCTCAGTATCTGCACGGCATATCTCAGCATCTTCCCCTCGGAGAAAGGCGGGGAGATTTTAAAGAACATCGTAGCCAACGAGAAGACCATACGCTACGAGCTTGGCACACGCGTGCGCAACCAGCTGCGCATCATACCTGAGCTGCGCTTCTTCATCGACGACAGCCTCGACTACCTCGACCGTATCGATGAGCTTCTAAAAAAATAGCAGCCTCAACACACAACACGAAGAATGAACTTTCCCCTATTCATAGCCCGCCGCTACCTCTTTTCCAAAAAGAGCACCCATGCCATAAATATCATCTCCGCGATATCTATGGTCGGCGTTGCCGTTGCCACCACCGCCCTTGTCATAGTGCTCAGCGTATTCAACGGCTTCCACGACCTTGTGGCATCTTTCTTCACCACCTTCGACCCGCAAATAGAAATTGCGCCGGTAAAAGGGAAGAGTGCGCCATGCGATGACCCCATACTGACAAAAATCCGTGAGCTTGAGGAAATTGACGTGGCTACAGAATGCGTTGAGGACATTGCGCTCGCCGTCTACAACGGCAACCAGAAAATGGTGACTATAAAAGGTGTCGACGACAACTTCGACGAGCTTACCCACATCAACGACATACTGCTCGGCAACGGGCAGTTCAACCTGCATGCAGGCAACCTTGAATACGGGACACCAGGCGTTGTGCTGGCTCAAGACATGGGGCTTGGCATACGCTGGAACGGATATATGCACATATATGCGCCCGTCAGGGAAGGACAAATCGACATATCCGACCCCACACAGGGCTTTGTTGTCGACTCGCTGATCTCATCTGGAGTTGTATTCTGTGTCAAGCAGTCGAAATACGACAAAAACTATATCGTTACATCTACCACATTTGCCCGCAACCTTTTCGGCATGCAGGGCATGCTCACCTCTCTCGAGCTAAGACTCAAAGACGGCAGCGACTTCTATGCCGTAAAAGAGAAAATACAGAAAATCTGCGGCGACAAATACACTGTCAAAGACCGCTTCGAGCAACAGGAAGACACATTCCGTATCATGCAGATTGAAAAGGTAATAGCCTACCTGTTCCTCTCCTTTATCCTCGTTGTGGCATGCTTCAACATCATCGGCTCGCTGTCAATGCTCATCATCGACAAAAAAGCAGATGTGGCAACCCTCCGCCATCTTGGAGCCACCGACAGGCAGATACTCCGCATTTTCCTTTTCGAGGGCAGAATGATAACAGCCACCGGCGCCGTTATCGGAATCGCCGTCGGCCTGCTGCTATGCTGGCTTCAGCAGCAGTACGGCATCGTAAGAATGGGCGACAGCGACGGCACATTTGTTGTCAACGCCTACCCTGTCAGCGTCCATTATTCCGACGTGCTCTTCATCTTCATCACCGTAATCCTCATTGGCTGGCTCTCTGTGTGGTACCCGGTGAGGTCACTCAGCCGCAGACTGCTGAAATAAAAAACAGCCTCTGCAGACATGAGACGTTACTTGGGAATATTTGCAGCCGTGCTGCTGCTGATAGCCGCAGCCATTATATTTGGCAACGATGACAATCAGT
>CABSIA010000198.1 GCA_902477645.1 uncultured Prevotella sp. | reverse complement strand
GAGTCGGCAGAGGGACTTGTGAGCATGCGTAAGCAGGGCGGTGGCGAGCAGGCTACCATGACAATGGCTGAGTTTGCCGACCGAATCAACGCAGAGGTTGCAGATATGTTGTCTGCGCTGAATGACTAAAATTGCAGGACTAAAATAAGTTTTGACGGAAGTTCGCACTGTAATGTGTGGGACTTCCGCCATCTTTTTGTATATTAGTCAGTTTGTGCGATTAATTATCCTTGATAATTTGCAGTTGCCAAACACGGCTCTTTCATTTAAAAATAAATAATTGACATATAAGATTGTGCGCTGATTTGCCAGACTTGCGTTTTATCCTGTCTTGTAGCAGATTGTAGTCCAGTCCCCAGTGCATGCTTTCTATCGGCCAGTCTTCCACCCCATACCGCAGGGCACGCTGGTTGGTCTTGAGTTCTATCTCCGGATTTCGGCCGTTCGCCAGCACGGTGCCGCACTCAGCCTTGCCGTCTATGCAGATTATTTCACCGAAACCGCATCCGTTTAGCAGTTCCCTGCGAAATCCCTCAGTGAGCTTCTGCATTCTGTCGGCCATGGAGAGGTCATTGATGCCATTCCGGTAATTGCGGTGCTCATATTGTTTGCCTTTGCAGCAGCGGGTGGCGATTCCTTATTGCGCTATAAAGATATTGCAGTCAGTTTGGTGGAGATAATTTCCATAGCGCTCACCGCCTATCTTATCCGTGTGACATTAGGTGTATGGAAATTGATTCACGGCAAGACGGAAGAGACCGTAGCTTCCCCGGCCTCTGTTCCGCTGCATTTTGCATTGGGCATTTTCTGGCTTCCGCTTGTCGTTCAAATTCTGGCATGGGGAGTGCATTTTTATGACTCTGCCCTTGCAAGCGCCACCCTTGCCGCCGCAACCGCAGTCACGGGAGCAGTGACACTGGTGGCAATACTGCGTCCTCAGCGGATTGCCATGACAATACAGACTTGGCGGAGCCTTGTGACAGCGAATACGAAAAGGATATGGATGACGAGGAAAACACGGATGACGAAGAGGGGTTGGATGGCGAAGAGGATATGAAAATGGCAACAAAGCTGCCTGTTTCGGCTATGGACAGGATTGAACAACAAGTGCGTGATGCCGTGGAGCATGACTGTATGTATCTTAATCCCAACCTGACAAAGGCTACACTGGTGTCGCAGCTTGGAATAAACAATTTTTATCTACACATCGTTATTAAAGAACGCTTCGGCACGTTCAACAAATACATCAACACTCTGCGCATGGAGTATGCCATGCGCTATGAGAACGAACACCCGGAGGTGAAGCGCGAGGAACTGGCGTTGAAATCGGGCTTTGGAAGTGTGAGAACTTATTACATAACCAAATGCTATGCGCGTTCAATCCTGGCTTTCTGACAGCCTGATAAAAATTACGGTTGTTTTGACCAGCTGAAATACCATTGCGCCAGACAATAATATTGTCATTTATGGAGGTGTGCCGAAACCAGCCTTCTACTTTCTTTTAGGCACGGATTATTCACGCATTGCTCTCTTTTTATAAGAGTTCATCAGCTTCGCAGTTTCACGGAATACACAGATTAGTGGAAAGAAAAAAAATCTGTGAAACCAGTGTAATCCGTACCTAATTTATGTTAAGATTTACCTTGTAAATATAATTCTGAAAAATTCCTGCATAATTTTTGCGAAATAGAAGAGCAAGAAAGCAAGAGACGGCGGTTTTTAACTTAACAAATGTAAAAGCGGACAGACGGTGAAATCGCTTTTTCAGAAACTGTTAACAATTATAAAAACAGCTTTTAAGGCTAAAATTGCCTTGTATTGTAACCCGCTGATTAATACGCTTTTATGAAACTTTGCAAAATTCGCGTATTTGAGAGCAAAATTACAGTTGGTGAATTTTACGCGATTCTCAGAGAGGACTTTGTCATAAAAATTTCATCAAGTTAAGCCCCGGGGCTCACACGTCAACGCTACAGGCTGCGCCATGAAACATAGTTGCCCTGTAATGTTGTGAGGTTATTGTCGCCGCCATAAACCACGTTCAGGTTTTCCGGCTGCAAGCCGCTGATGCCGGCAAACCGCTTCAGACCTTTGAAAAAGTCAGTGTTTATGGTTGCACTCGACTTTATCTCAAATGCACGCAGCTGCATACCGTCCTCTGTCAGCAGGTTAACTTCATTCTGATTGCTGTCACGCCAGAAATACATCTGCGGCTCCAGCCCCTGAGCATAATAATTCTTTGCCTTTTCCGCAATAACCATGTTCTCAAACATCTCACCGCGCAGATAGTGCATAGTCATCTGGCTGCTGTCGGTGAGTCCCAGCAATGATGCCGCCAGACCTGTATCAAAAAAATACAGTTTAGGACTTTTCACCAGCCGTTTGTTGAAGTTGTTGTGATAGGGACGCAGCATAAAAATAACATAGCTCGTTTCGAGAATCGACAGCCACGCATTAGCTGTAGCCACAGAAATGCCACATTCGTTAGCCAATGCCTGTACATTAAGAAGCTGACCTATGCGTGCGGCGCACAGTTTCAGGAATTTGACAAACAGCGACAAGTTACCGACATTACGCATGGTTCTGATGTCCCGCTCTATATATGTCTGTATGTAACTTGGAAAGTAATCGCTGGGATGTATGTCTTTATCATATATACGTGGAAAACCTCCTGTGAACAGCCATTCGTCGATTGAGTCCGGGAGCAGTCCTGCCTGAGTCAGTTCCGATATTGAGAAAGGAGCAAGACGAAGTATGGCGGCACGCCCTGCCAAACTTTGTGATATGTTCTCCATTAAAAGAAAATTATGTGAGCCTGACAGTATGTACATACCTGTATCGTTGACGTCATCCACCTTGGTCTGTATATATGAGAACAAATCCGGAGCATATTGTGCCTCGTCTATTATGATTTTTGTTCCAAAACTGTTCAGAAATCCCCTCGGGTCGGCCTGTGCCATCCGGCGTATGTCAATGTCTTCAAGCGATATATACCTATAATCCTTAAAACAGTTTTTCAACAGTGTAGACTTACCGCTTTGCCTGATGCCCGTTAGAGTCACCACAGGAAACTTTGACATTAAAAATGTAAGTTTCTTACTTATATTTCTCTCAATCATAATGGGTTTCTTTATAATTCTGCTGCAAAGATACAAATATTTTCTCAAACAACTGCAAGATTTGCATAAAAAGTTATGCAATTCTGATAGTCGATTGTAAGATTTGCATGAAAAGCTATGCAATTCTGATAGTCGTGTGTGGGATTTGCATAATTTAAGTGAACTATTATATAATTAAGGTGGAACATACCGCCTGCCTGTGACCGCACCACTCCCTGAATTTCCAAGGCAAACAGTTCGGCGGTGACTACATGTATGGGGAGTCCTGTCCTCATCCGTACGTTTCCAGCGTACATTGGATTTTCTTTATGAATGAGTTTGGTCACCCATAGCATAATGAATAATTCGACAGCTACGTTGCATTTTAATATTTTAAACCCGTTGGCGGAATTAAATTCTTACAATCTTATAATCTAATAAATCTGTGAATTGGAAAGGCAATATCTCATGTTAGAAGGCTGTAGGGCCGCTACGTGTAGCGGCCGCAAGCAATAATTGGCCTATACACGATTACATTTTCCAATTGCGG
>CABSIA010000197.1 GCA_902477645.1 uncultured Prevotella sp. | reverse complement strand
AGTCAACAGACTCGTAGTTGCCTTTGTCCAAACGCACGAAATCTTCCTTAGCAGGATTGTTGGTCTGTGTTGTGATATATACCATGAAAGGCTCATTATACATATCGGCAGCCTTTGCCATGAACGAAAGTATATTGTCGGTACCCACTTTGATTGTTGGAGAAACCAACCAGTCATCGTTGGCAGCACCGTTTGATGTTCTTGTAAAACCAACATACTGCTTGCCGCTATAAGGACGCAGCACAGGATATTCGTACCACCATGCAGGCTCTACGACAAGCGGATTGATGATTTGCGCATACTGCTTTACGCCACGGTTTGAGTAATCACCTTGCAGGGCAGCAGCGGCAATCTCATCGCCATCGATTCCTGTCCAATTGCCGAACTCGATGGCGAAGGGATTATAAGATTCAAAGTCATCGAAGAATACCGGTGCCTCCTGGTTCCATCCAAGGACAACGTTATTCTCGCCTGTATAGGCATTGTGTACTAAGGTGGCTGTCAGAGCGTATGGATCATGTGTCTCTTCAGTAAGATTTACAGAGACTGTTGTCCCGGTGCCATCCTCCGGCACGTTAAAATCTTTCGACACAGTATTAAATCCGGCATGAGCCACAGTGAGATTGTGATTGCCGGCATACACCTTCACATCGCATGTGCCATTGGCATCAAGGCGCAAAGTGCCGTAGTCGAGCGAAAAATCGGTTTGGGTAAGATTAACACTAACTCCTTCTAAGTTCTCTCCAACCTCGGTCGTAACAACAATGTGCAGTTGTTTGTCTCTCTGCTGTGCAACGGCAGTGAGGACGGAAGTCAGACATGCAAAGAGCAAGAGTAAAGTATGTTTCATCATAATGTATTTAAAAGTGAAAAAACAAAGAGGCAAGGACGCACCATAACAATACGTCTTTGCCTCCTTTTAAAATGTTTATTACTTACGTACTACACGGAATGTGCGGACATTGTCGCCGTCATTCATCTTAACGAGATAGATACCAGAAGCTACATTGCGCAGTGTGTTTACACCAACACCCTCGGCAACTTTCACACCGTTGATGCTATATACGCTAACCTGTGCATTGTCGCTGATTGCGCTTACAGACTCTATACCGTTAGGATCCTCATCGGCGAAGTGTGTGAATGTGAGGTCGTCGAAGAAGCATGGGTATGTCTGTACTTCTGTAGTATGGTGCAGAGCTACGTAAACATTACGTCCGGCATAGCTTGAAAGGTCTACTGTGTAGTGCTTCCAGTTGCTGCCATCGAGGTAAGGAATTTCCTCCTGTGCCATAATAACTCTGAAGCTGCTGACATCTGTCGGGTCGCCAGTGCTTACGCAAACACCAATCTTATTCATTCCTGAAGGCATTACACTCTGGAGAGATTCCCAGTTGCGCGCATAGAAGTCTACAGTAGCATCCTGGCCAACAAGCATCTTACGGCTGATGAGCCAGTTGTCGGCCTTCATTACTGAAGATACATCGTCTGGACCAGATGCAACCAGAGCAGCATCGCCAGAAACAGGACTCATGATGCCATACATCTCTGAATCGTAGCCAACGGCGAATGCGTATGGCAGACCGCTCATAGAGAAGTGAATCCAAGAAGCGCTGAAAGCATATCCAGGAGCCTTGTCAACATCGATCATAGTGAAGTCCTTTGTCCAGTCATAGTCGAGCTCGTTCTTCTCGAATGAGTAGTAACGTACATCCTGTGCCAAAGCCTCGCCCTTAACAGGAAGCGATACGCTATAGCCGCTTGTGAATGTGACGGTCATGTTGTCGCTGACTGCAGCAGCAGCATCCTTAGCGTTGAACTGAACGTTGAATGTGAGACCTGCGTTTGGTGCAATAACATCGTTCTCCTTAATAGAAGTTGTGAAGTTAGAAGTCTCGAAAGCTACGCTCTTTACTGTAAGGTCGTTAGTACCCTTATTTAATAATGTGAAGATATCACCAGAGTTAACAGCCTTGTCGTAGTTAACCTTGCCTGCATTCCACTCTTCCTTGTTGAACTCAGCCTTATCTCCCTCAACAGCCTCAATAACTACGTTGTCGAGAGCTGCGCCATTATCGTTGCCAGACATGCTATAGTGTGTCCAACGGAACTGTACTGCCTTGCCTGCGTATGCAGAGAGGTCGAATTTCTCGTTAATCCAGTAAGGATTTTCTTTCTTGTGGTCCTCAGAGATGTAAGAAAGCTCGGTCCATGTGCCGTCGACACCAATCTCGAATGTAGTCTTGCTGACACCATTGTCAGGAGTCATATTCTCTTTCTGTGCAAGTCCGCTCTCGTCTGTAACAAGGTCTACCGGGTGGAAGT
The DNA here is from genome assembly GCA_902477645.1 of uncultured Prevotella sp. Classification (GTDB taxonomy): domain Bacteria; phylum Bacteroidota; class Bacteroidia; order Bacteroidales; family Bacteroidaceae; genus Prevotella. The sequence goes on along the minus strand of CABSIA010000197.1, from coordinate 1,364 downwards.
TGTTCCAGTCGAAGCTGATGCGCATGGTCTTATCTGTTGGCAATGTGAACTCATTTGTTGTTATAGCGGCATTGTCGCCAGAGTTCAGCCATGATATCCAGAGACATGGTGCAGGATTACCCTTTGACTCATGTATAGACCACTGGCGGTTGTAATTCTGAGATTTAGAAGAAAGCCAGCCATTAGGAACCTTTCCGTCAGAGAAGTCGGCAACGTAAGGATAAGTGTTTGTAGATGCGTCAGGTATGGTTGTGAAGTGCCATACAGGAACGTTTGTGGCATCGCCCTTATCGTTGTAAGGAACTACCTTCCAGTTATAGTGTGTGGCGTAGGCAGCAGTTGGGATAGTGTATGTGAGAACATTGCCCAAGTCCATGCCATTGATAAAGTTGTCAGCCTCAAAGTTTGAGCCTACATAGAGCTTGTAGCCCTTTGCAAACTGTGCTGGAGTCCACTCAAGAACAATGTCTTTGTTGTAGACATCCTCAAGATTGTTCTTTGGAGCAACCAATGCTGTTGTATCAGGCACACCGTCGGCACCATAGAGTGTAGGAAGGAGCACACGGTCGAGATAAATCTCTGCGTATGGATCTGCGCCACTTTCAGAATCGTAGTTTACAGCAGTGTCTACCCATCTTACATAAGAATCATCGGAACCTACACCGAGGTCGATGGTCTTTGTTTCAGAGTAGGTTCCCAGTGTATAGTCAAATGTCCACTTCTTGGTCCAAGTCTCACCACCGTCGGTAGATAGCTCAACTATGAAGTCATTGCCTTGATACTGCTCACTCTCGTCAGTCTCGTTAGTCTGGTTATGATAGAAGAAAGTAATCTTTCCACCCTTGGTAAGGTCGAGACGCGGAGAAACAAGATAGGTGTCAGAAAGGTTGCCAGTACCCCAGGCAGAGTGGTCACCCTCAAATCCGCCATTGCTCTGTATCCATCCGTTGGTTGTCCATCCTGCAGGTGGGAAGTAGCCCTCGAAAGTCTCCTCGGTCATGCCGTCAGGAATAACCTGCTTTGTTGCAGACAATGCGACTGTCACATCACCTCCGTTAGTGTGCAATACAGCATTTGCATTAGCCGGAGTAGTCAATGATGCAGCATAAGAGAAGCGGAATGAAACGCTTGTGTATTTATCGAGATTAACCGTTGCAGGGTCTATTGTCATAGCAACGCCAGCTGGCAGGTCTACGCTCTCAATCTTCAAACCATTGACACCGGTGTTGGTCAATGTAAAGATATCAGAGTAGAATTTCTCACCGATATATACATTGCCGAAATTGTAACGGTCGAGCGAAAGGCTTGGTATAGGTGTTGTGGCAGGAGTGAACTGCTTAACAAGCACATTATCTATATATAAG
>CABSIA010000196.1 GCA_902477645.1 uncultured Prevotella sp. | reverse complement strand
GTGTAGAGTATTGCTATCGACGTAAGAAGATGCGCCTCGTCCTCGGCTGCGGCTTCGTGAAGGTGCATAAGTTTCAGAGCCTCATTATAGCAGATGAGCGCAGAATCCGGCTTCTGTGCTACGCGGCTCATAACACCAAGGTCGCTGAGTGAGTTGATGAGCAGCGAGGTGTCGCGAGCCTCACGGGAGAGGGCCACCGCCTGCCGGATGTCTGCCAGGCCCTTGCTAATCTCTCCGTTTGAGAACCAGGCATTGCCACGGATAATAGCCAGCCGTGCATGGTCAGAAACTGTCAAACGCCGTCTGTAACGCTCTTCAACTATACGGACGGCTATCAATGCGCTGTCGGGATTGATGTCTACATAATTGTCCGCCCATTCTATATCGTTGTCAACAGACCGGTTGTTTTTGGCAAAACATACCAAGGGCAGCAGAAACATGAATAGTGTAAATATCCGTTTTGTCATACCGTAACTTCTTTTTGCGTCAAAGTTAATGTTTTTTCTTAATAAAACATTAAATCCTCCATACAAATTGATGCATGGAGGATAAAAAATGTTTGAGTTGAATTATTTCATTATCAGTTTCTTTCCATTTTTGATATAAATGCCGCCTGGCTTTGGACTAAACACCCTACGTCCGCTCAAATCGAAAAACACATCCTGCCGGTCCTGACCGCTGAGGACAGACTCTATTCCAAGCGCAAGCTTGTCCTCGCCCATAGGATAGATGTCAAAAGCAGACCACACCTCGTGGGCATCCCAAACTTCCTGATATCCAGGGCGAACATACAACTTAGCCGTATAAGCTAGTCTTGGGAAATATAATACGCCATAGGAAGAATGTACATCAATAGGAATTACTCCAAAGGCATATATAGAAGTCATCCTTGTATCGAGGAATGATTTGTCTGCAAGTAACTTCAAACTAGCAGGAAGATAAGCCTCGGTAAGAGAATGGCAATAGGCGAACGCATTCTCTCCAACACTACGAATATGCCATGGCAACTTCGCCACTTTTAGTCCCGTATCTTCGAAGGCCCTCTCTCCTATGCTGTCGGTATTTATAGGGAAATCAATGGATGCCAGAAGCGAACATTTGCGGAAGCACTCTGGAGTAAAGGTGAAAACACTGCTGCTGTTTGACTCTTCATTGGCATGCGCATAAGCATCATACGACTTTGCGTATGAGACCGATGGTGCTTTAAATTCAACTTTCAATAATGAGGGGCAATTATAAAATGCCCCTTCCGGTATCTCTGTCACTTTCTCACCAACAATAACCTTTTCTAAAGCATCACACATGCCGAAAATTTCTTTGCCGCCTACGCTTCCTGCCGGGTTGTATGTTACTCTGATTAGAGAATTATTTTTATAGAATGCTTCATCTCCAATCTCTTTTACAGTTGATGGCACTGTGACTGTTACAAGTTTTGCAGATTCAAAGGCATACTCTCCAATACCTTCCAGTCCCTCAGGCAAATTTATTTCAGCAAGAGACCATAATTTAGGAGCAGCAACTATTCTTTTGCCTACATATTTAATCGTAGAAGGCAAAACAATCTTTACAATATTATCACTTGCGCCTTCCAGACTACTAACCCATGAGTCGGCCATGGCAACAGTTCCCTCAGGAAGTGAAAGTGTATAGTTTTCAGGCATTTTCCAGCCTGGCTTTATCCCTAAAAGGATATTGCCCGCATATATGAATCCTCCTGTTGCAGTTTCCTCCTCATTTATCTGCCAGGGAGTAAACCTGAATGCATCCCAACCCAATTTCATCAAGGTTGAAGGCAATTTTATACTCCTAACTTTTGACCACATAAAAGCGCTATAGCCAACCTCTGTCAACCCCTCGGGCAGATTGAGATTCTTTATGGCTGTACGATAAAAAGCATATCTCCCAATATATCTCAAATTTGTGCTCCACTTGACATTTTCAAGACACTGACATTCATCGAAAGCAAAATCTGCTATCGTGTCCAAGCAGCTTAAGTCCACGCTCTTTAGTAATGTCCTCAAAAATGCCTGATAACCAATACTCGTCACTTTACTGAGATCAATATCAAACAACTGTGTGTTGCTGAAAGCCTGCTTTCCCACCGATTTCACTCCACTCAGATTGATTGTTGTCAGTTTCGCACAACCATTGAATGCTTTGTCAGGAATCCTGTCGATTCTTTTTGGAAGCACCACTTCAACCAATTCTGTATCGTCTTCGGCAATACTGGGGCCTATCTCGGTCAGATTGCTAGGTAGAACTAATTTTACAAGCGTTTCCATACCTGCAAATGCACCTTCCAGATTTTTTGCATAAATTCCACCGTCATCCCAAAGTTCGGTATCACCCATATCAAGTTCCTGCAAATTCTCCAATCGTCCTTTTTGCTCTTTAATTAGTGCCAAATCCTCACTTCCCACCTTGCCATGCAATGTGAGCGAGCCAATTGCCGTGGTCTCAAGATCCGCCAAAACATAGCGTAACGTATTAGGTTCTATAAGTATAATATTTTCTACAGACCCTATGATGGACGGTTTGGTGACAGTGAGGGTAAAAGATGAAGTGACGTATGAATTAGATTCCGCATCTGCAAGATTGGCTGTTATTGTTGCAATACCCGATGACACAGCATGAATCTCATTTTCGTTACCAATAATTGCAACATTCTCATTGCTGCTAACATATGTGACATTATCATAATAATTACCAACAGACGGCATACTAAGTACCTGTCCTACGGTAGCTGTCAACGATGTATCTGAAAAACCAAAGTCGCGATACTTACCTTTTAGTTCCAAATCTCCTGCACATACAGACAAGATATTAAATAACAGCATAAGTGCGGCCAGCACACTGCGATGTAATACTTTTTTCATAGTTATTAATTGTTTATATGCCTAATCTTCTTTTGTCATTTCGGTAATAGTAACATTCTTGATTACAAACCGATAATTGTGCATTATGGCATCGCCAGGATATTGTCCTGTAGAGCAGATAATGACTCGTTCAAGCTTCTTTTCTGTTGCAGGCGCATCTATAACAAGAGCGCAATTGAGAATTCCCTCGGCAAGAATATTCTTAGTGAGGCCTTCTGAGCTTTGACTGTTATCCATAACGATAAGCGAGATTGCATATTTCTTTCCATCACTGCCATAGACTACGGTCTCGTTTGGCTCATAGTTCCTAATCCACACATTCTCAATGTCCTTCTGTCCCTGATTGGGGAGTTGGAAGTAAAACAGCACTCTGCCGTTTTTACGGTAACAGCCTTGGTAATTAAAACCTACTCCAGGATTATCGCCATAGGCAGTTACCGTGATATCACCAATTTTTGCGGTATCACCAACTTTACGGTCTTCTACATTGCCGGTTTCGTCACCATTTAAAGCATCTGCCACCTGCCCGATCTTGTCGAGAGCCTTACCAAGTTTTTTGAAGAACTGTGCATTGGCAGGAGTTGAACTGCCCAACAATACAGCCAATGTCAAAATAATAATCTTTTTCATATTATTCATGATTTAAATATTTACAAAAGTAAACAGAATACCACAAATAACAAAATGCAGACCTACGATATTCCGTAGGTTTTGTCAACAAAAAACAGCACAATTAGTAACTTTTAACCAAAACAAACGCAACGGCACCCGTCAGATGTAATTATATTAAATGCTGTAGGGCCGCTACGAGATCGGGAAGAGCACACGTCTGAACTCCA
>CABSIA010000195.1 GCA_902477645.1 uncultured Prevotella sp. | reverse complement strand
GATGTACTTAATACCGCTCTTCTTGAAACGGCAATACTTCTTCTTCTTTGTGTCAATTGAAGGAGCTGTCAAATAACGGATTTCTGAATTGTTCTGCTCTGCCATAATTAAGCCTCCTCTTTTTTAGCAAGTTTGTTGCGGCGCTTCTCAGCATACTGCGCTGCATACTTGTCAAGTTTAACAGTCATAAAACGGATAACTTTCTCATCGCGGCGGAAGCCAACTTCGAGAGTGTTAACTACTGATGGCTCAGCCTTGAACTCAACCAGGCAATAGAAGCCAGTTGATTTCTTCTGGATAGCATAAGCCATCTTCTTAAGTCCCCAGGCCTCTTCGTTCAAAATCTCAGCACCGTTGTCGGTGAGGAGCTTTTTGAATTTAGCGACCGTTTCCTTCATCTGTTCATCAGACAAAACGGGAGTCAAAATGAAAACGGTTTCGTATTGATTCATAATCAATTAAATAATAATAATTTGTTGTTTTTGCAAAATGCGGTGCAAAGGTACTCTTTTTTATTGTAATTTCGACATCTTACCGCATATATTATCTTTGCGTTTAACAACTTTTAATATATGTCTGTTGTCAGCGTAATATTCAGCTCACCACGCACAGTAGGGGTTGCTGAACAGTTATAGTGCAAAAATATGATAGAATACAAATTAAAATTGTACTTATTTCTGTAAATTTACGTATAAATCGAGATTTTTTTGTAATTTTGCAGAAAATAATACGATTATGGTCAAAAAGAAAACTAAGAAACAGGCTCCGGCACAGCTCTCGCCTGAACAGTATGTAAGGAAGAAAGCGCGTGGCTTGAAAATAAAGGCATGTTATATCACTGATGACTACGAGACCACTGGCTTGGGGCAGATAGTTGTGGCACGTGAGCATATCAACGGTAAAGTCACATTAGGCAGCTATCTTGTAGACAAATTCTGTCTTGGCGTCAAAAACACGTTCTATAAGTTCAGCATGAGCGAATATGAATATGACGAGTTTGTGAGCCGAGTATGTAGTCATGGCGCAAAGGAAATAAGCTATGAGGAGGCGCACAACCACATATTTGGAGCCGTGGAGTTTGCGGAGGAGGCAGGCATTGAGCCACATAAGAATTTCAAACTCACTCAGTACATTCTTGAAGAAGACGATGACAGGGTGCCGTTGATAGAATACGAATATGGAAAGGATGGAAAGCATTATCTTATTGCTAAAAACAATCTTGAGGCAAGCAGATATCTCCCGTTGTTGCGTAAGAATTTAGGCGATGACTTCAAGTGGGTTATTCTGGCTGATCCTTATTCCACTACATGTGACTATGAAGGTTATGACGAATACAACGATGATAAAGCTGAAGACTTCTTTTTAAAAAATCTAAAGGACAGCCCGTTGTTTAGGATTTACGGACCCGAAACTGTTTATACATACAAGCATCCGGAATATCCGTCGTCGGTTGAGTTGGAAAACCCTATAGTTGAGGATATTCTATGCGACCCGAAGAATGCACTCTATCTTAAACCAGAGCAAATTGACACCCTGCTTGCTCTTCCACATGACAGTTTGAGGCGTGATCTCGAAAATCTGATATTGTATCATATCGGCATCGGATGCGATGGTATTCCCCAAGAAGTGTTAGATGCTGATTTTAACGGTGTTATTGGCAGTGCGGTAATGCTCCTTGCTGAGGTGGGCAATTCCGGCAGCAGTCTTGATGTTGTTTTGGAAGTGATGAGGCAATCAGAGGAGTTTAGCGATTACCATATTTCCGACAGCGGTGAAGGGTTGTTTGTTCCAACTCTTTATAAATTAGGACAGAACCAGCTCGACAAACTTATGGCATTTATGAAAGAAGAGGGGTTAAGATCGTATGATAAAAGTTATGTTTCTGCAGCTGTTTCATTCATAGCGCAGCAGCATGCCGAACGTCGTAGCGAGGTTATAGAGTGGTTCCGCGAGCTGGTTTCGTTTGCGACAGAAAAGCTTCCTGAGACTCAATTTGTCGACAGCACTCTTGCCGGATTTATAGCAGACAACCTTATGGATTTGAAGGCAAAGGAACTGCTGCCGGAGATTAAGGCGATGTTCGACACTGGTCTTGTCGAATTGGGCATTTGCGGCAAATACGATGACGTAGTGAAAGAGATAACGGACAAAGAGAAACCGTATTTTAAGGAACATATCACAGACATATACAAGCGGTTTGAAGATATGAGAAGACAGTTCGGGTAATTTTCGTCCAGTTTTTTCTCATTATTCTATTTAACATAAAAGGCAAAGTATGCCCACACATACTTTGCCTTTTATGTTAAGATGCTGATTTCAAGGCTTAGCCGACATTAAAGCTGCTGCAGTCTGGCTATATATTTTCCGAGAATGTCGAATTCTATATTTACCACCGTGCCTGCGGTTATATCGCAGAAGTTGGTGTTGGCTTTCGTATATGGAATTATAGCCACGGTGAATGTGTTTGCCGTTGGCTGGCAAACGGTCAGCGACACGCCATTTACAGTAACCGAGCCTTTGTCGACAGTGAAATATCCGCGCCTTGCCATTTCCCGGTCTTCCTCATATTCGAAAGTGAAATATGTAGAGCCATCGGCATCTTTTGTCTCTGTGCACACTGCCGTCAGGTCAACATGTCCCTGAACGATGTGTCCGTCGAGCCGGCCGTTCATCATCATCGAGCGCTCAACGTTGACTTTGTCGCCCACCTTAAGCAGTCCGAGGTTGGAGCGGTCGAGAGTCTCCTTCATAGCCGTGACGGTATAGCATCCGTCAGCAATGCCGACAACCGTGAGGCATACGCCATTGTGGGCAACGCTCTGGTCTATCTTCAGCTCATCGGTAAACGGGCAGCTCAGAGTGAAGTCAATATTCTCCTGTTCTTTTCTGATGGCGACAACGGTCGCCATTTCCTCTACAATTCCAGAAAACATGTGTGATACGTTTTTAGTGTGAAATAGTTATGTGGCTGTATAAAAAAATCGGGAGTCGTGCCAATGATGTGATGAAAACTCCGAATCTATAAGATTTGAGTGTCCTCCTCCTTTGTAATCCACCGGCTTATAGCTTAGCGACGACAGTCGTTTATGTGGCCCGCCATTGGTAGGAGATACAGCTTCGGTTTTCGATGTTATTTGATGAGTATCCCTATCTAACCGGCACAACTCCCTTATGTTTCTGCAAAGTTACGTGAAATAATCAATATGACAAAATAAAACGCAATGTATTTCTGCTAATACTGGCTGTCTTTTTTTATTCCTGCCACAACAGCTGCCGCTCCACCTATTATTAATATAGGAGGCATGGCTACAAGAATGTTGTAGCCTAAGTCGTAAACACCCGAGCATACGAAAACCAAAGCCATGACAGCTCCAAGGCACACGGCGGCAAGTCCAAGATTTTTAAGATGCAGGGAGGCGCTATGACATATTGCGGCTGCGTTGCCGCCAATACTCCGTAGCCAACTGCAAATCTTTATTTTCTCAACAATCTGTTTCATAATGCAAAAATACATATTTTTCAGAAATAGGAAAAACTTGCGGGGAAAAAATATAGCAATTGGCATAACTTTGCACTTACTTACGTAATCCGCCGACAAATAACTATTCTCTATCTTCCAGCACCTTGGCCATAACCAGGCAGGCGGAGACGGCATCCCCGTCATTGACAGGCGATCCGGTCATATATTATATGGAAGTATATGGAATTGCATGTAACTGCCCTACAGCATTCAGGATAACAGTATTGTAAGTAATTTTCTAAATGCGTCCTTCTGAAAGCACTTGTGCTTCCCTCTGCGTTGCCAAACGCTTATATATGCGCTCTGAATAAGATTATTAATCTTAAGGCAATAA
>CABSIA010000194.1 GCA_902477645.1 uncultured Prevotella sp. | reverse complement strand
CACCGAGATCTCCACTCTTCCCCTACACGACGCTCTTCCGATCTCTGCTACGGCAGCGTCGGCATCTGCGGCAGACGAGAGTTTGGCAAGCTCATCGTCTACCATGTTCACGATAGACTGTGTCACGGTCATTCCGTCTATGGCTTCTTTCCAGTTATCGAACAATGTTGCCATGTGTCTGTACGACTCGATGCTGTTTCCATAGTAGACAAGGCTTACGTTGTCAATAGCCACCCAGTTATTCTTGTTGTTGTCATTCATCAGAAGTCCGAGCTCAAGAGAGTCTGCGTTAACAGGGACAAAAGCTTGCATGAATATAGGCTCAACCGATTTTACAGCCGTTATTATGCTGTTGCCATAGAAGAATGTCCCTTCCTCACATAATGCTGTAGCTTGGCTTTGGGCAGAGACAGCTGCTTTCATTTGGTAAACACCTTCCGGAAGCCCTGCGAGCTTCTGATAAATCTTTCCCTTAAGAGGAGTCTCCTTTGGATTCCAGTTCTCATAGAACGGCGGTATAAAGTCACCCTGCTGGTTTGTGGCAGTTTTGTTACTTTTTGCTCCAGTTGTACTTGTCCAGCCATTTATACCGTCATCAAAGTTCGGGTTGACAATTTTACCAGTCAGGTCGACAGGATTGTCGACAGAGGCATTGGCTGTACGCTGCAAATACAGATTGTTAATGGCGTTGCGTATTTCCTCGATTGTGCTCGAGGTGTTGGCATACACAGCCTCTGCCTCGCTGACATCAAGTCCGTCTGCCTTAGCCTTCTCTATCTCCTCAGCAAGCCGCATGGCCTCGTCGTATGTTTCAAGAGCGGTGAAGTAGTTCTGATAGTCAGTCTCAGAGATGAAACGCCAGATGGTGTTGTCTTTGCCTGCCGGTATATCCCAATAGGTGCCAAATGTCGGCGACACAGCTCCGGCATGCAGTGTGTCTACACCGAGCGCCTCACCATCGGTGTAGGCAGAGTTGTCGGTAGGCAGACCAATGGTATAATTGCCGTTACCTGACGCTGTTACACTCCAATATGTCACGTCGGTACCCTTGCCGTTACCGTCGACAAAGGCAGCCTTCACACCCTTGCCAATTTTGTCATCTGTGCTGGTGCGGAAATACTGGCGGTTATCACCCTTGGATGTTTTAAGGAAGGTGATGGTGTAGACACCGTCGGCAATATTGTCGACCTTTGCGGCCATACCCTGTTTGCTTACTATGGCCTGCGTGTCCCATGCCTCGCCCTGGTTTACGAACATGCTGTAGCCAACATTGTAAAGATAATAGACAGAGCCGGACTCTGGCTCTGATGCTGCGGGAACAGGTACTTTCCACTCTGCTGCCTGTATGGTGGCACCTGCCAATGCAAAGGTGCCAGCCAGCAGTTGTTTGAATAAATGTCTCATAAGCTTTTTATAATGTATAAAAAAATAGTGAATTGATTTCTATTTTACAATTATCTTTCTTCCTCCCGATATGTATACACCTTTCGCAGACGGTTTTTGTATCTTCACGCCGGTGAGAGTGTGCCACTGGTTTTCCTGTGTCTTAACATCTGCCTGTGGAATCTCTACGCCGGCAGCCTCGCCTGTTATTCCGTAGAATGCTATCTCTGACGATGTGACACCAGCCTGGGGAGAGATGAAGCGCAGATAGCGGTAGGGGGTTGTGTCGAAAGCGCTCTTACGTGTCCATACAGATGATGATTCCGGACGTGACCTGACGGTATGCAGTATGTTGCAACTGGTAAAGTCGGCAATGTTTGAGCCATAGAACTCTGAGCCTGCAAAGCTGTCGATATGGGCAGCTGCAGGCTTATAGCGTACCTGCGTCACCACGGCCTCATTGCCTTCGCCAAGGTCTATTGTTATCATTGTGCCCTTTGTATTGTCGGTATCGGCAGAGCCTGCTATTTTCTGCTGTAATGCCACCGTCACGCCTACAGGGCCAGCCTCGTCGCTCTCGCCCAAAGTGTTACGTGCCACCACTTTATAGTAATATGTTGTACCCATAGACGTGGAGGTGTCGAGCCATCCGGCTCTGCCCGGTGCTCCTTGTATAAGATTGCCGGCATTTACGGTTGCTATGGTCTCGAAGCCGCTGTCAGGTGAAAGTGAGCGGCGGATGTCATATTCCTCAACATCGCTCTGACTGTTCCAGTCAACGAAAGCGTATGTTATGTTCGGGGTTGCCTTCAGTGCCTGGGGCATCTCTGGTGCCGACAGCTGCGGTGTTGTAACGGTTATAGTGTCTGATGAGGTCTGTCCGGCAATGGTCTGAGCTATAAGCACATATCTGTATGTTGACTCCGGCCGCACCCCCTGATGGAAGAAACTGTTTCCTGTCAGCGCATCGGCAACAGTATGAAATAATTCCGTATCGGAAGTGTTGCATTTTATCGAATAGGAGGAAACGGCATCATTGGCATCCCATGTCAGCCGCACTGAGGTGGAATTGACTTCCTGTATGTCAAAGCCTGTAGGAGCCGGGCAGTCGTTGCCGCTGTTGGTTGAGGCTATGGTGACATTGTCGAAGAACACGCATGTCTGCCCGCTGGCGCCGTTCCATCCTCTTGATGCGAATAGGCCAACATAGCATGTAGAGGCAAATCCGCTGACGGTTGTCGAGTACACTTCCTGCCAGTTGATGCCATCGAAGCATTGGTATGCAGTAAAGGTGGAACCTTTCCTTTCAAGCTTGAACCACGAGCCTTCGAATGTGTGTGTGTCGCCTGGCCATGACTGGGCTGAGGCATTTGCAGACTTACGCACAGACATGTAGGCATAGCGTGCGTCATAGCTGTTCTGCCCTACAGATACCTGACGTGCGCCGCCTGCAAGCGACTCGCGTATCATGAGACCGAAAATATCGGCCCTGCCGTCGCAACGGTTGTAGCCGTATATACGTCCCGTAATGGTGAAACTGCCCGTAAGCTTGCGGTAAAGGAACGTAAAGTTGTCGTCAGCCCCATTTGCAGACATGGCGTAGGCTCGGCTTGTTAGAGATATGTTGTGACCGTTGCCCTCGTAGTAAGCAGCCTCGCCTGCCGCCTCAACACTGCCTATGTCTGTAAGTTTCCACGAGTCGGGGAATACGGAAGTGCCTTTGGTGGCTGTAGCCTTGGCCACATTGCTCCACTCGCCCTGCTGGTTATTGTTCCTCAGTGCTATGCGGTATTCGTAAGTCTTGCCATCCACAAGCGGGGTGTCGGTATATTCTGTAGAAGTGTTGTTGGAGTATTGGTATACATCCTCCCACCCCTCGCTGCCTTGTTCCCTACGCTGTATTACGCTTCCGTTGACGAGTGTCCAGTCTGGACGCTCCCATCTGAGCTTTACGCCGCCGAGGACAGGCGTGGCCTCTATCATTGTCGGCTTGCCCGCCGGGGGAAGTGGGGTGATGTAGTTTTGTACGCCTTCGTCCATATAGGTAAGCATAGTATAGTTGCATGCGTCCCAGCCGTAGTTTTGCAATCCACGGAGCTTTACGGCTGTTGTAGTGTAAGGCGCGTCTACGCGTTGTCGCATAACATAGTGGTTGAATGCGGCCTCTGCTCCGGGGAAACCTGTAATGCGGTAAGGATAGCGGAGAGACACGCTGTAGAAATATCTGTCAGCACAATCGTTGTAGGATGTCCAGTCGCACTTGTGCTCGAGATTATACCGGTAAAGATACTCAAAGCCTTTCAGCAACAAATTGTCCTCAAGCGACCACAGGTCTATGCCGTTGTTCCATGCCACCTCACACAATTCCGCAGCGGCATCAAGACCAATTTCTGCATGCGGCATGTCGCGTCCCATCTCTATGCTCTGTCCATTTTCATTGAATATCATGTTGGTAAGCCTTCCCCCGCCATAGCCAGTCCCTTCTGCACCCTTTTTGTAGTAG
>CABSIA010000193.1 GCA_902477645.1 uncultured Prevotella sp. | reverse complement strand
ACCGACGCCACGCCGATGATGATGCCGAGAGCTGTCAGAAACGACCGCATCTTGTTGGCTCCTATTGCTCTGAGAGCAATTTTTAAGAGATTTGTATAGTTCATTGCCGTTAACTTTTTGTTGACATATATCCGTTACTCATCGGTGTTGGCAGGCAGGGCTGCAAGTCCCTCTGAGGCAGACATGATGTTGGTGTTCACTTTGTCACTTATCACCCTCCCGTCTCTAAGCTCAATGTTGCGGCTGCTGTAGTTGGCTATATCGGGATTGTGGGTGACGAATATTATGGTACGTCCCTCCTCGTGCAGTTTTTGGAACAGTACCAGTATCTCGAAACTTGTACGTGTGTCAAGATTTCCCGTTGCCTCGTCAGCGAGTATCACGGCAGGGTTGTTGACTAACGCGCGGGCTATCGCCACACGCTGCATCTGTCCGCCCGACATCTGGTTTGACTTATGGTAAAGTCTCTCGCCCAGTCCCACAGCCTTTAGAGCGTCAACGGCTCTTTGCAGTCTCTCTGTTGCCGACACTGCGGCATTATACATCAGTGGCAGCTCTACGTTCTCTACGCTTGTTGTCTTGGGCAGCAGATTGTAGTTCTGGAATATGAATCCAATCTTACGGTTGCGGAGCACAGCCCGCTGCGACTTTGACATGGTTCTCACGCTTACACCGTCGAGCAGATATTCGCCGCTTGACGGTGTGTCGAGACAGCCGAGCTGATTGAGCAATGTTGATTTTCCAGAGCCTGATTTTCCCATGATGGTGACAAACTCGCCCTCGTAAATCTTGAACGATACACCTCTGAGGGCATGCACAGTCTCGTCGCCTACCATGAAGTCGCGCTTGACATCCTGCAGCTCAATGACTACTTTTTTGTTTTCACTATTTTCCATGACTTACTTCTTTTTGTTTCTTCCCGGAGGTCCTGGCGCAAACGGGCTGCTCTCGTTGTTCTGGCTTTCAGCCATACCCTGCTCAGACGTAACCTTTACCTCGGTTACAATCTCAGCTCCCTCGGCAATGCCGTCAGTTATCTCGGTACGTATGCCGTCGCTCATGCCAGTCTTCACAGCGTGGGCTTTCAGGGTGTTGTTCTCAAGAGTCCACACTTTATTTTTCCCGTTGCAGTCTGCAATGCGTCTCTTGCCTACGGTCTCGACGGTAGGCGTAAACCTGAGCGCCTTTGAGCTGACACTTGTGACGCCCTGGCGCTCGGCTGTATAAATGGTGACGTTGGCTGTAAGTCCTGGCTTAAGTTTCAAGTCGGCATTTGGGGCGCTTATCACAACCTCGTAGGTGACAACATTGTTTGTTGTCGTGGCCTGTAGTCTTACCTGCGTAACGCTGCCTTCGAAAGTGTCATCGGGATATGCGTCGACAGTGAATGTAACTCTCTCACCAACGGCAACATCGCCTATGTCGGCCTCGTCTACATCGGCAATAACCTGCATGTTTGTCAGGTCTTTGGCAATGGTGAACAGCTCAGGCGTGCTGAAACTTGCAGCCACGGTCTGACCTTCCTCTACACTTTTTGATATGACAACGCCGTCGATAGGCGACGTAATCGTGGCATATCCGAGATTTGTCTGTGCCCTTTGCACCTCTTCCTGTGCAGAAGTGACGTTCTGCCGCGCAGAGTTTGCCTGCTCACGTGCCTGCTCATAGCTCAGGCGCGCACTCTCGTAATCGTCGGCAGAAACAAGCCCCTTGTCGTAGAGAGTCTTGTACCTGTTGTAATTCGAAAGCTGATAACTTTCCGTAGCCTTTGCGCTTTGCAGGTTTGCCCTGGCGCTTAGCAGGTTTGCTTTGGCGGCGTTGAGTGTGCTCATCAGGTTTGTCTTGTCGAGCTCGGCTATGACTTGTCCCTTTTTCACCTCAGAGTTATAGTCTACAAACAGCTTGCTCACTATACCCGACACCTGTGTACCTACAGTCACCGATGTTACAGCCTCAATGGTTCCTGTTGCGGTGATGCTGTTTTGGATGTTGGCTTTCGCAACCTTTTCTGTGACAAAGCTCACCTCTTCCTTTTTCTTTCCGCCTGAGAATATCCAGGCAACGACAGCCAATACGACAATGGTGCCGGCGGCTATCCATACTTTACTTATTTTTTTCATGTATTTCTTATATGTTTTTGTATATTGTGCAAATTTTGCATGTGCTCAACCTGTAGGCCCGTTACCGGGAGGGCAGGTTTTCAATCTGCCACATATTGCAATTATCTATTATTTAGCTATCACTCCTTCTTTATAGAAGTTGAGCATGTCGATATTCAGGATTGTAAGATATTTGCTCTGCAGCTCGTTTTGCTGTGCCGAGAGAAGGTTGTTCATTCCCGTCATAAGCTCTATGGTGTTCTTAAGCCCAAGCCTGAACTGCTCGCTCAGAAGGTCGTAGCTTTCCTGCGCGCTCTTTGTGTTTTCCTTTGCAGCCTTGAACATGCTCTGGTTTGTAACAGCCTGAAGCCAGTAGTTCTCAATGGTGGAATAGAGCGATGTCTTTTGGTCGAGCAGGTTCAGCTGATATTCCTGTTTCTGCAGCTTCGCTTTCCTTATTGCGGTCTTTGTCTGGCGGTTGTCGAAAATAGGGACACTCAGAGTCAGGCCGCCGCCCACATCGAAGTTGCTTTTGAGCTGAGTGCCCCATTCTTTGTCACTCATTGATGTCGTATTTGTCATGGCGCTTGCACTCAGTCCAATGGTCGGCAACCGTTGCGCGCGTGCAATTTTTATGTTAAGGTCACTGCTCTCTATGCCTGCTTGTGCGTTCTTTATCTCAGGCCTTGTCTCGAGAGCCGACGCATACACGTTTGTCATGGCCGGAATGTCCTGCAGAGCCATATCGTCAGTAGTATTGGGAACGACGATATCAAACTCGTCGTTGGTTGTTATTTGCAGAAGTTGTTTTAGCTGACGCTTGTAGTTTCTCAGGTTACCCTCAGCCTCGACAACGCCATATTCGTCTTTTGCCCGTAGTGCCGTGAGCTGCGCGAGGTCGGTTTTCGACATCTTTCCGACGTTGACAAACTCTTTTCCCCGGTTCTCGTTAACAGTGCTTGCCTCCAGTGTTTTTTTGCACACGTTGACAGCCTCACGTGAATACATTATCTGTACAAACAGCTGGGCTATCTGCTCCTGTATGCTGTTTGCGGTCGTGGCACTGTCAAGCTCGGCTTGCTGGTGCGTCAGTTTGTTAAGCTTTATCTGGTTTATGTTTCTGTTGCCGTTCCATACGGTCCAGTTGGCATTCAGTCCGTACGAGCCGTTGTAATAAACTTTGTCAACGCTTGTCTCCACATAGCCGTTGGTAACAGTGGCTCGGTTGCTTTCGGGCCATGGTCTGTAGGTAATGTTCTGCGACGACGATAAATTCAGCGACGGCAACAGCTCTGCCTTGGCTTGCCTGACATCTTCAAATGTGCTCTGCACCTGCAGCCTGTTTTTTTGCAGGCTGATGTTGTTGGCCAGCGCATAGTCGACACATTCTTGCAGCGTCCATTGCTTTGCCGTGCCGCATGCGGGAGCGGCAACAAGCAATGCCGCCGTCAGAATGGCTTTCATGCTTTTTTTCTTGTTCATATACTCGTTAGTTTATAAAATTATATGTGTGGTTATCACCAGAAAACATCCCTAAAAAATGTAAACTAAGGGTTTGACAGATTGTGAGTCATTTGGTTTAGAACAAGCGGCGACAATTAACATTTAACAACTTATCAAGCCGTGTTGTTAACTATTCGTCACATATAATTTATCTGTCTGTTAATAATGCACGGGGCAAATATTTGATTGAGAATTGGAAACAAGCCTAAATCACTTTAACTAAAGTTTCCCACCCCGAAACAACGGAGCAAATACCAGGTAATTATTCTTGACGTTTTACCAAACTCTTCCGTATGTGTTGCCAAAGTCATTGGTATCCGTAAAAAAACGCATGCGGCTGCGTTGGCGATAAGATTATTAATCTTACGGTCAACAGATTATTAATCTTATTGCCTTAAGATTAATAATCTTATTCAGAA
>CABSIA010000192.1 GCA_902477645.1 uncultured Prevotella sp. | reverse complement strand
AATGCCATGCTCTACTCTCCTACCGGCTCTTACAGCGGCTACGGATTTGCCATCCCGACAACAATTATGAACAAAGTTGTCGACGACCTTAAGAAATATGGCAGCGTACAGCGCGCCCTGCTCGGCATCATGGGCAGCGACTTGCTCAACTACATCAACGACCAGAAGGAAAAAGGCAAAGAGGTTGACCTTGGAACCAACGAGGGTGTTTACGTGGCAAAGGTACAGGACGACGGCGCAGGTGCCGCAGCCGGACTTAAAGAAGGCGACGTGATTGTATCTGTAGACGACAAGAAGGTTACAAAAATGGCCGAGCTTCAGGAGCTGATGGCCACCAAACGCCCTGGCGACAAGCTTACCATCACCTATCTGAGGGACAAGAGCAAGACCACAAAGACCGTGACTCTGAAAAACGAGCAGGGCACAACCGCCGTTGTTAAACCTGCCGACCTCGATGTTCTTGGCGGAAACTTCCGTGAGATTACAGCCGATCAGAAGAAACAGCTCAACATCAACTACGGTCTTGAGGTAATCAAAGTGAACAAGGGCGCTCTGCAAAATGCCAACATCACACGCGGCTTCATCATCCAGCGCATCAACGACGAGAGCATAAAGACCATCGATGACTTGCAGAAGATTGTAAAGACCGCATCTACAAGCAAAGACCCGGTGCTCTACATTCAGGGCATCTATCCGACTGGCAAGAAAGGCTACTTCGCAGTCCCGCTGAACGAGGAATAGAATAAAGACTGACTATAAATATCATAACAGGCAAAATGTCATTTAACTGATGACATTTTGCCTGTTTTCTTAATGTTACAAATTATTACACATTCGCCAAATTATGTTAAAACCGCAAAATACATGATAAAAAAAACATGACGATTGAAACTTTTTATTAAATTTGCATTTAGAAGTATTTGTATTCTTTCGATAAAAATTAACAAAAAGCGTTATGTTCAATAAACAGCTTATAATGAAACTCATAATTGTTTTGGCTTATGCTGCAAAATTGGACATTGGGTACCACGCTTAAGTAATATAAGTCAACAACGTCATCTTTGGTGCCATGATACGTGCATAAACAACAAAAAATTATGGGTTTTACAGAAGCTATTACAACGTGTTTAACAAAAAAGTACGCAACTTTCAGCGGACGTGCGTCGCGCTCTGAGTATTGGTGGTTTTATCTATTCTTGACCTTCGGTCCTATCGTCATCATCGGTCTGTTGTATTCTATATTTGACATAGCAGGAATAGCTATCGGAGGTTTGGCTTTACTTGGTCTTATCATACCAAATCTTGCAGTTTTGGTTCGTCGTTTGCACGACACAAATCACAGCGGATGGTGGTTCTTTATCTCTATCGTCCCTATAATTGGAGGTCTATGGCTCTTGTTCCTCCTTATTTCAGCAGGTACTCAGGGTGAAAACAATTATGGCCCAAATCCATTGGAAGCATAAATAATATCAAACACCCCTCTTCATCACCAATTTATTCAACACATTCAAAACCAAAGAGTGATAAAGAGAGAATCGTTTGAAAAAGATATATAAAAACAAAGTCAGCGGAAATTTGGTGAGGATGAGCGCAAACAATGCGTACAGCTTAAGATTACCTCTCACTAAATTTCCGCTGAGCATAAAAATACAAAGCTCAATAAATTCTCCGCCCAATATGTTAATAAAGCAAAAAAAGACATGGACTTATTCTTGTTTTACAAAATAAAGCCATACCTTTGCATCGCTTTAGAAAAAAGGGGTGGTTACCAGAGTGGCCAAATGGGGCAGACTGTAAATCTGCTGGCGATGCCTTCGGTGGTTCGAATCCATCACCACCCACTCCAAAAAAGAGGCTTACAGACAATCTGTAAGCCTCTTTTCATGAATATTTAAAATAACGCACCAGAACCGGAACGAAAAAATGCAACCGCATGCAAGTGCCATCGCAACCGCTTGCAAGTGCCATCGAAAGCGGCTGCGATGGCACTTGCAAGCGTCTGTGTTTTTTTGCATGTTTTTAATGACACAAAACTTTTTTCAGCTCAGTAGAAAAATACTGGGATAAATTAATATATGAATATAGATTTGCTGTATTTTATGTAGAAATCTCAAGCAGCGCGCCCCGAAGGGGCAACAAGCACATAGCCCAGGGCATCGCCCTGGGTAATGGTTATTCGTAGCAATGCGCCCTGTAAGGGCAAAAGCATAATTGCGGAAGTTATTTTTTAAACATTACTAAGCCTAAGAAATCCCTGCTCTGCAGCAATGGCTATCAGTTCGGCAGTATTGCTTGCCTTAAATTTGTCGAGCAGATTGCGTCGGTGAAACTCCACAGCATGGGGCGTGACACCAAGTTCCACAGCTATATCATTGGTGGTTTTGCCATGAGCCATGAGCCTCAAAATTTCTTTTTCCCGGGCTGTAGGCAAAGATTGCCGGTCAAGAACATCAATTAGCGCCTGTGCCGCCTCACAATAATAGCGGCTGCCAACGAAAACCCTCTGTATGGCTTTTATAAGCTCCGAAGTGGCGGCACTTTTAAAAACAATTCCCTCCACATCCATATCCACAAACTCCTCTATATACCATAACTGGTCGTGCATGGTGTGAACTATGACACGCATGCCGGGAAAGTTTTTTCTCAAAATGCGCAGCAAGCTTATACCATCAGTGTCTGGCAGCTCAACATCAAACACACAGAGCCTGTAACAGGCTTCTCGACAGAGCCTCAATACTTCCTGCCCCGAAGCGGCTGTGCTGATTTCCAAGTCTCTGCCCAGCACATCGCGCACAATGGAGGTCAGTCCTCTGAGCACTACGGCATGATCGTCTACAAGGAGAATTTCTTTTGATATTTTATTGCTTGTCATTTCTTTCTATGATTACTGTATTCACGTTTCCGTCTTGCTCATGTTGAATATTGGCGCCTATAAGCTCAGCCCGCCGTTGTGTGGTTATGGTGCCTATGCCGTCACTCCTTGACCGGCTGACATTATGCGGCTCGCCAGAATAAGTGAGCGTCAATTTTATCCCCCGTCCATAGTCGGCAGTCAGCCGTGCACAACCGGCTGTTGTGTGCTTGCGGATATTCTGCACCAGTTCCTGTACTATCCGATATACCTGATATGCCACATCTGAGGCAATTGCCGATTGTTCGGAAGAGGTGGATACATAGTCTACAAAACCGTTTGACTGTAAGGCATAGACCGCCAGCAAATCATCGAGACTGCCGCTTTTGAAACGTGGCGGCATCAGCTCGTGAGAGATACTCCTGACTTCCCCGGCAATCTGCCTGATACCCTCGGCAACCTCTTTCTTGCCCGCCGAGGAAGACTGCATCAAGAGCGAAAGACCATAAAGATCGTTACAGATGCCATCGTGCAAATCACGCGCCAGTCTGCCACGCTCCTCCTCCACACCTCTTAGATGCTCGCTGACACGGGCGTAAGCCTCCTGACGTCTGCGCAAAAGGATATATACGACAAGAGCTGCCAGAACAAGAGTGAAGATGGCTCCAACAACAATTATCAATATCACAGAATATGCTTTCTCGGCACTTAGCCTCGAAATATCAAGTTCTTTCTGCATTGTGTCGTATTTTACCTGAAACTCGCTCAGCTGTTTGTCAATTTCCGTATTACGCAGCGAATCGCTGATGCATATAGACCGCTCGTACGCATCTGCCGCCTGCTTATCTTGCCCCAAAGCATCGTAGTTGCGTGCCATACGCAGCCATAATTTGTCCATAGGCATATACGTTCCGGCATCTTTCATAGCGAGGATGCGGTGCTGAACGGCAAGGCTCTCACGGTAGCGTCCCATAGCTGCCAGCACAACATAGCTCTCCTCAAGAAAGCCGAGACTCTCCACCGAGCCTTCAGGCACTTTATCCATAATCTCATTACCACGGTCAATATAGAACATAACGCTGTCACGGTTTCCACACTTATAGTGCATATCAATAATTGACGCATAAGTCTTGAGCACATAGCGCGGGGCGCCATTCCGCTCAGCCATGCTCACAATACGGCGCTCAATCGAAAGTCCATCGTCCTT
>CABSIA010000191.1 GCA_902477645.1 uncultured Prevotella sp. | reverse complement strand
GGTACGGTTACCCGTACGTCAGTTTAGCAAACTGGTGGTTTCAGCCACTCACCCATCCTTCCATAGGCTTCGTTGTTGAATTGCCGTCCATTGTTCTGAAATGCGGTGCAAAGGTACTATCTTTATTCGGAATAACCAAATATTTCAGCAACTTTTTTCACAAATTTCTCTTCTGACGGTATAATTTACTAATATTGTAGTCTGCAATGCTGTCGTAGTCTGCTACTTATGTCTCTCTGCATTGCGTCCGCGCATATTGCCGGCAGCCCGTGAAAAGGCTCTGCGGTGGAATTTTTCCTCAGCCCTCCATATCTTCAGCACCTTTCCGGCAGGCAGTTGTTTCATAAACTTGGCATGATATGACTGTTGGATTTTTTTCATTTGAATTTCAATGTCGTCAAGTTCACGTATGGCTTTTTCGCACAACTTGTCGTCGCGATAGTCGATATGGCGGTATTGGCCGGCTTTCAAGAAGTAGCTGCGCTGTTTCTTTCGCATTTCTTTGTATAGCGGAAAGAACTCAGCCGCCTCTTGGGGCGACAGGCAAGCCTCTGTTGTTATGTATTGTTCAAGTTCCGTCTCAAATTTCTTTGGATTGAACTTTTGGCGGTTTTGTGCTGACACAGTGATGTATGAGAGTACCAGCAAAACTACTGTCAATTTTATTTTCATAATGTCTTGTTTTTTTTATTCTGTATCCGACATATACGCATACATATCGGCGGCATCGATCATTGTGTAATGAGCCATGGCGTCAACGTCTGAGTCGTCATCATAGGATGATGTGGCATTTGGACAAGCTGCAACCGTTGTCTCCTGCACTTCGGATGTGCCTGCACCTGTTTTGAAAACCAGACATACGGCAATGGCAATAGAGGCTGCGGCTGCTGATATGGCGACAAACCGGTGACGCCATGCAGACACAGGCATTTTCACGATATTTGTCTGCTCATCGGGCAGTTTGTCCATAACCATGTCTGCCAGGCTGTCGAAATATCCGTCTGGTACGCTGAAGTGGTTGTCCGCTCCGTATTTGTTCCTTATGTATTTCTCTGCGTCTTCCATTGTTTGGTGATATTTGTTATATTTGACTATCTGGATAGTAAAAAGTTTAATCGTGTTTGGATAAATATTCATGTATTTTTCTAACTGCGATGTGGTAGCTTGCTTTCAGCGCTCCTTCTGAGGTGCCGAGAATGTGGCTCATCTCGCTGTATTTCATCTCTTCGTAATATCTGAGCGTAAACACCTGGCGCTGGACTTCTGGAAGTTCAGATATGGCCTCCTGTAGCATCGCCTCTGCCTCGTTGCCGTCGAAATAGTTGTCGGCAAGCAGCTTTTGGCTGACCGACGGTTCGTCATCGGCGTAAATATTTGCTGTGAGTTTCTGGCGGCGCAAAAAGTCAAGGCTTTCGTTAATGGCGATTTTGTGCAGCCAGGTCGAGAGTTTCGAGCGTCCTTGGAATTCCCCAAGATTTGCCCATGCTTTAAGAAATGTATTCTGAAGCACGTCGTCTGCATCTTCGTGAGCCAGCACCATACGCCTTATGCGCCAATACAGCTGCTCGCCATATTGCCGTACCACCTCCGCAAAAGCCTGTCGGCAGGTCTTTTGGGCGGAGAGTAGCTCCATGAGCCTTTTCTCGTCAATGTCGGCCATCGTTTCAGATATAGTTTTTTAGTATTGCCGCTATACGGCTGTCGTATCCGTACACATCTGGATAGTCTATAAGGTTGTCACCTTTAGCCGATGGATAAAGTGTATAATAGGTTATGAACAGTGGAGTCAGCCGATGCACTTTCACGGTTCCTATCAGCATTTTCCGCTGTAGCGTGTCGGCAACCATCTGCTGCTCTTCGGTCATTTCGTTACGTTTTTTTCCCAATGGCGACACATCGGCGGTTATCGAGTATGATATTTTTGACATAATGTCGCTGTTGTTTTCTAAAATCAGCGATGCCAGCAAATATGGTTTCTCCACCCTTATGCAGCCATGCGACACGCTGCGGTCCGTGCGTTGGAATGTGCTTGGCGACGATGTGTCGTGAAGATATATGGAATGGCTGTTGTCGAAACGGAAAATTATTCTTCCCAACGAGTTGTGTGCTCCTCCTTCTTGAATAACCTGATAGTCTCCACTAAGAAGCATTTCCGCGGAAACTTCCGTGGGGGAGACTTTCTTTCCGTTTGACCGGTTTCGTATGAAATATCTGCGCGACGAGAAATATCCCACATTGCCGGCATGGTGTGCAATGTCTGTTTTGATAATACTTTTTGGTATCACCCATTGCGGATTTATGTCAATGCGTTTTATGTTGCCGTAGAGTAGCGGTGTCTTTGTTTTCCTGGCACCGCAGCACACTTTCATATCTGCGATGGTGTCTTGGTTTACAAACCGCAGACTGTATGACGGGATATTTACAATTATGTATCTGTCGTGCTTATAGGGATAGTCGGGAACGCGCCAGCGGCAACGCTCCATGTTTATCATTGTCTTCATGCGTTGGCTCAGAGACAGCGTTGGATCTGCCAGTCTTTTCCTAAGTGTGGCATAATAAGGGTTGTCGGGTTGTATAGACCTTAGAAAATTGCCAAGCTTGTCTTCAGCCGCATACGCCAGAATGGATTTGAAATAATCTGTTTTGGCAACGTTTGTATCCACATCATAAAGTGTGCGGAACGAGTTTGGCGAGTCTTCGTCTATAAGGTCTATTTTGTTGAAAGTGCGGTAGGGGTTTACGTATCCGAAACGTGTGCCCGACGCATACCTGAAATAAGCCTTTGTGAGATTATATTCCAATCGTCCCATTATTGTGTTGGCATCCGTAATGCTGTCGAGACAAAGTCCGCGAAGTTTTTTTAAGTCGTCTTCAATCTGCGGGACACGAAATCTCTCAACAGAAAATCCGTCTGTCGCAACCTGTTTCAAAAATGCCAGCAGTGTGTCTGCCCGTCCGTCTATGCCTTGTCTTGTAATCCAAATGTAGCCGCCGCCTTTTTTATAATAGCCTTTTACCCGGTAGTCGGCATACCTGGTGTCGTTGTCGTGCCTGATTATTGATGCAATCTTACGGTCAATTACATCGGCATTTACGGCAAAAGCCGGCATACGCATCGGGGCGTAATGGCCAAGAGTAATATTACTGTAAGGATTTGCCGCTTTTCTGTCGCATGCCGCTAAAATCAGCATGGCAAAAAGTGGCAGAATATAAATTAAATTTCTTTTATGGGAAATAAAACTCACTTAATAGAGATTTTGCGGACAACCTTGCCCACTTTTACAATATAGCATCCTTTTGGCAGATTTAGCTCGTAGCGCCTGTCTGCGCCGTCTACACGGAAACTCTGCACATGTACGCCTGCCACGTTGTATATGCACAGCGTCATGCCTGATGCGCCTGTCACGCGTAGTGTTGACTCAGAGACAGATATGGTAACGTCACCAAAGTCGTTGTCAATGATTTCTATTGCATTGCCGGCGCCTGCACAAATTGGCGCACCAAACAGCAATGCCATAGGGAGAATGAAATATAGTAAAATTTTAGCCATAAGTTTTTTTTTGTTTTGGTTTGTCTTTAAGGCATTTGTTTATGCCGTAAGAGGTTTTCATTGCAAAGATAGTAAATTTGCTTGTTTTTTATTGTGTATGGCCGCCGCTTTTTTCTTTCGGTTAAGAATGTTTAACGGTTTGCCCGCCGCAACGGTAGTTGTTGTGTGCCGCTGCTTTTCAAAGTAGGTACTTAACGGTTTCAAAGTGGGTGCTATGGCTTTTTATAACAGGTACCCGTTGACGGAATTAATTAAGAGCGTACTTACATTCCTCCAGGGCGGTTTGAAAACTAAAAAAAACATTTTCATACACCGCAAAAAAATGCAGCCGCTTGCGAAGGTCAATGCAACCGCTTGCACAGGCCTTCGCAAGCGGTTGCGATGGCCTGTGCATTATGCGGCATTTTTGCATGGCATCTTCAATGATGCAGAACAGATTTTTCTTTTGATGTGTAGCATCAACCATATTCTCCCACAATTATTTTCATTATATCTGTGCTATCTTCTCAATTTCAAAAAATATTATCATATAAATTTGCTTTTGGGTTGTTTTTTATTTAT
>CABSIA010000190.1 GCA_902477645.1 uncultured Prevotella sp. | reverse complement strand
ATGTTCAGAGCGCCCACCATGCGCAGGTGCATGTCTACGAGCTGTGTTGTCAGGTAGAGGTTGCGCTCCAGATTGCTGGAGTCTATGACGTTGATTATGATGTCGGGGGTGTGCTCCACGATTTGTTTGCGCACATACAATTCCTCGGGCGAATATGCTGAGAGCGAATATGTGCCGGGCAGGTCGACAAGGTTCAGCTCGTAGTCCTCGAAAAATGCCTTGCCCTCTTTGGCGTCTACTGTTACGCCCGAGTAGTTGCCGACACGCTCGTGGGCACCGGATGCAAAATTGAAAAGCGAGGTCTTGCCGCAGTTTGGATTTCCGACGAGTGCTATGTTTATGCTTTTGCGCTTTTTCAGTGCCGCGTCTTCCATCAGCTTGTCGTTCTCCGCGCATCTGTCATCTTCTGAGGTCGTTGTAAACGGAGGTCTTGTCTTGTCAAGCTCCTCCTGCATTTTTTTTGCCTCCTCGACAGAAACCACTTCTATGTTGTCGGCCTCTGAGCGTCTGAGCGACACTTCGTAGCCCATAATTTTATAGTTCACAGGGTCTTGCAGAGGTGCGTTGAGCAGCACCTCGACTCTCTTGCCCTTGATGAATCCCATTTCGACAATGCGTTTACGGAATCCACCATGTCCTTTAACTTTTACAATAACGGCACGTTCACCGTTTTTCAAATCTGACAGTCTCATCTGCTATACTTATAATTCGTAGAATTCGTATATATCTTATTCGTATAATTAAAAATTAATAACTAATAATTACGAATTATGAATTGTGAAATCCTTCCATGTTCTCATATCGCCGTTTCATCATGCGGTTGTATATGTTGCGAAGCCACAGCTTGTGGGTAGCAATGAAAATAATGCCTATAAAAGCCATAACCGCGTATGTGGCATTTGCGCCGAGCAGATTGTTGAGAAAGCTGATTATTGACATTGGTACAAGGAAAACAGAAAAACCCATAATAAACTGGATATAGTTGTTCTCAATTCCGTTGCGGCTTATGAATTTTGTGTTCAGAGGTATCGTTGTCTTGTTGTAGACGGCAAGCTGGAAAATGCAGAAATACTGAAATCCGGCAGTAAACAGCGCATAGGATAATATCATTTCAAGAGGCCATTTGCCCGTGAATACCGTAGGCATAAGCAACAGGGTGGGGAAAAGAATAAGGATGCTGAAAAACAGATATTTGGCTCTGAGAAGTGACAGAATGTTCTCTTTATGAACCATCAGTGCATCTATATAGTTGCCCTCGGCACACATGATTTTTATCAGAAACATAGAGGCATATACTACAAGATTGTATATACACCAAAAGTTTGACATACTAAAGCCGTCGTAAACATCAGATAGTGAACAAATAACCGTGATGAGAATTACGAGCACTGTCGCACTGATGAAATTTTTTCTCTGGTTTTTGTTGCGCATCATGCTCTTTATTTCAAGTTTCATGTATTCACCTATCTCACCATACGAGTCGAGAAACTTGAATTCTGAAACTCTCTGCAATTTAGTGGCTTTGGGCGCACGTCCGAGCTCACGCATGACATTGGCAAATTGCAGTCGGCGGTTGATGGTGACAAGTAGTGCAAGAATGGCAAAAGCAATCAGTATTGGCAGTATGTTGCCCTTGTCAAGCATGGTGCCAGGGATAGCATATAAATCAAAAAACTGGTCGAAATCAGAATCATCGCCAATAAAAAATGGCGAAAAAACTGCAGCATAGAAGCCTATTGGCAGCAACCACCATAGCTGACGGTTTAAAACAAGAGTGCGCACTATGGAGTACCACTGGCTATTGGCAAGCGTCATGAGATAGTAGATAAGCAGAAGCGACACGCATGCCCCAAAGCCGTATGCGAATAATACCGACATAAGGCAGAATGGTAGGAGCATGGCAAGCCAAATGGTGTTGTTCCAGTTGAATAATGAGCGGAAGATAAAAGTGTCTATGCACGTATAGCGGGGCAGAGGCAGCAATACGTAGGGCTTGATGATTTGCGACGGTGTCTGCTGTGCCAGCCATCTTATCCAAAAGTCAAATGTCAGGAAAAATGGCATTAAACTGATCATCAGTTCAAGGGCTGTGGTGCTGCGGCTTTCGTTGGCTATAAGCGAAAACATTATAGCAATTAAAATGAGGTAGGTAATGATAAAAAGCGAGAAGAACCCTATTATCCATTTAGCCACCTTGTTTTGTGTGTAAGTGATACTACGCTTTTCTGCCAATGCCCGATGTCGGCGCAAAGTATTGAATATCTCCAGTTTTTTCATGTTGCTCGAAAACGAAGTTTGTTACCTCAGGTCTATAACCTCTGCCGATGGGTAGTCTTTGGCGTTGAATGTGAAAGCGGAGTTTGGCAAATTCTTTGCCTTGAAATTGCTTATGTTTATTGTTGTCCACGTGCTGCCCTCACGCATTTTTACCTGAACAGGAGAGTAAGTCGTTTTATTTATTGTAACATACATTTCCTGAATACTTTTCTGCTTGTTTTGAGCTTTAAGGTGAACTACGTGGTTCTTGCCTGATGCAGAGAGAGACATGTTGTAGCCATTTTTGTACATAGTGAGGAATGTGTATGGATTCATTCGCATGCGCTTAGCCTCAGTTGGGGTAGTGATGCTTACCTCGTTTGTCGACTTCAGGTAGCTCCACTGAGTTTTGCCGTTGAACCATACAATAGCCTGAGGTGTAGTGGCCTGGAACATTTTTCCCTTTATGGAGATTGTCCCTGAGGCAGAGCCGATTTTTGGATTTGACATTGTGAACGATGCGCTCGCACCTCCCTTGCTGCCAACTACGGCGGCAGTCTTGTCGAGTACTTTGCGTGCTTGTGCAGCTGTCTGGGCATTGGCTGTCGTAAATGTGGCTAATGCCAGAAAAATCAGTGTTATGATGCTGAATTTTGTTTTCATAATGGTATTGTTTTTTTTGTTTGTGTTTTTATCTTCTTTTATCCTCTTAATCGTGCCAGCAGTTCGTTGAGGGTGTTCTCGTCTGTGATGAGCACCTCGCGTGGTTTTGAGCCTGATTGCGCTCCTACGATGCCCGCCGATTCCAGTTGGTCCATGAGCCTGCCCGCACGGTTGTAGCCTATGGAGAACCGGCGCTGTATCATGCTCGTTGAGCCTTGCTGCGAAATGACAATGGCATGTGCCGCCTCCTCAAAGAACGGGTCAAGACTCTTAAGGTCGGCAGTGGTGTCGCCACCAAATTCACCGCCGCCCTCTTCGGCAGGCTCAGGCAGCTCCATAGGAGATACAGGACCGGGCTGTCCGGCAATAAAGTCGTTGACATTCTCAATCTCTGGTGTGTCGATAAATGCGCACTGCACACGGATTGGGTCGCCGCCGGCAAGGAACAGCATGTCACCTTTACCCACAAGCTGCTCGGCTCCCTTTCTGTCGAGAATAGTTCTGGAGTCGATATTTGATGTTACGCGGAATGCTATTCTGCCTGGGAAGTTTGCCTTTATATTACCGGTGATAATCTTTGTGGTAGGGCGCTGTGTCGCAATCACCATGTGAATGCCCACGGCACGCGCAAGCTGGGCTATACGGGCTATAGGAAGCTCAATTTCCTTGCCTGCTGTCATGATCAGGTCGCCGAACTCGTCGATGATTACGACGATGTAAGGCATGTACTCGTGGCCCTTGGTGAGGTCGAGGTGGTGGTTGATGAACTTGTCGTTGTATTCCTCGATTTTTTTCACCTGTGCCATTTTCAGCATGTCGTAGCGGTGATCCATAAGCTTGCACAGCGAGTTGAGGGTTCTCACAACTTTGCTCACGTCGGTTATGATTGGCTCCTCCTCGTTTTCGGGAAGCGATGCCATAAATTGCGATGTGATTTGGTTGTATATGGAGAATTCAACCTTTTTCGGGTCAACAAGCACGAACTTCAGCTCGTTTGGATGTTTCTTGTAAAGCAGCGATGTGATGATGGCGTTCAGGCCTACAGATTTACCTTGGCCGGTGGCACCAGCCACAAGAAGGTGGGGAAGTTTGTGGAGGTCGAACATGAATACGTCGTTCGAGATGGTCTTGCCTATCACTACTGGCAACTCCATTTTCGACTCTTTGAACTTCTTGGAGTTTATAACGCTCTCCATCGAT
>CABSIA010000189.1 GCA_902477645.1 uncultured Prevotella sp. | reverse complement strand
ATGCTGATTCTTTTCGCTTCTATATCATATTATGCGCGTAGTTGCGGATTTGAGGTACAATATAAAATCAAGATAGTTCTCACGATTTATATAGGAGAATGTGGCATCAGAATAATTTTCAGCGAATGGGCGCGGCACTTTGGGAACTTTCTTTCCAGCCTTTATCTCAAATGCCTCAATGTCGAGTCCGCTCTCTTCTATCAGGTCTATCTCCTGATTGTTGTATGTACGCCAGAAATAGAAATTAAGTCCCAAAACGATGGTTCAGATTTCTTTTTATCCGCTCACTTATGATAAAGTTTTCCCACAATGCGCCACGCTCTGCCTCTGTGCGCTCGCTGTAAGGGCGGAAATCACGTAATATGGCATTTCGTATGCCATTATCCTGAAAATACCATTTCGATGCTTTTGACACCTCCTTACGCAGATTGCGTGAGAATCCACCAAGTCTGTATATGACAAATACTTTCTGCAGCAGGTCAAGATAGCGCTCTACGGTATTGCGGCTAAGCGCCAGCTGTTTACCAAGCTCATCGAGCGAAACCTCACTTCCCACTTGCCATGCTATAAGACGCAACAGGTCGTGAAGTTTTTGAGAATGTTTCACTCCGTCAACCATAAGTATGTCATGCAGTAAGTAGGCATCAACAACATCTTCAAGATATTCTCTCTGCTCCTGCACAGAATCGAGCGATTGCAACTCGGGATAGAAACCATAAACCAACCTGTGGTCGGTATTGGTAATAATCTCGAAATTATTCTCTACAGACGAAATTTCTTTTTCAGACAGAGGCGTAAGCATAAATTGTGTGCTTCGCCCAACAAGCGGCTCACCAGCCTGGTTGTGAAGTTCAAAAGATGAGGAGCCTGTGGCAATGACAGCAATGCCGGGCAGCTCATCGACAATGAATTTAAGTTTCATGCCGATATCTGGTATATGCTGAGCCTCATCGATAGCAAGTAGAGATATTCCGCCAAACATGCGTTTGTAGTTGGCTGCTGTTTTATTTTCAAGCATTCTTGCCGTATCCATGCTTTCTCCATTGAGCAGTAGGGTCTTACCGTTTTGCCATCCTTCAACAATCTGCCTAAGCAAAACGGTCTTCCCTACTCTTCGCGCCCCAAAGAGCAGCAGCCAAAAACAAGTCGGAGCGTGTCAAAGAATCGGGCAGTGAGCTCTTTACACTGTCTACCGCCGACATCAGTCTGTCCTGACCACATGTATAAAACATTGATGGATGGATCTCACTGATGGCATATATCAGTGCGTCTATATCAAATTGTGCCTGCTTACGGCTTAGCCTGCCGGATGGCGATATGGCTCTAATCCGTGCGGAAGGATTCTCCAAAGGATTGTCTGATACTCCCTCAATACGTGTATAAGCGGAATCGCCGCCATTGAGAAGCACTACAAAATCGTAAACACTATCAGGCTCGACGCTAAACGTTATTGAGTCGCAGTCACTCTTGAATGTAATAACATCCGATGATGTCTCATATACATCTGGTCTCAGTTCTGGATTAACAAGCCATGGATATCTGTCTGTCCATGTCTTGCCTTTATGGTGGTTCACTATGCGCAGTACTTTATTGTTTGCGCGCATTACCGGCAATTGCCGTATCTGTGCCTTTGCGACTATGACAGCACAGGTAAAAAGTACCACAACGACGCAACATTTTACAACATACTTAGGAGATGATAGTCTCATCATATATATTATGATTAAAACAAGTTTGGTTTATTTCTTATTGCCGCAAGCACTCCACGGGATTGCTGCGCGCTGCCTTTACCGCCAGCCCCACGATGGTGAGCACGGCTATCAGCATGGCGGCAATGCCCACAACGGCGTAACCCCACCATGCCTGCGGCACACGGAAGGAGTAGTCCTCCAGCCACCACTCTATGAGCTTGTAGGCTATCGGGCAGGCTACCACAAACGATATTCCGACGATGATGATGAACGGGCGTAGCAGCTCCACGATTATCTGCTGCGGACGTATGCCGAAGATTCGCTTCACGGCGATGGAGCGGCGGCGCTGACGGATGTAGATGGTCGACATGGCAAGCAGTCCGAGTGATGCCACGATTACGGAGATTATGGCAAACACCAGCACTATGGTGAGCACCTGATGCTGTTGCTTGTAGGCCTCGTCGATGATGTCGTCAACATATTGTGCGCAGTCTACAAAGGGCATGCCAGGATTTATCTCATTGTAAAGCTCTCCAAGGCGCTTAAGGTTTTCGGCATGGTTGCCCGTGGTCTTTATCAGAGTGTGCCATGGATAGCTTTTATCAGTGTCGAGATAGGTAATCCAGACAGGCGGTTGCTCGGCGTCGAGCATCGAACCGTAATGGAAATCGCAGAATGTTCCTTTCGACACGATGCGCCCCCCACCCTTGATTATGGCAGGCTGCGTGGAGTTAACCGCTAATCCTAACTTGGCGTATGTAGACTTTGTGAGATATACGAAAAATTGCCCTTTATTGTTGCCGAAGTCCGATTCTGCAATATGGTTGTCGTGTATCAGTTTGATACCGAGAATGTCAAGTGCCACGGTGTCGCAGCATAGATGCCTGAACGGAACGGTTGTGCCGTTTTCCAGTTGCAGGGTGTTGTTGTTGAGGAAAGCGTGAGGGTGTCCGCACGTCAGTCCCACCTTTTCCACCCACGGCTCCTGCTTCAGCTTGTCTACTAACACCTTTATCTTGTCCGGTCCCATGCTGGAGTTCATATTGCTCATCAGTATCATGTCGGCGGTATTGTAGCCCAACGGTGCCTCAATCATGCCGCGAATCTGGCGGTAGAACATCATGCAGCCTATGAGCATCACGCACACAATGGTGTATTGCACGCCAATCATCAGATGACCGTAGACACCGCTGATGCGTGAGTGAAGCTCGCCGCGCATCACGTCGAGTGGCTTGTAGCCCGAGATGACCATGGCAGGCACTATGCCCGACAGCGTGCCGAGCACAACTATCGCCACCACGAATACGGCGATGAACGCAGGGGTGACGTTGCGCAACACCGATAGAGGATAATTCACTACCTCAGAGGCGTAGGGCGCAAAACACTCGGCAAGCAGCACCGCCAGCACAAACGACACGGCACAGAGCAATATCGTCTCGCCCACAAGCCTTGCCATCACAGCCCTGCGCTTAGTGCCTAAGAGCTGGCGCGTTGCCATCTCCTTGGCGCGGAACGTAGCCTGTGCGGTGGTGAGATTGATGTAGTTGAGAATGGCAAAAAACAGCAGCACCAGTGCCACGATGTCGAGCACGCGCATCATCGAGGCATCGCCGCGGTTCAAATCGCTGCCCATCTTCTCATCGAAATACAGGCTGCGCAGAGGGTGCAGCTGCACATCGGCATCGTCGGGGTAGAACTGCATTATCCAATAAAATCCCGTGAGGAACTTCTTCATGTCGGGCAGCTTTGCCGCAAGGTCGGCATTCTTCTTTGCAAGCACAAAGGTGTAGGCGGAGCCGGCATTGCTCATATGCTCATTGTTGGACGGATTATTGACCATGAGCAGCTCGGCGCGCAATATCACGCTGGCATTGGGCAGCACGCTGTTCTCGATATCCTTCACCACCGCCACGACAGTGTGGGGAATGCTGTCGTTGCCGTCGGTAAAGCCGATGGTCTTTCCCACTGCGCTGCGGTCGCCGAACATCTTGCGGGCATAGCTCTGCGATATCACGCAGTTGTGGTCGGACATGGCAAACTGCTCCTTGCTGCCTTCCACCACCTCCACGGTGAAGATGTTGAAGAAAGCCGAGTCGACAAAGAGTGCCTGCTCCTGAGTGGTCTCCTCGTCAATCTTGATGTTTATTTTCTCGGTCGCCACGCTCACTGCGCTCTCTATCTCGGGATAGTGCGGGGCAATGTGGCGCGGCAGCCAGTAGCCGTTGGCATACCCGCTCTTCACGCACGACAGCAGATATATCCTGTCAGCCTTTTCCTGAAAGGAGTCGGTGCTCATCTGCCGCTCCGTGTACACGGCAATGAGCACCACGAAAGCCAGCGAGATGCTCAGTCCGAACACGTTGATGAAGGTGTAGAGCTTGTTGCGCCCTAAGAATCTTAGAAAGGTGTTCATGATTATTTATTTTTTGGGGGGGGATTTGTAGGGCCGCTATGTATAGCGGCCGCAATCAATAAACCGCAAAAAGCCACTTT
>CABSIA010000188.1 GCA_902477645.1 uncultured Prevotella sp. | reverse complement strand
CTGGAAACATAATGTTCGCCAAGTTCTCGCCGGTGAGACTATCATGGATTACTCCATCTATGACGCAATCCAGGCAGGATTTGGAAAAATTGTATTCGTTATCCGCCGCGATTTCGAAGAGCAGTTCCGTCAGCAAGTTCTTTCGAAATATGAGGGACACATTCCTGCTGAGCTCGTATTCCAGAGTCTCGATGCTCTACCAGAGGGTTTCTCTGTACCAGAGGGACGTGAGAAGCCATGGGGAACAAACCATGCCGTACTGATGGCCAAGGACGTTATAAAGGAGCCTTTCTGCGTTATCAACTGCGACGATTTCTACAACCGCGACGCTTTCAAGGTTATCGGCAAGTTCCTTGCTGACCTTCCAGAGGGCGCTACAAACAAATATGCGATGGTAGGTTTCCGTGTAGGCAATACTCTTAGCGAGAACGGCACTGTGGCCCGTGGTATCTGCTCAAAGGACGGGGAAGGCAACCTGACAACAGTTGTTGAGCGCACTGAGATTATGCGTGTTGACGGTCCTGTTTGCTATAAGGACGAGAATGGTGAGTGGGTGGCAGTTGAGGACAACACTCCTGTCTCTATGAATATGTGGGGCTTCACACCTGACTATTTCGAGCATTCAGAAGAATACTTCAAAGGTTTCCTCGCTGATCCTAAGAACATCGCAAACCTCAAGGCGGAGTTCTTTATTCCATTGATGGTAAACAAGCTTATCAACGACAAGACCTCTACCGTTCAGGTTCTGGATACAACCAGCAAGTGGTTTGGTGTAACATACGCTGCCGACCGTCAGGCAACCGTTGAGCGCATACAGAAACTCATCGACGAGGGTGTTTATCCTAATAAACTGTTCTAAATGTTGACAAACATCATAACAGACAAAGAAGCCGCTACCCTCAAAAAGAAGATAGCGGCTTCTTCTAATATTGTAATCTGCGCACACAAGTCGCCGGATGGCGATGCCGTAGGCTCGTCATTGGCATTGGCAGAATACTTGCATGCCGTGTACGGTAAGGAGCCTACAATAGCCTTGCCTGACGCCTATCCCGACTTTTTGCAATGGCTGCCGGGTACAGACAAAATTATGCGGTACGACAAACATCTGCATGAGATATCAGAAAAATTTGATAAAGCCGACCTTGTGTTCTGTCTCGATTTCAATCAGCCAAGCCGACTGCAAGATATGGAAACCGAATTGGCGAACACGAAGGCGGACATAGTACATATAGACCACCATCTAGGGCACTACATCAGCTCCATTATCACTATTTCACACGAGGAGGCATGCTCTACTTGTGAGCTGATTTTCAACCTCGTATGGCAATTCGGCGACTTTGACAAGATGGGCAAGAATTTCTCCACCGCCATTTATTGCGGCACGCTGCACCACACGGGCGGATTTACCTACAACTCCAACCGCCCTGAGATTTTTTTCATCATTTGCCAGCTGCTGACAAAGCATATTGACAAAGATAAGATTTTCCGCAACGTATTCAATAACTACTCATCATGGGCTCTACGTCTGCGCGGATATATAATGAGCCAGAAACTCAACGTTTTTGAAGACCTGCATGCCTCATACTATACTATCACACGTCAGGATATGAAGGACTTCCATTTCATAAAAGGCGATGCCGAGGGACTTGTAAACGAGCCTCTGCGCATCAAGGGACTGAAGATGTCGATATCACTGCGTGAGGACGACAGAAAAGACAATTGTATATGGGTTAGCCTACGCTCTGTCGACGACTTCTCCGTAGCCGAGGTTGCACAGAGATTCTTCAATGGCGGCGGACATTTCAATGCCAGTGGCGGCCATCTTTATTGCTCTATGAATGATGCGGTAAGAATAACACGCAACGCCATCAGCTATTTTGCTGACGAGCTGAGAAAATAATCTGCCGCTCAGACGTTTTCCCATTAAAACACCCCATGCACAGGTTGTTTGGAACCAAGCATGGGGTTCCCATAGCCTTATAAAGACTTCAATATAAGGCTATTTGCTTTGTCTACAACCGATGTATCCAAAGAAGCGAGATAAATACGCGTTGTATTTTCCGAATCGTGCCCCATAGCCTCACAGATAGTGGCAACAGGAATATTCTTGCTCTTTGCGATACTTGCCCAACCGTGACGTGCCACATAGGTTGTCAGCGGAATTGGCAAGCCTATATACACACCAATTTTCTTTAAGCAATAGTTTATCCTATGCGAGGCACTCTTATACTGCAGCCGTTCATTTTTACCGTTACTTTTAATTATTGGCAACAGATAAGGTGAACCGTCAGTATCATATTTATCTATCAACTCCTGCATAGGTTTTTCCCATTTAATGAGAAGTTTCTGGTTGGTCTTATGACGCCGATATGTAAGCACACCATTCTGTAAATCTCTTTTTCTTAGAAACGCCATGTCTACGAATGACATTCCACGTGTATAAAACGAGAACATAAAAATGTCTCTCGCATAGTCCAATACAGGATACAAACTCAAGTCCAAATCCCTTATTTGGCGGATAACATTTAAAGGTACAGCACGCTTTACCGTCTTGTCAATTCCTGTATATACATGTTTAAACGGATAACGTTGTACAATCAGCTCTTTCTCTATAGCACGGTTATATATAGCCCTTAAATTTCGCATGTAGAAAGAAGTGCTGTTTGGACAGATGCCAATTGATTTTAGATAAGTCTCATACGCCATCATAAGGTCAGAATCTACGTCTTCTAAAAGAATATCGCATTCCTTCCTGAATCTTACAAAACTATTTACAGTTGTCGTGTAAGTATCAGCAGTACAAGTCTTTCCTATTTCTCTCAACTGTTCAATAAGAGATCTGGCAAACGATATAAAGCAGTGCCTGTCTGAAGGCAATTTGTATGTTGAGACTATATCATCAGCTGTAAAGCCGTTTCTGGAAATTTCCAAACGGGAGACTAAATTTCTTAAGCGCCTTGAATCCTCCTGTACGGCGTTGTTTAATGACACTAAATAATTACGTCTATCCACACAGATACCGTCAGGCAAAACAACTTCACAACAGGTAGCATCCCATTCTTGTTTATGCAATTTGTAACCTGTGCGAATCTGTCTTACCTCACGCTTATGAATAACTTGAAAGTACAATGTGCCTTCTCTCATTTCCGAAGAAGAAGCACGGAATTTAATTTTTACTGTTGCCATAATTTGAATATTATTAGGGTAAATGATAACGCTTATAAGTATTTAAGCGGCCAAAATACAAAATAACAAAATATGGACAAAAGTAAGAGGCATCTCAACATCATAAATAATGTTGAGATGCCCAATCTATAAATATTGCCTTCAATTTACATGTACATTAACTTTTAGCCTTCACAGATTTCATAGCCTTCATAACCTTCTCATAATAACGCTGAGTACCTTTAACACTGTATTTGTTTCCTCCATTCCAAGCACGTATAGCCCTCTCTACGTTATTGTCCGGATTAAATTTTGACTGCATCAACAGAAACATTTCCTTAGACTTCTGCAGACTATAACGGTCTGACAAGACATAACGTTTCTTTATCTTCCGCTCCTTGAGAATATTATTGCATTCAGCGTGAAGAATAGGTGTAATCTGCATAGCACCTACAGAGTTGCCACTTTTTGCCTTTACATTGCCATTACTTTCAACCTCAATAATGGCATTAATGACAGGCTGCCAATCAAAGCCTTTAGACGTTTCCATAGTTGCAAATGCAACATTCGAAACAATTTGAAATAATAAAATTAAACATAATCTTACAATCTTTTCCTTTATCTTCATAATTAATAATTTTGGGAGTTTTAGTACAAATCACATGTACCAGAGACCAAATACAAATATAAACCCAAATAAGTCTCAACTCCGTTAGATATCTCTATGTATGGACTTCTATTTGAGCATCGAAGTCACCAACATTATTTATCGTTTGCAAAGGTACAAAAATATCATTGTGTGCGCAAACAATTTGTAGTTTTTAAGACAAATACTATCAAGAACATATTATAAATCAATTATATAGAACAATTTAACACAATATTGACAAAAGAAAATGGTCGCCATTACAAATACTAATATTCCAAGAAACAGATTGCAAAGGCTTCAACAGTAAACAAAAAAAGAGTCCCAGGAATTGAGTTCCCCGGGACTCCCGTATGAAAAGAGGCGGTTACCTACTCTCCCGCATTGCATTGCAGTACCATCGGCGCAA
>CABSIA010000187.1 GCA_902477645.1 uncultured Prevotella sp. | reverse complement strand
TCCGCATTCAACTTTGCGAGCAACTCGTCGAGTCCATCCTTGTGGAAAACAGAAACGAGCGCAGTTTTGATTTTCTTTGTTTCAGCCATAATAAAATTGTATACAATTACTAATTAGTGAGTGCAAAATTACAAAATTTCGGCCGAACAACACGCATGTTGCAACCGAAATTTTTCAGTGTCTTATAATTAATTATTCCACGTCAAGTCTCATGCTCACGCCTTAAGACTTTCCTGGTACCATTCGAAGAGTTTTCTTACTCCGTCTTCTATCTCAACTTTGTGGGTCCAGCCCAACGAATGCAGCTTGCTTACGTCTATGAGCTTACGTGGCGTGCCGTCTGGTTTTGTCTCGTCCCAAACAACCTCACCCTCAAAGCCCACTGCTTTTACCACAAGCTCTGCAAGCGAGCGTATTGTCAGTTCTTTTCCTGTTCCTACATTGATGTGGCAGTTTCTTATCTCGCCAAGCGAAGGTATCGCTCCACCTCTGCCCTCAGAGTTGTTTCTGTCGACGGCGCCGTCTGTCTTTGCGCCATAGAACACAGAGGAATATTTCTCAATTCCGATAACATCCTTGAAATCCACATTAAGCAGGACGTGTACACTGGCGTCTGCCATATCCTCGCTCCAAAGGAACTCACGGAGCGGGCTGCCAGTTCCCCATAGCGTAACCTTGTTGTTTTCTATTCCGTAGTAAGCCAATGCCTTCAGAATGCGCTCTTTATCGTTGTTGCCGTCAACATTGCCCTCGCCGATAACGGCGCGCAGACTGTCTGTAGGATTTATCGGACGCTTGTCCATATCCGTGCGGATAGACTGCCAGTCATCATCGTGCAAAAGCTTTGCAAGATATATTTTTCTCATCATCGCAGGCATGACGTGCGAGTTCTCAAGATGAAAATTATCGTTAGGCCCATACAGATTTGTCGGCATAACGGCAATATAGTTTGTTCCATACTGCAAATTGTAGCTCTCGCACATTTTCAGTCCTGCAATTTTGGCAATGGCATACTCCTCGTTGGTATATTCAAGCTCAGAGGTGAGCAGAGCCTCTTCTTTCATAGGCTGTGGCGCATTCTTCGGATAAATACAGGTGGAGCCGAGGAACAGCAGTTTCTTAACCCCATGTGCGTATGCCTCAGAAATGACATTGCACTGCATCTTCATATTCTGCATAAGGAAGTCGGCACGATACAGCGAGTTCGCCATAATACCGCCCACGAATGCGGCTGCCAGCACAACAGCGTCAGGTTTTTCATTATCAAAGAATTCCTTTACCGCAACCTGGTCTGTAAGGTCAAGCTCATGATGCGTGCGTCCAACGAGATTGTTATAACCACGTGACTTGAGATTATTCCAAATAGCCGAGCCTACAAGTCCTCTATGGCCGGCCACATATATTTTCGCGTTCTTATCAAGCATAATGTAAATAATATAAAAAATTGCGGTGCAAAGTTACAACTAATATGTTAAACAAAAGTTCAATATTCTATTTTTTTTCTTAAATCAAATTAAACACCTGCCCAATATCAATATTTAGATGTATATTTGCGGTGATAAAACGATATAAACCAACTAAATTCATACCATTATGAAAATTGACTCAAAACTCATGCAGGCAGCCGTTATAGCCGCAAGTATCGCTTTCCTCGGAATATGTATTAAATGGGGTATCGACGACTTTGCCAACAAAGACCGGCAAGTGACCGTTAAGGGACTGGCAGAAAAAGAAGTAGAGGCTGACAAGGTGACATGGCCTATTCCGACAAAAGAATTGGGCAACGACCTGCCACAACTGTACGCAAACATTAATGCCACAAATTCTAAAATCATGAATTTCCTGAAACAGCACGGCATCAAGGACAGCGAAATCAGCGTTAAGGCACCGTCGGTCATAGACCTAAACGCCAACGAATACATAAACAACCAACGTGGCTACCGCTACAACATAACATCGACCATAACTGTCACTTCCTCAAACGTGAAACTCGTCCGCAGTATCATGGCACGACAGGGTGAGCTTCTGAAGCAAGGTGTCGCCGTCTTAGACGGAGGTTACGAGAACCGCACAACCTACGAATACGTTTCGTTCTCGAAGATGAAACCCAAAATGATGCAGGAAGCTATCAAGAATGCCGAGACCACGGCCCAACAGTTTGCCAAAAACAGCAACAGCAAACTAAACAAAATCACAAAAGCCGATCAAGGCCAGTTCTCTATCGACGACCGTGACGCCAACACTCCGTACATAAAAAAAGTTAGAGTTGTCACAACCGTAACTTATTCGCTAAAAGATTAGATTTACGTTTAATGTCAAATAAACGGATTTTTCTTGTAATCCAATAAATTTGTGAACAGGGAAGGCTATTCTGATAAGAAAAAAACGCAAGCGGTTTCATTGGCCAACGAAGCCGCTTGCGTTTGCCATTGAAGCCGCTTGCGATGGCCGATGAAGACATTTACATGATTTTAGGCCTGATTTTACATGTTTTTTATGAAAACAAATCCGTTGGCGGAATTAAATTAGTACGCACTGAGTTAATTCCGCCAACGGGTTCGTCATGATAAAGAAATTTTAATATAAACGACAAAAACTTGCATAATTCATAAAAAAAAGAATTAACTTTGCCAACAAAAGCACGAATGACATGGAAAAGAGACAACTGAAGCGGCTGCCCGTGGGCATACAGACATTTGAGAAAATCATCAACGATGACTATCTTTACATCGACAAGACAGAGTATATATGGAACATGACAAATCTCAGCAATTATATATTTCTGAGCCGTCCGAGAAGGTTCGGCAAGTCACTGCTGGTATCCACTATTCAGTCTTACTTTGAGGGAAAGAAGGAGCTGTTCAAGGGACTCGCCATAGAAGAAAAAGAGAAGGAATGGACGGAATACCCTGTGCTGAGGTTTGACATGTCATTGGGCAAGCACATGGAGAAGGAACAGCTGGAGAGTTATCTGCTGTTCACACTTGAAAACAACGAGCGGCGCTTCGGTCTGTCATCTGATATAAAGGCTCCAAACGTCAGACTGGCAAACCTTATCACCAACGTATATGAGAAAACGGGCAAGCAGGTTGTAGTGCTGATTGACGAATATGACGCTCCCCTGCTCGATGTGGCACACGAGGAAAAGCAGTTGTCCGCACTCCGCAACGTGATGCGCAACTTCTACTCGCCACTGAAGGCTTGTGACCCTTACCTGAAGTTCGTGTTCCTTACAGGCATAACCAAGTTCTCGCAACTCAGTATATTCAGCGAGCTGAACAACCTGAAGAACATATCAATGAATCCCGACTATGCCGCCGTATGCGGTATAACCAAGGAGGAAATGCTCGAAAAGATGTCGGACTACATCGACGATTATGCCGGCTATCAGCAGATTACCCGCGATGAGGCGGAAGAGGAGTTGAGAATGCAGTATGACGGCTACCACTTCACGTGGCCGTCGCCCGACGTGTTCAATCCCTTCAGCCTGCTCAACGCATTCCAGGATCACGAGCCCAACAGCTACTGGTTTGAGTCGGGCACTCCAACGTATCTCATAAAAATGATGAGGAAATTCAACGTGCTGCCTTCGGACATCAAACATCAGGAAGCTATGGCATCGGCTTTTGACGCTCCTACGGAAAGCATGAAGTCTATCACTCCATTGCTTTACCAGAGCGGATATATCACAATCAAGAA
The DNA here is from genome assembly GCA_902477645.1 of uncultured Prevotella sp. Lineage (GTDB taxonomy): Bacteria > Bacteroidota > Bacteroidia > Bacteroidales > Bacteroidaceae > Prevotella. The sequence goes on along the minus strand of CABSIA010000187.1, from coordinate 522 downwards.
CTACAACCGGCTATCACGGCTATATACACTTGACGTTCCTAACCGCGAGATACTTGTAGGACTAATGGAGAATCTTCTGCCCAACTATGTTGACACCACATGGGAAGGAGGAATGACCACCATAGCCCGTATGTATCGTGCTCTCTACAACGACAATCTCGACGAAATGCTCCGCCTGCTTCAGGCATATCTCCTGACAGTGCCCTACTGCAACAACGCTGACTCAGAGGGACACTACCAGCAGATGCTATACATCATTTTCTCGCTCATGGGCAGATATGTAGAGGTTGAGGTGCATACGCCTACAGGCCGTGTGGATATGGTGATGCGCACGCAGAAAAACCTGTATCTCATTGAACTTAAACTCAACAAGAGTGCTGAGGCTGCCATGCGGCAGATAGACATAAATGACTATGCCTCGAAATTTACTCTTGACAGACTGCCAATAGTGAAAATTGGCATCAACTTCGACTCGGAGAAGCACACCATCAGCGACTGGAAAATAGAGAAGTGAGGACAACG
>CABSIA010000186.1 GCA_902477645.1 uncultured Prevotella sp. | reverse complement strand
CTTCAGCAATTTCAGTGGCGGCGGAGGCTTCTCAAGTTTCTTCCAGGACTTGTTTGGCGGTGGCAGAAAAGCTGGAAAACGGAGTGCTCCGCATTCTGGCGAGCTGAATGCCTGCATCAACATCGACCTCTACACGGCGTTGCTGGGCGGCGAGGTGACGGTGCAGCTTAACAGCGGCTCGAAAGTGAGACTAAAGATAAAACCCGGAACACAGCCAAATACAAAAATGCGTTTGCGCGGCAAGGGCTACGACCGTGGCGACGGCACATTCGGCGACATGATTATAACGCTGAACGTCAGTCTGCCTACCAATCTTAATGAGCGTCAGAAAGAACTTTTGCGTCAGATGCAGAACTCGTAATGATTTTATAATTATTCAAAAAACATCTTTTAGCGCAAAAAAAACGCAACCGCTTGCAAGTGGCACCGCAACCGCTTTCGTTGCCACTTGCAAGCGGTTGCGATGACCGATGAACCCCATTTCGTTTTTTTGCGGAATAAACGTTACTACAGGCAAAATTGTGAGGAAATGACTGATATAAATTTATTCACAAATTTACGCAAATTTATTCACACTAAGAAATGAAAAACAAAACTTCGTGTTTGTTTTGTCATTCTATTCTTTTGTACTATCTTTGCATAATAAGTATTTAATTCCGCCAACGGATTAACCAAATAAAAACAAAACCTCAATAGTGGCAAATCGACGAAGATGCCAATTAATACCAATTTAATTGGCTGGGAAACGCAATTTAACAGATTTTTTAAGGCTGATAAGAAAAGTTTTCATACATTTGCAGAAGTTAGGCTGCACTCGGCAATCTGAAAACTTGTTTTCATTGCGCTTGTTTGCGCTAACTTTGCAGAAGTTAGGCTGCACTCGGCAATCTGAAAACTTGTTTTCATTGCACCAAATGACATTAACTTTGAAAAAGCTAAAACAAAATACTTGATGAGACGAATTTTTATTATGACCTTAGCCTTATGCCTGTGTACAGGAATAATGGCACAAAAAAGCATTAACCGCAAAGAGGTTGTAACACGACACAACCCGCACGTGACAAAAATAGACTCTTTGGCATCGCTGACAGTCGGTAACGGCAGCTTTGCCTTTACCGTTGATGCGACTGGCCTGCAGACTTTCCCTAAGAAATATTCCCAAGGCGTGCCGTTGGGAACTATGAGCGACTGGGGATGGCACTCATTCATTACAGACAGAATATATGAGGAAAAAGAAACCTGGGTGAACCACGATTTCCATAGAGGCCACGACGAATACTATGCGGCTCAGTTCCGTCAGCCAGGAAGACAACAGGACGCATCAAACTATTTCCGTCAAAATCCTCACAGACTGCATCTCGGAAACATAGGCCTGGCTCTTGACGACCCAAATATGGTCAGCGACATTGATGAGACTCTTGACTTGTGGACTGGAAAGATAGAGAGCAAATTCAAATATGGAGAGCAGAGCTATCATGTGAGAACAGTCTGCGATCCTGACAAGTCGCTCATAGCCTCGCATATAGAGTCTGACGGAGAAATAGAGGTCGTGCTGAGATTTCCATATCCTACAGGCAAGCATAGTGACGATGCGTCTGACTGGAAATCAGAGCACAGGCATACCACAACCCTTATGGCAAACGGTAATTGCGCTACCATAAAACGAGAGCTTGACAAAACGGTTTATTTTATAAATATTGAAGCCAGCAAGGACGCACATATAACACAAAAAGGAAACCATACAATCTCAATAAAGACAAAAAAAGGCTCTCTTGAGTTCTATGCGGGCTTCAACTACAAGAACCCCATGGGATTCTACAGGAGCCAAAGACCTTTTGCTGACTTTGCAATGGCATCGGCAGGCAGATGGCGCGAATATTGGACCAAAGGCGGATTTATAGATTTCGGAAATGTAAAAGACGCAAGGGCAAAGGAACTGGAAAGAAGAGTTATACTTAGCCAATATCTGATGGGTGCTCAGGAGTGTGGAGTTCTGCCCCCGCAGGAGACAGGCCTGACTTATAACTCATGGTTCGGCAAGTTCCACCTCGAGATGACATGGTGGCATCTTGCACATTACGGTCTTTGGAACAAACCCGATTTGCTCGAACGTCCTTTCTGGTGGTATCTGTACGTACAGCAAAAAGCACAGAAAATAGCAGAAAGACAAGGATTTAAAGGCATTAGATGGATGAAGATGACCGACCCGTCGGGCATAGAGGCCCCATCTAACGTCGGCTCATATCTTATTTGGCAACAGCCACACTTCATTTACCTTGCCGAGCTGCTCTATCGCGCAGCCACAAACTCGGCAGAGAAAGACAGACTGCTTACGAAATATGGTAACGCCGTAAACGAGACGGCAGTGTTTATGGCAGACTTTGCAGAGTACGACTCCATAAACGACAGATATATCCTAAGAGGATGTATTCCGGCACAGGAAACTCTGAAGGCAGACTCTACGGTCAACCCGCCGATGGAGCTGTCGTACTGGCACACGGCACTGAAAATGGCAGAGCAATGGAGGCAGAGAAGCGGGATGAGCGGCAATGGCGAATGGGACAGCATAATAAACAAGCTGTCGCCTCTTGCCTACAACTCTGACAGTCTGTACCTTGCTGCCGAGACCGCCACTCAGACCTATACCGACAGACGGTTTACGAGCGACCATCCGGCTTTGCTCGGTGCTCTCGGAATGATGCCTGGCAACAGACTGGTAGACAACAAGATAATGGCAAAGACTCTCGACTGGATCTGGGACAACTGGAACTGGGACAAGACCTGGGGATGGGACTATCCTATGGTTGCAATGACATGTGCGCGCCTCGGACAAAAAAGCAGGGCAATTGATGCTCTATTGATGCCTAAGAGGACTAACACATATCTGATAAACGGCCACAACTATCAAGACGACAGACTGAGAGTTTATATGCCTGGAAATGGCGGACTGCTCACTGCTGTTGCCATGATGTGTGCGGGATGGGATGGCTCAACAGGCAAAAATCCCGGTTTCCCTGACGATTGGGATATAAAATGGGAAGGCCTTCTGCCTATGCCGTGACATTTCTTTAGATAAGAATGATAAAAGACAGATTTTTTTCGTAACTTTGCAGAAGTTAGGCTACACTCGGCAATTTGAAAAACTGTTTTCATTGCGCTCGTCTGCACTAACTTTACAGAAGCAACTATTCAAACCTTAACGAGGAATATTAATTTAAACCAAAACTATAATGATGAACCACAAAAACAGCTATGGACTTAGTCCCAAACATCTATTATTAACGGCGATGATGGGATGCGCATTCTCAGCAAATGCCGCTAACGAGAAAGCAGAGCCTGTTGTTCCTACATTTACGGAATGGCACGACCTGCAAGTAAATGAAGTCAACAGATTTAAACTTCACACAAACTATTTTGCCTACGAGAGCGAGGCTCTGGCAAAAACCGGAGACATGACTAAGAGCGGCAACTTCCTGTCGCTGCATGGAGCATGGAAATTCAACTGGGTTAAGGATGCCGACAAAAGGCCTGTAGACTTCTTCAAGACCGATCTTGACGACAGCTCATGGAAAACCATGAACATTCCGGCTATCTGGGAAATGAACGGCTACGGAGTTCCCGAGTATGTCAACACAGGCTTCGCATGGCGTGGACACTTCGACCAGAAACCTCCAGCAGTTCCTACAAAGGACAACAACGTGGGCAGCTACCGCCGCATTATAAACATTCCAGCAAACTGGGACGGCAAACAGGTGATTGCCCATTTCGGCTCCGTTACATCAAACATTTATCTCTACGTAAACGGACAATACGTAGGATATGCCGAAGATGCAAAAGTTGCCGCTGAGTTTGATATCACCCCATATCTCAAGAAAGGCGAGAACCTCATAGCCTTCCAGACTTTCCGCTGGTGCGACGGCTCATGGTGCGAGGACCAGGACTTCTGGCGTCTCTCTGGTGTTGCCCGCGACAGCTATCTCTACACTCGCGATGCAAAGGTTCAGGTTGAGAACATCAGAATTACTCCCGACCTCCAGAACAACTACGAGGATGGAGTGGTGCAGATTTATGCGGAGGTAAAAGGCCAGCCAGTTATAGAGTACAAACTCCTGAACCACAACGGAATAGAGATTATCAAGAACGATGCCAACTTCAAAAAGCGCACCAACGGCACAGCCCAATTCACCATAAAGAACGTGAAGAAGTGGAGTGCCGAAGACCCATATCTCTACACCCTTATCGCAACCGTTAAGGACCAGAAGGGCAACGTCATTGAGGTTATTCCGCAAAAGGTTGGTTTCCGCAAAGTAGAAATCGCAAACTCACAGCTGCTTGTCAATGGCCAGCCTGTTTATATCAAGGGTGCCGACCGTCACGAGATGGACCCTGACGGCGGATATG
>CABSIA010000185.1 GCA_902477645.1 uncultured Prevotella sp. | reverse complement strand
CGTCGCTCTCTGTAAGCATGTTGCCCCACAAATCATACGTGAAGGTATTGACGGCAGATGCCGGACTGGTATAGCTTTTAACGACAAAACGTCCCGACGGGTCATAAACGTTGTGTTTCGTTATCGCCTTTACGCCGTTACCTGTAGTTACTGATGACAGCACATTGCCATAAGCATCGTAGGTGGAAGTTGTTGTGAGAGCCATGTTTGAAGCTGTGTTTTCAGTCTGTGTCAGCACATTGCCCTTGTTATCATAACTATAGGTCGTAACGGTAGAGTGTTGTGACGGAGCGTCGGAGTGTTTCTGTGACATGACCAATGTTGACGGCAACCATACTCCTCCTTTTTTCTGATAACCAGAATAGATGACTTTTTTGTACATGTTGTCACCATCATTCATCACGGTCTCGTCGGCAACAACACCTTTCGCCACGTCATAGTTTGTGATGGTAGTTGCCGTGTTGCCGTCCAAGTCAGTCACTTCCTTTTTCGAAATATATGCAAAGTAGTTGTTGTCAGCCTTTGACACTGTAAAGGTTGACACAACTGTAGCCGTGTCGTTTCCTACAGAGCTTAATGTTTTGGTCTCTGTCGGAATCCATAGGCTCTCATCCCATTTTGTAATGCTGCTGGTCTCTTTCGTACCCAACGTGGTGTTCTCGCTGGTTACAGTGTTGAAGCCAAGCATGCCCTTGCCTGCGATGTGCAGTCTCAGGTCCTCATAGGAATAATTTGTTATCAGCTTGCCTGTCGAGCCGTTGTCTCTTCTTACTTTTGCAACAACAGACAACGGAAGTGTGTAGGTGTTGACAGGATATGCGCTTTTAATGCTCTTTCTGTAGACATTAGGGTTCGTGGCGCTTGCATACTCAATATTGCTGCCATTATCCAGACCGTCATATATTTTAATGATTTTTCCAATAGCCTGCAAATTAGACGATGATTTGTAAACGTTTATTTTCTCATCGAATATATTGGAAGTGCTGTTCAGGTTGCTGCCGTAATTGGCAAGCTCAAGATATCCGTCACCATCGAAGTCGCCAGTGAAAATATAACTTTCCTTTGCGTCATCCTCCCTGTTTTTCGTATAGCTTCTTGTTAATTTCAAATTAGAGCCAGTAGAGTAGAGCCATCTGACCTGTGTGTCTGTATATACGTTTTCAAAATTAGGAAAACCTCTGTGGTCGTATCCTGCCTTGCAAACCATGACATCTGAACGTCCGTCGTGGTCAAAGTCGCATACATTTATGGCAAAACGGCTGTCGTCTTTGTTTGAGGCATGGTCTGCGACTCCAATGTCTGGCGTTTGCGTATGCGAGAATGTTCCATCACCATTGTTATGTGCTATATATAGGTAAGACTCTCCAGATTTGTAATAAATAAAATCTGACAATCCGTCACCATCGAAATCGCCTTGCTGAATTCTCCAATTATTGCCAAAATCAGTCCCCGATTTTGTGTTGACCTCTGTAAATCTCTCAGCAACAGTAACGCCTCCATTATTGAAGTAGATTTTATAACCGCCATCATATAGCAGTATCAGGTCTGAGAGACCATCGTTGTTGTAGTCACCGACAAAAAGCTTCTCGATTTTTTTGTTTACGCCTTGTGGCAGAGTGAAGTTTAATTCCGTTCTACCTGTATATTGCACAATAGTACAAGGGTAGCCGCCATCCTTTTTGCATTGTTCCAAACATACAATATCATCCTTGCCGTCACTGTCTACATCAAATGTTACAAGCAGAGGAAGCTCGTTTACAGACTTGAGATTTACTGCAAAAGGATCATTTACTATAGTTCTTCCAAATGCAACATCGCTACCCCACACGATTTGGAATGCAACTTGATTCCATAAATCTGATGCCGAATTATAATATTGAAACACCATGTCATTATAACCGTCACCGTCAAAGTCCATGACATTGTACCCTCCCAAAATTTGCTTTAAATCCCCCAGGGACTCACTTGATAAAAGATTAAAAATCAAAGGTGTATCGTAAGTTACATCCCCAGAAGATGAAACCTGACTCTTGTTAACATATAAGTAAGTAGTATGATTTTGGTGAGTACCACCTAACCAGTCATAAGAGGTTATAACCACAGGAGCAACCCTTATAATATCGCTAACACCATCATTGTTAAGATCTGCTGCAAAAAATTGTTTGCTTTTCTCCTCAACGTTACCCAATCCAAAAAAATCCGTAGAAACATCCATCTCGCCTGCCTGTACACTGCCAGAGGGCAGATATTGCCAGTTGAATTTAACAGGAGGATATTTTTCTCCGTCGCTATTTTCAACCTCAACTTTTACGAGCCGTGTCCATTTTCCGTAAGACTGGTCAGACTTGCCGTTATAAGTGAATGTGTATTTGCGATATACCGAACCATTGCAAGTTGACGTTACTGAAGAAAGGCAAAGTGATGTTTTCCCCTGCTGGTCTTCGATGGAGAACGGTCTTACATTTTCCCCGAGACTCTGGTATTCGAAACTTATTTTGTTTACTATCCCACGGCTCTTTACGGAATTTGTGCCATAGGTGACAGTTGTAGGTCTGATGCTAAGATTGCTGACAGCGTAATCATAGGTTATGTAATTGGAATATCTGTCAGTCGCCTTGTTGACATACCATGATGCAATGCGCGAATATCCCTTTTTATTTTTATAGGCTATTTTTGAATTTGTGGAGTTGCCATATTGATATGTAATGCCAGTATTGTTCGTTACCTCAAACCATGTAGTTGTTGTCGTGTTGTTATAGTTGCCGTGTACAACAATTTTTGTAAACGGGTCTCCTTCCACAGTATATACAGCACCGTCTTGCCCTGCGGTACCAGACTGTAGAATCATGCGTTTCCCGTCAATAAACAGGTTGTCGCTTGAGGTGTATGTAACTCCTGCCTGTATGCCATCATGAAACAGGTCTTTGCCACCTCTGGTTATGGCGGAGATACCTGTTATATTGAAACCAAATCCCGCAAGTCCATATCCACCAGACTGGCTATTGTACGAGATGCCTATCTGCGGGGTAAGCGAACCGCCATTAGGAACTTCAAAGATTAAATTGTAAACAGCAGCACCTGAATTTGAGACATCAAGAACTCCGTTAGGGGTACCAACTGAACATCTGATGTACGGATTTATAGGCTCATCTGGAGTAATTGGACCGATTATAGTATCTGGATCAACAGGCTTTGTAGGGGGATCAATTATAGAACCGGCATTATTTTTGGGAGCAATCGTATCCTGCTGACAGATATTTTTTCCTACGGGGTAAGAATAGGCAATTGCGGCAGTACACGTACTAAAAGCAGAGGTACTACATGCCATACTTAGCAATATGGCACAAACAACTTTCTTTAGATGATTATCTGTTCTCATTTCTTTACTATTTTCCATGTTGTCGTGTTGTCGTTAATTGATATTTTCAACAGATATATACCTATAGGGCTATTGCTTATGTCTATATTTACCTCGTCTGTACTGATTTCTCCTCTCACTATTTGAGCACCTGTGGTGTTATAAACAGCGTATGTGCATACATCCTTGTCTTTTAACTCGGAAACGCAAATCTTTAAAATACCAGTCGTAGAGTTGGGGTATATTCTTATTGCATGGTCTTGAAGCATATCCGAGAACATTTGATTTCCTGAAGAAGTGTTGTTGCTTTTTGCCATCGCATTTTGTTGGGGCATCACAATCTCACGTCTGACACGGTTACCTGCCGCATCATAAAAGTATAATGTTCTACTTTGAGAAAAGGATATGTACGGCAGGAATGCCAATGAAAATATTATGCAGATTTTCTTCATGATATTAGATTATAATATTGATAATAATATAGATTTATGGTTCTTTAAAATAACACTTCGGCACTATACACATTGTCTCCAAAGTGCAATACTAATGTGTATTCGCCCGTTAAGCTTTCAGGGATAATAACTGTTCCATCTTCTGCAATGATGGAAGAGAAAACAACTACATCATCAGACAATATCTCAACGGAATTTTCTGCGAGATAGTCGGGAAAAGTGAAGGTGTGACCAAATTGTGAAACCGATATTGGAGGTATCGGTGCTCTCGGTCTTCCTCCCAAGTCTGAAATGGTATTGTCGTAGTGCAAATAAATTTCCATTTGCGATACTAAAGAGTCACCTCTCGAAATTGACGGCATCATCGACAATGCCAGAAGCAGTATAAAAATGTGTTTCATATCATAAAATGTTTTGCGCAAAAGTAGCACTTACAGTTGAGACTACAAAATTTTTCCGATAAAAATAGTACACCCGAGTACACCTATGTCCTGAAAAAAACGCACAAAACACACTGGTAACAAGGTAGTTGCAAAAATAGTACACCTGAGTACATCTCTACCCCAGTTCGGGATAACCGAGTGTCTTATACAATATAAATGCAGCGAGAATAC
>CABSIA010000184.1 GCA_902477645.1 uncultured Prevotella sp. | reverse complement strand
GGGCAAGGTCGAGTCCCTCACGGTCGAATATGGCGTTGTGTGAGCTTGCTATGCCCACAACGTTCAGTTTCAGTCTTGAGTGTTCCTTCAGTTCCTCGTATTGCGAGCGTATCTGCTCTATGAGCTTGCTGCCTACGGTGCCTACGCCACAGACGAAAAGGTTCAGCACCTTATATTCTGAAAGGAAGAAAGAGTCGTGGAGTACGTTAAGTGACTTCCGCAGATATTTGCCGTCTATAACGAATGATATGTTAGTCTCGGAGGCCCCCTGGGCGCATGCAATGACGCTGATGCCGCTACGCCCGAGAGTTCCGAAAAGTTTTCCGGCAATACCTGGAGTATGTTTCATGTTCTCGCCTACGATGGCAATAGTGGCAAGTCCGCTCTCGGCATGCATGGGGAACATTGCCCCGGTCTGTATTTCTTTGGCAAACTCGTTGTTTAATACATTTACCGCCTTCTCCGCATCTTGGTCGCGGACGCCGATAGAAGTAGAGTTTTCTGATGAGGCCTGCGATACGAGGAACACGCTTATGCCGTTGTCTGCCAAGGCTGTAAAGATGCGCCGGTTGACACCAATCACGCCCACCATCGAAAGGCCGGTAACCGTGATAAGGGTTGTGCCGCTGATGCTTGAGATACCCTTAATTGGTTTCTGGTTGTTCTCAATCTTGTTTTTTATAATGGTGCCAGGCTCGTCGGGGTTGAAAGTGTTTTTAACCCTTATCGGAATGTTTTTTACGCATACAGGATAAATGGTTGGCGGATAAATAACTTTTGCGCCAAAGTTGCAAAGCTCCATGGCCTCAATGTAGCTAAGCTCGTTTATGGTGTATGCGGTCTTTATCACTTTCGGGTCGGCTGTCATAAAGCCGTCCACGTCTGTCCAAATCTCAAGTATCTCGGCATCGAGTGCCGCAGCGATGATTGCCGCTGTATAGTCGCTGCCGCCTCTTCCGAGGTTTGTGGTCTCCTTAGAATGACAGTCGCTGGAAATGAAGCCGGGCACAAGCGATATTCTCGGCAGCTCGCTGAATGTCTGGCATACAAGCTCTGTCGTCAGTTCGGCATGAAGAACATGCTTGCCGTTTTTGTCTATGGTTTTTATAAATTCTCTTGAGTCGAACCATTTTGAGCCCTTGATAAGTGTTGATACGATAATGGAGCTGAGGCGCTCGCCGTAGCTCTCAATGGCATCAAGGGTTTTGCCGCTAAGGTCGTGTATAAGGAAAACACCGAAATATATGCTGCGGAGCTGGTCGAGCAATGCGTCGACTTTTATAAACAAGTTCTCCCGCGCTTTGGTGTCGGTGATTATTGTGTCTATCATTTTGTGGTGCCGGTCTACCATGGCGTCGAATTCCGACTTCCACTTCTCGTCACCGTTTTCTGCAAGCTTTGATGTCGCTATCAGTTTGTCGGTAATGCCTCCGAGTGCGCTAACCACTACTACTACAGGCTGTTTCTTAGCCTCGTTCTCCACAATCTGTTTCAGACTGAGAATGCTTTTAACGGAACCTACAGACGTTCCTCCAAATTTCAATACTTTCATTGTGTTGTATATGTTTTGTAATGTAATGCCACCCCCGAAACAAAGAGGCCGTGACAAAACTTGGACGCAAAAGTACAAATAAATATCATCATATACAATGTTTTTTGAAAGAAAATGTGTAATTTTGCGCATAGATTTTATAGATATGAGACATTATGCGTTGTTTTTGCTGGTTTTTCTGACGTCAGTCTCTGCTCTTAAGGCACAGAAACGCAACGTCTGGGAGTACGAGATGGATATACCCGTGTATGTCGACTCCATACATAAGTCGCTTACCTATCCGTTGGCTTGGCGCAACAGTCGCAATTCTCTTGGTTTTGATACTTGGAAGAGCATTGCGAGACAGAGAGTTACGGAATGTATGGGATCTCAGCCTCCCCGTGCCGAAAAATGGGACATGGAGATTGTTGCCGAGGAACAGCGCAATGGCTATAAGGCGCAGAAAGTTGCCTTTCAGCTCAGCCGTTGGTATCGTGTGACGGCCTACATCCTTATTCCGGACGGCAAAGGGCGTTTTCCTGCCATAAATCTTCTGCACGACCATGGCGCACATCTATACATAGGCAAGGAGAAGATGATTGCTCCTGTCGCAGAGGCTGATGATGTTGTTGCCGATGCCGATGCGTGGGTGAGGCAGCTGTACGAGGGGCAATATCTTGGCGACTATCTTGCCAGTCATGGCTTTGTCGTGTTCAGCATAGATGCGCCTCTGTGGGGCGAGCGTGGACGAAAGGAGGGTGTGGACAGAAAAAAGTACGACATCATTGCAGGCAACATGATGATGCTCGGGCAAAATCTTTGCGCATACATGCACTATGACGATATTGTGTCTACAGATTTTCTTGCCTCACTGCCGTATGTGGATGCCGGGCGTATAGGTGCGGCCGGACTCTCCATGGGTGCCTACAGAGCTTGGATGCTGTCGGCTTTGAGCGACAAGGTTAAGGCGGCTTGTGCCGTGTGTTGGATGTCGACAACCTCTGCACAGCTTACAGCGAAGTACGGGCGGAAAGAGAATGGCGGTTTTGCAAACTGCATCCCTGGGCTGCGCCGTTATCTTGATTATCCCGACATTGCATCGCTGGCAGCACCTAAACCTACGCTGCTCATCTCTGGCTCAATGGATAAATTGTTCCCTGTGGATGGGGTAGAGGGCGCATTCGGCATAATGCGCCAGGCATGGGAAGATGCAGGTGCGGCTGAAAACTTAAAGACAAGCATTGAGCCACAGCCGCATGAGTGCAACAAAGACAACCAGAAGGCGATACTTGACTTTATGATTAAATATTTAAAATGACAAGAAACCTGTAGGGCCGCTATGTATAGCGGCCGCAAGCAATGAGGCGTTTTTGCTGCCATGGAATAATTGCGGCCGCAAGCAATGAGGCATTTTTGCTGGCATGGAATAATTGCGGCCGCTATTCATAGCGGCCCTACAGCCAATCAAAAAAAATATAATAAAAATATGACTTACGAATACCAACTTAGACTTCTGCCGCAACAGGCAGCTTCGGAACAGGCAATAGCGGCGTTTGTCGCACATGACAAAGGTTTGGATTTACGCACAATAAACGCCGTCAGGATTCTGAAACGCAGCATTGATGCCCGCCAGAGAACTATATTTGTAAACCTAAAGGTTAGGGCTTACGTCAACGAGATACCGACAGATGACGAATATCAGAAAACCGTTTATCCAGATGTCTCTGGAAAGCCGGGGGCTGTTGTGGTAGGTGCGGGTCCTGGCGGATTGTTTGCCGCCCTTCGCCTTATAGAGCTTGGATTGCGCCCTGTGGTGTTGGAACGTGGCAAGAACGTACACGACCGTAAGGTGGATCTTGCCAACATAACACGCACACAAAAGGTTGACCCGGAGAGCAACTATTGTTTTGGAGAGGGTGGGGCCGGCGCCTATTCCGACGGAAAACTTTATACCCGGAGCAAAAAGCGTGGAGATGTAGATAAAATCCTTAATGTGTTTTGTCAGCATGGAGCATCCGCGTCAATTCTTGCCGACGCCCATCCGCATATAGGCACCGATAAGTTGCCGGCGGTTATAGAGAACATGCGCAACACCATAATAAATTGTGGCGGTGAGGTCCGTTTTCTTACAAAAATGACATCTTTTCTGACTTCGGGCAGCGAAGTTGTTGGTGTTGAGGCCATAAACCTTGCCACAGGAGCAGAGGAAACCTATCGTGGACCTGTGATATTGGCTACCGGGCACAGTGCGCGTGATGTTTATCGCTATCTGGCAGGCAGCGGCATAGCAGTAGAGCCAAAAGGCATAGCCGTAGGCGTGCGTCTTGAGCATCCGGCAGAGCTGATAGACCGCATACAATACCATAGTAAAGAAGGCCGTGGAAAATATCTTCCGGCAGCCGAATATTCACTCGTGACTCAGGTCGACGGGCGTGGAGTTTACTCTTTCTGCATGTGTCCAGGCGGTTTTGTCATTCCTGCGGCTACGGGCAGCGGTCAGATTGTTGTGAACGGAATGAGTCCGGCAAGTCGTGGAACAAAATGGAGCAACTCGGGAATGGTCGTTGAGGTGAGAACCGAAGACATTGAGGGCGACAGCCCATTGCGCATGCTCGATTTTCAGGAGAAACTTGAACATGACTGCTGGCTGCAAGGAAATATGAGACAAACGGCACCTTCGCAGCGAATGGCCGATTTTGTCAGCGGCCGTCTTAGCTATGACCTCCCGAAGTCGAGCTATGCGCCAGGGCTGATATCCAGTCCTCTTCACTTCTGGATGCCAAAATTTATCTCATCGAGACTTCAGCAGGGATTTCGTGATTTCGGCAAGCGTTGCCATGGCTTCCTGACAAACGAGGCTGCGCTGATAGCAGTAGAGACACGCACGTCAAGTCCTGTCAGGATAACCCGCATGCCCGACACTCTGCAGCATGTGACGATGCAGGGACTATTCCCTTGCGGCGAGGGTGCGGGATATGCTGGCGGAATAGTGTCGG
>CABSIA010000183.1 GCA_902477645.1 uncultured Prevotella sp. | reverse complement strand
GTGAGAACTTTGGAGGCGAACTTGGTCAAGCGCTCGTCGAATGCGTGAACGTAAAAAGGCAATTGGAACACGCGAAAGCATCGGTGCGATGCTCGATTGAGTGGAGCTTCCTCTGGCTGAAGAGGATTTATGGCTATGCCAAGGTTCGTTATCGCGGATTGGCGAAAAATCACAGTCGAGCGCTAACGTTGTTTGCACTATACAACTGCTACCGCTTGCGCAAATGGTGTGCACCGCCAGAACTGTCTTGCTGATCAGCTCTTAAACTGCACATCGTGGTTCGTCTCGAGAGCCAAGGGGGCGATTTGACTCTTGAGGTGGGATTTTGCCTAATTTATAGGCAAACATCGAGTCACGTCAGCATTATTCAGAAAAATCGAACGACTCTCGTCCCTAGGAGCTTTCAACAATTTTTCGACCCCAGCCAAGAGCCTCTAATTTAAACAAATCTGCTTACCCCATCTCTCAGAGATGGGGTTTTGAAGAGCTTCCTCAGATGATTCTTCTTTCTCTGAAGTGTCCAGAAAAAAACAACATCTTTAATGTTTCAAACGGCACATCGAGTTCACTGGAAGAGCAGATTCTCACCATCGCCAAAGTTTTTAACCCAGCAAGCAAAAAGTCTGAAATTGTACGGTGCCCAGAAAAGCAAATACACATAAGCAATCATCACTACGACATAACCAATGCTGTTACAGTCTTGGGGTACAAACCTCAGTATTTTCTTTACGAAATGTTTGAAGACATGAAAAAGGAAATGCAACTCTCTAACAGCAATAACTTAGTAATCGATTAAGACCCATTGATAATTCTCAATCTATTGAGGAGTCGAGTAATGATAAATTTTAACGAGGCGCCTTTTCTTGGGGCGGAACTAGAATGCATTAAAGAGGCTATTGACTCCAAGCATATCTGCGGCGATGGTAAATTCACCAAAAAATGCAATACTATTCTTGAGGAATATACAACTGCCAAACGAGCTCTGCTGACAAACTCGTGCACAGCAGCCTTAGAAATGTCTGCTCTTTTGTTGGACATTCACCCCGGAGATGAGGTGATTTGCCCTTCTTATACTTTCGTCACCACGGCGTCTTCCTTTGCGATGAGAGGTGCAAAACTAGTTTTTATTGACATTCGCGATGACACACTAAACATTGACGAAAACCGTCTAGAAGCAGCCATCACGCCAAGAACCAGGGCCGTCATTGTGGTGCATTATGCTGGTGTCTGTGCTGAAATGGACCTCATACGAGAAATTGCCTCCCGTCACGGCCTGTATGTTGTCGAAGATGCCGCACAGGCCGTAGGTAGCCGTTACAAGGGCATCGCTGCTGGCACTATGTCTGATTTAGGATGCTATTCATTCCATGAGACGAAGAACTTGGCATCTGGAGAAGGCGGGGCAATCCTTATAAATAATGATGATTATATTGAACGAGCGGAAATCATTCGAGAAAAAGGAACAAATAGAAGTAGATTCTTGCGAGGTCAAGTAGACAAATACACTTGGATAGCACTTGGCTCTTCTTATCTCCCTAGCGATATGATTGCGGCATATCTATACCCACAACTAAGGCAAATCGATTCTATAAATAACAGAAGAAAACAGATATGGAGACGATATTACGATGCCTTTCTCCCTTTACTAGATTTCGGCATTCGTCTTCCATTCTGTCCAAAACACTGTGAACATAATGCCCATATGTTCTATTTGCGATGTACTGACATAGATGAACGTTCGCGTTTTATTTCGTTTATGAGAAACAACGGTGTTCAGAGCGTGTTCCACTATATTCCTCTTCACTCGTCTCCTGCTGGACAGATCTACGGTGCCTGCTCTGGCGATATGATGGTGACAGATAATGTCAGCAGTACACTTGTTCGTCTGCCTCTGTACTACGATCTTTCAGGAGAACAGCAAAACAAAATCATTGATTCCGTGCTATCTTTCTGGTGTTAAGAAATGTCATTTTGCTTCTGGAAACAAAATTCTTTTAAACTTTTCGGACTGACTATTTTTAAAGTTTCCGTGAAAAAAAACAAACTCTTTTATCGTCTGCTCGGCTTGCCTGTTTGGGCACATAAGTCTGAACTAGCTCAGCTAATCACCGATATTCAAGAGAACAAAAGTTTTGATGTGCGTGAAATAGACCAGAGAGTAGAAGCTTTGTCGCTTAGAAGTTGCACAATCAAACCGTCTAAAGCAGTGCGTCAAAACCGTGTCGTTTTTCTGGCTTCAGAGCTTTATACTTCCGGGGGACATACTAAGTGCCTTCGGGAGTACATAAACCTGCTAAAGGGAGAGTATGCACAGAGTCTGTTCCTTACCCGGTATGTTTCGACTAAAATAAATTGCCAACCAGTCCTTAATGCTATTGCGGAGAGTGCTACGATCTATGGAACGGAGCCGAATGCTATCACTTGGAAACAAGATATTGTCAACTTGTATAATGATATTTGCAGACTCTCTCCTAAAGTAATTTTTGTATTCATTCACCCTGACGATGTTTATGGGGCAATGCTTCTTGCTCTTCTAAAAAGAAAGACTAATATTGGCATTTTGTATTATCCACATGCATCTCATTATCCTAATGTTGGGATGAGCTTCGCCGACCTCTCCCTCCACAATTTATCTTCCACAGCATGGATAACCCGAGAGAAGAGAAAATTCCCAAGGACACATCTCTTCGGTATGATCAGTAAAAAACTCGAAGACTTTCCTGTTTTTACTCATGAACAGATCACAGAACGCAAACGGATGCTAGGCCTCAAAGATGGTGAGATTTGCGTGATGTCAGGTGGAGCTGCGTACAAGTTCTTTGATAACCAAGCCTCTTCGGAATTCTTTCAAACTGTCAAGAAGATTATGGAAGCTAGACAGAATGTTCGAGCCATTATTCTCTCGAATTTCAATTCTGAACAAACTGAATTGATAGAGAATATTTTCTCTGATTCCTCGGCACGAGAACGCTTGGTATTGTCTCCGCTGAGCACAACGTATGAGCTCTCTTTTATCTGTGCGGATGTATTTTTAGACAGCTTTCCCGTCTCTGCTGCCCTCACAATGGTCGACCTCATGCGTCTTCGCGTACCTGCCGTCGTAAAAATAAACCGAAAAAATATTCTCTGGAGCTTCCATGAATATCAGAGGCCAGATTATCCGTATATGTTCGAGAAGACAGACGATTTAATTAAAGGTGTTCTTCGATTGATAGACAGCAAGTCTGAACGTAAGCGCATTGCTGAAATGAATTACGATTTTTATATGTCTAAATACGAGGGTAATGTCTGCAGGAAAAGACTTTGCCGCTTGATCAACAACTACGAGAGCCTTAACCAATACATCGATACCGATTCTCACCTGTTCACTCCGCGTGACAAAGTATGATCTGTACTCAAAATCATCGTCACTTATCAAAGAGAAATCTCGTCTCAGCGAAGTCATATGAAAAAGATTGCCGTTCTCCAGTCGAACTACATTCCTTGGAAGGGGTATTTCGACATCATCCACAGAGTAGATGAATTTATTATCTACGATGACGTTCAGTACACAAAAAATGACTGGCGAAATAGGAATCGGGTTCAGACCAATGTTGGCCCAAAATGGATAACTGTTCCAGTTAGTGCAGGGATGGGTTTTCTTATCGACGAGGTAGTGCTAAAAGATCATTCTTGGCAGAGAAAACACCACAAGATGCTTCTTCAGTCCTATGCCAAGGCACCTTTTCTTCATCACTACAGGGAATTTCTTGATTACATTTATTTAGAGAAAACGTGGAATAGTTTGTCTGAGATGAACCAGTACCTCATAAAAACAATCTCTAATGATTTCCTTGGGATAAACACTAAGTTCACCAATAGTCGACACTACTCTAAAAATGGAACAAAACTTGAAAGGCTTTTAAGTCTTCTGAAGTCGGCAGACGCCGAATATTATCTTTCTGGTCCAGCAGCAAAAAGTTATATAGACGAAGAAGCCTTCAAACTAGCAGGCATTGAACTTGAATGGATGGATTACGCTGGGTACCCTTCTTATCCACAGCTCCACAGCCATGATGAATGTATTCACGGCTTGTCCATCTTTGATCTGCTCTTTAATGTGGGAAGTGATGCACCGTGGTATATTTGGGGGTGGCGGAATTCTCCTCATCCATAAACTTCTAACGTATGTAACGGACAATCTCGGGCGGGTTGGGTATAAACCGCCATTATGCTCGGCACGCTTTACACCAAGGGCCTGCCGTTGAACAGGGTTCAGGAGATTCTTCTCAACGAACAGGATGACCAGCTCGGATATTCCACGTTGAACGACAATGTTCATGACTGGGCCATGCAGACCGGCAAAGTCCTGTCCGACGCCATTTCCGATCAGCTAAAAACTCAGTCCGACGTTATCATGGACGAGACGACCTTCTCTGTTCTTCAAAGTCAGGGACGTGGCAACTGTGGCCAGGCTGAAGATCAGCAGTTCCGCCAGAAGGACTATCTCGCCGTCCAGACCAGTGGCTACGGCGAAGATCGAAGGTGCGTTTCCTTCAAGTAA
>CABSIA010000182.1 GCA_902477645.1 uncultured Prevotella sp. | reverse complement strand
CCCTACAACATCAAACTCTGTTACTCCACCACTTCCCAGCGGAACACGGAGCCGTTCATGCGTGCGGGGTCGGGACCCTTGCAGTCGATGGAGTAGGGGCTGCCTGTGGTCGGACTTTTGCAGAGATAAGTGTGCCGTGTCATTGACAAGAGCATGAACTCATGGTTCAGATAGTCCTGATACATGAATACCTCAGCCTGATTTTCGTCGGCGGTCATCCTCACGTCGCCTGGCATTCCTATTCCCGATGCCATTATGTAGCGCCCGTCCTCACATTTTACAATTACTTTTCCCTCGCCTTTGTCAATTAGCGTGAAGTGAGTGGTCGGGCGGTTGTTGTTTTTCTGAGTGTCGTAGAGCACTCCGTGGGGCGTGGCCTCGGCGGGCAGCCCGGTGGCGAGGTTGACGATGCGTATTTTCTTCCCGTACGGTATGTTCTTTGAGCGGTCGGCAAGCGGCTCTATGACCCTGAAGTTGTCGAAGATGGCAGTGCCGCCCTGCTTGCCCTTGCTGTTGAATGCGAAGAGGCTTGGGCGCGAGCCTTGGAACGTGATGAGCTGGTAGCTTAGGGTCATTGCGTTGCCGGCGGGTGTGAAGTCGGTGCCGTTGAGCGAGTATTTGTATTGTGCCTGGTCGTTGTCGTAGTCGCCGTCGAGCATCAGCCAGATGCGGTTGCCAGTCGGGGTGATGCTTATGTCGAGTGTGTCGTTTCCGTATTGCTCAAAGCGTCTGAGTTTTATGTTTTTTCCTTCTTTCACAATTCCGAGCCATGAGCATGGCAAGTTTATGTTTCCAAGTCCGGCCACGTCGCCGTCCTTAAGTTGGTTGAAGTCGAGTTCCACGATGGTCTGCGACACGGGTCCTATAGCCCGTTGTGTCAGCGTGTTTCGTGCCCACAGCAGTTGTTTGGCGGGCATGGCCTTCAGTCTGAGTTTTCCACCTTTCAGGCTCCACATCCTGTCATCGGGGTTGTGGTTCCACTGCCATATCCGCTGTAGTTTTCCAGAGTTGAAATCGTCGTTGCGCTCGTAAGTTGGATGCGGTTTGGTGTCTTCGGCACCTGTCGACGGCTTTGTCCATGTGCGCGGGGCGCGTCCGAGGTTTCCCTCCAGTCCGATGTATGGCCATCCGTCTTTCCATGTTATCGGCATCAGGTCTACGGTTCTTCCCAAGGAGTGGAAATCCTGCATGAGCAAAGCCCACCATTGTCCGTCGGGAGTCGACACGATGCCGCCCTGGTGTGCGTTGGCGCATGCCGTGGCATTGGGGTCAGGCTTGGAGATTGCAATAGGCGTTCCGTCGTCAACTATCCGGCCACGCACCTGAGTCATCGGAGCCGCGTGGTATCCGTATGTCTCATCGGCCGTTATGGTTACGGTCTCGTATGGTCCCCATACGCTTTTTGAGCGTGAGCAGAGTGTGCGTCCGTTCGGCTTGTAGTCGGTCGAAATGAGATAGTACATGCCGTTTATCTTGTATGCGTGGTGTCCTTCGCCAACTCCGTTTCCCTCAGGAATTATCACCCTGTCGGTGCCTGGCACCGGCTCGCTGAGGTCGGGCTTCAGCTCGCAGCAGTGGACGCTGCCATATTTGTGAAAGGCGTATATCTTGCCGTCGTCGTCGAAGAGCACCGACAGGTCGTAGATGTCGCCCTTCACCCTGACATGTTTCCATGGCCCCTTAATGTTGTCGGCGATGTATGCCTGCAGTCCCTTTCCGTTTATGTTTGTGAACACGTAGAATTTTCCGCCCGAGTAGCGTATGCACGGTGCCCACACGCCCTGTCCGTAAATCTCCTTGCCTTGGGTGAGCGAGAATGCGGGGTCGTCGAAGTCGAAGCGGTCGAAGCAATATGCGACTTGCTCCCAGTTTACGAGGTCTTTGGAGTGCAGGATGTTTATTCCCGGTACAGTGTGCATGGTGGTTCCTGCCAGGTAATAGTCATCGCCCACGCGCAGTATGTCGGGGTCTGAGAACTCGTCGTAGAACAGAGGGTTGGTGAACGTTCCGTTGCCGTTGTCGGCCGTCCACGACTGCTGTGCAAAAGTGCTTGTCGCAGTCAGCAGGGCGGCAATGATAAGTTTTGTAGCTTTCATGGTTTATTTCGTTGTTTAGTAGTTTCAGTATCTTTTTTTGTGTAAGCCAACAGGTACTGCAGTTTTTGCTTGCTTGTACTGGAGTGTCTTATAGCAGCGAATGCCTTTGAAGTTAACCTACTCTTTTTGGGGAATCCAGTTAATAGCCTCGATGTATTCGTCAAACTCCATCGGCTGGGTTACTCCTGCCTTTTCGAGGGCTGTCCGTATGACCTCTTGCTCTTCTGGAGGAAGGACTATCTCACCCCGTCTTCGCTTGAAATATTGGTTGCGCCCGAAGTGGCAAATGAGCAATGTCATGAACTTGTCATACTGGTCGGGATACATCCGCATCTTGAAATTAACGAATCCTTTGGCAAACCTTACGGGGTGGCTGCTCACGTAGTGCGGACAGCCAGTCTGCTTGCTGCATACGGAGGGGTTGATGAGTTTCAGGTATGTGCCCAGCTCCGCATGCCGGCGATAGGCCAGTTGCCGCAGGCAGGTGTCTGCTATCGTGCAGTCGTTGTGGAGGCAGAGCGGATAGCCTGCCGGAATGTCCTTGTATATCTTTGTTCTCTTTTTCATAGAGGTTATTCTTTATCCACCTTAAATTCACAGCTTAAAGATTTGTATTAAAATTCAAGTCTTTGACCAACATTTGTTTGCAAAGACTCGCATGTGTCAGAGAATACACTTGACTTGGCGTTGCGAGACAATCTAAACAAGCTTCCCTCCACATGGCAAAGTTACAAATAAAAAATGAGAGCGTTACATCTTTTGATGGAATTTATCTTGCCAACCGCATGTTTGACTGTTTTTGCATCGGATAATGCCATCAATGACGCTCTTGGAGTCTCAATTATTTGGCCAGGACAAAGACTCATACGTGCACTGACAGAATACTAAGAATCTTTCTGCCTCATTGTCCTGGCCAAATACTAATTCTGCAGACCGTAAATAAATTCCGTGTGGAATTGTGGAATAACACAAAAAAGTAGTAACTTTGTGGCAAAATTATGATTATGGGTGCAAATTTTCCAACGTTTGCAGATCTTGTTGGATGATAATGTCAAGGTGGAAGGTTTCTCTAACTGGCGGAACATATATGCAGAATGATACAGCATAACCTTGGCAATACCATTTATTTGGCTGTTTATGATTCAAAACTGACCACTGCCGCATCATTACCCGGTCGCTTGGCACACGTAAACGTCACGTTTTTTTTACAACGTGATGTATTTAGTGACTATCAAAAACAAGAAATATCGAAAAGATGTGCACTGAAGAACACCACGAAAATAGAATACTCTAATTACCGATTTTGATTAAAAAAGAGGTATTTTTGGCTTCAATCCAAAATACCTCTTTTTTAATCCCACCAACGGGTTATTATATTCTTATAATCTCGGATCTTACAGTTTGGCAAGCTCCACAACCTTGTCGACTGCTGCGCTCAGTCCGTCGGCATTCTTGCCGCCTGCTGTCGCATAGTGTGGCTGGCCGCCGCCACCGCCCTGGATGAGCTTGGCGGCCTCGCGGACGAGCTGGCCGGCATTAAGTCCGTGGTCGCTGACCATGTCGTCGCTGAGCATTACGCTGAGCATGGGCTTGCCGCCCTCAACGCTGCCAATCACACAGAGCAGGCTTGTGTCTACGGCCTGGCGTATCTTGAATACAAGGTCTTTGGCACCCTGAGCCGACAGGGGGAGCACAGCTGTGATTACAGTGACGCCGTTTATGGTGCGGGCCTTTTCGATGAGGCTGTCCTTGGCACGTTCCACAACCTGAGCCTGGAACTGCTCAATGCTCTTCTTCATGGCGGCATGTTCCTCGATGTATTTCTCGATAACGCCGCGCAGGTCTTTGGCATTGTTGAACAGCGCACGGATGCCCTTCATGCTGTCCTCAAGCATGTACATAAGCTCCTCGCACTGCTCGCCAGTCTTGGCCTCTATGCGTCGGATGCCTGCGGCGACGCTGCTCTCGGAGATAATCTTGAACATACCGATGCGGCCTGTTGACTGTGCGTGTATACCGCCGCAGAACTCGCAGCTCGGGCCGAACCTTACGACACGGACATTGTCGCCATATTTCTCGCCAAACAGGGCTATTGCTCCAAGTTTCTTGGCTTCCTCAAGCGGAGTGTCACGGTGCTCGTCAAGAGGTATGTCCTGACGTATCATGTCGTTCACCATACGCTCAACCTGACGAAGCTCCTCGTCTGTAACTTTCTGGAAATGAGAGAAGTCGAAGCGCAGTGTGTCGGCACTTACGTATGAGCCCTTCTGCTCGACGTGGTCGCCCAATACCTGCTTCAGCGCATAGTCGAGCAAGTGAGTCGCTGTGTGGTTGGCTGCGCTCGCATTGCGCTTGTCGGTGTCAACGCATGCCATGAAGTCGGCGTCGAGCTGCTTAGGCAATGCCTTTACGATGTGTATGCTCTGGTTGTTCTCACGCTTGGTGTCGGTGATGTTCACCGTCTCGCTCTCGCTTACCAGAACACCGCAGTCGCCAACCTGTCCGCCCATTTCGCCATAGAAAGGCGTGTTGTCGAGAACAAGCTCGAAGAAGGTGTTCTTCTTCTGTGTGACCTTGCGGTAGCGCAAAATGTGGCACTCGTATTCTGTATAGTCGTAGCCTACAAACTGCTGCTCGCCTTGTCGAAGCTCTACCCAGTCGCTGTTCTCAACGGCGGCGGCATT
>CABSIA010000181.1 GCA_902477645.1 uncultured Prevotella sp. | reverse complement strand
ACGCGCATCCGTTGTCTGCTACAAGTTGCTGAAACAAATTGTATATTTGCTCGTTATTCCACCCCTCCATTCGTTTCAACTTGTCTGCGCGAAACTGCACACTTGTCATGTAGTAAGGTTTGCCGTCGACTTTCAACACGAATTTCTCTGCGTCAGAAAGCGATGTGTCAACCCAGGATATGTTTTGCCTGTCAGACTCTGTTTGAGAAAAAGCTTGTGGAGAAAACATGATTGCTGCCACAAATACTAATTTTTTAATGTCCATGCTTAGATTGTATTTATTAAATTGTTAATGATTGATTATTTCACAATGCCAGAATTATTTGTTGCGTCGCATGGTGCAAAGTTATCGACTAATCAAATTAGGGGATGTGGAAAAAACAATAATTTATGTCGTATAATATGGAAATATTATAAAATATATGTAAAGATACGGATTTCTAAACTTTAGAAGTTTAAAAATTGTGTCTTTTTTACTATCTTTGCATTGTGTTCCAATACGGAATCTTTTTTTGAAACTAAAACTGACAACAATGAAACAATATTCAATAAGGACGGCAATATTGTATTGTATTATACTCCTCGCACAATTCTGTATGGCCGATGCAGGATCATCTTTCGTATTCCGCAAGTTCAGTGCCATAGACCAGTTGCCTGTCGACGAAGTGCGCTGTATGCATCAGGACAAGTTGGGCTTTATGTGGCTTGGTACAGGCAATGGGCTATATCGTTATGATGGTTATCATGTGAAGAGTTATCTTAATACTCAACAAACGCCAGATTTGCTTTCGTCAGAGAGCGTTTCTTGTCTTGCTGATGACGGCGCATCTTTGTGGATAGGAACCAAAAAGGGGCTTAATCGTATGGATTTACGTACGGGGTTTACTCGTGCTTATCATTTTGCAGACTTTGACAATAGCGACATCGTGAATAGGCTTCTTATAACATCCGACAACGACTTGTGGGTAGGTACGGAGGGTGGTCTGTACCATTATGATAAGGCTGCCGATAGGTTTGTCATGTATTGCGACCAACTCCACAATTCCAAGGTTCCCCATTCTTCCATAACGTGCTTGTATGAGGGACGCAATGGCGTATTGTGGATAGGTACATGGGATCGTGGAATATATCGGTATACGCCTGCTAATGGAACGTGGTACGAGCTTCCGCCGTTCAATCCGCGTCACTCAGCCCAGGCTATCTACGAGACAGCCTCGGGTGAGCTGTGGGTTGGCACCTGGGGATGTGGCTTGTATAAGATTTCCAACCCTTACGCAACCTCTGTCCCTCTGCAGTTTTCAAACTTTACTGTCGATAATACTCATGGTGGGCTTACTTCCAATATAGTGTGGAATATATCGTTTGACTCTGTTACTAATTTTGTTTGGATAGGAATGCCTAATGGATTATCGTATATAGACACGAGCTTTGGCAAAGATGTTATTTGCTCCATACCGTCAGATATGGAGCCTGGGCTAAACTATTTTGGTCAGGGAGCCGGCTCTTTCTTTTGCGAAAATACAGGCCGCCTTTGGTTTAGTGCGACTCATCGTGGAATTGTGTGCACAACAAAGATACCTGCAAATAAGTTTAGATGGTTTTTGCCAGACGGGTTCTTATATCACGACTATCTTACAGCAATATCGTTTATGCCCAAATCGAGGCTTTTGGTCGGGCTTCATTCCATGGGCTTTTTGGATGTTGATATGGCTGTGCCGTCGGAATTTCGCCATATTCCTTTATCTACCGTGGTTAATGGCTTCTCTGTCTTACCCGATGGCTGTCATGCGGTACTCACCGAGCGTGAGGGGGTGCTGCTATACCGGGATGGCTCCATTGTTTCTCGGATAAATAAAGACAATTCTCCATGGCTTACAGACAATTGTGTGTATTCAATGTTGGTAGACCACAATGGCACATGGCTTATGGGCACTTATCGCGGGGTATGTGTCCGCTATCCCAATGGTGATGGAATTCATTTAGATGAGAACAAACTTGGCCAGTTGGCGAATACCCGTATTTTGTCAATGGCAAAAAGCAAAGGTTGCCTATGGTTAGGTACTCATGACCAAGGCATTCTTCAACTGAAAGGCAATCTGAGACATGTGTCGTCGCAAAATTTGAGACAATATGATGTGATATATGGCAGCAAGCTGAAATTAGGCGGCGTAAAGAAAGTTGTAGTTGACCATGCAGGAAGGGTATGGGCTTGCAGTAGAGTTGCCGGACTTTTAGTATATGATGCCGACAAGGACGGCTTTGTCAGCGCAAACCAAAAATATGGGCTTCCTTTAGAACGTGTTTATAGTGTAGAGGTGTCGCCAGATGGCGATATTGTTGCGTCTATGCGCAACACCCTTGCCATACTTCGTCTCGATGCGAAAGGCAATCTTCTGAAAATACGTATGCTCTCGCGTCATGATCTCATGGGGATGGATGCCTTTGTAGAGGGTATTTCCTCCATTACTCCAGATGGAATGGTGTGTTTTGGTGGCTATAATGGTATTGTTACTTTTAATGATACCGATGTGGAAGCCAAAGCTAAATCTAAATCTTCAAGCGTTTATATCACTGACATCAAGTTGTTTGGCAAATCACTCGATTTTACCGATTTCTCAGACTCCGCATCTGTCAACCTGCCACCTTATACGAAGAGTATAACATTAAATTCTGACCAAAGAGATGTTGCGTTGGAGTTTTCGACACTCAATTTTGATAATCTTGATGGCGTACGCTTCTCATACAAGCTTGACGACTATGACAAGGAATGGAAATTTACCGATGCAGACGCCAATTTTGTCAGCTATAACAATCTGCAGCCAGGGCGTTATGTATTTCATATAAAGGCTACCGACGAGAATGGAAATTGGGGCAAGGAGACAAAGTTCGTAATCAATATCCTTAATCCATGGTATCTTAAATGGTATGCGTGGCTATCCTATGCTTTTGCTATGCTTGCCTTTGCCTATTTTGTTTACCGCTATTTCAAGAATAAGGAGCTTAGCCGCAGAGAGGTTCAGCTTGCAAAGCTTGAGAAGCAAAATATAGAGACCCTCAACCACAAGAAGCTTCAATTCTTTACCAATATCACCCATGACCTTATGACTCCTCTTACAGTCATATCCGCCACAGTGAGCAATCTATCCAGCACAGACTCTGCCAATGCCGAGGCCTTCAATATTATCGATGGCAACGTAAACAGGCTGATGCGTATGTTGCAGCAGATATTGGAGTTCCGCAAGTCGGAGACGGGCAATCTTCACCTCTTGGTTTCCTATGCCTCCATGTCAGATTTTCTTCGAAAGGAGATAGAGAGTCTTCGCCCGTTGACAAACAAGAAGCAGTTGCACTTGTCTTTCGTCTGCAATCCCAATGAAATCGAAGGGTATTTCGATTCCGACAAGCTCGACAAGATAATATACAACTTGGTTTCCAATGCCATAAAGTATAACTCCTCGTTGGGATTCATACAGGTTACCCTTTCATGTCCTGATGGCAAGACTGCCATAATAACCGTCAAGGACAATGGGGCTGGCATATCGGAAGAGAAACTTTCTCGATTGTTCACTCGCTTCTATGAGGGTGAGCACCGCAAGTTCCGCACCTATGGTACAGGTATTGGGCTCTCGCTCACCAAAGACTTGGTGGAGCTTCACCATGGCTCAATCTCCGTAGATAGCAAGTTGGGCGATGGAACCATGTTCACCGTAACCTTACCTATATCAAAGGAAGCCTTTTCTGCCAATGAAATCGAGGACTCGTCTTCTGCCCAGTTGCAAT
The DNA here is from genome assembly GCA_902477645.1 of uncultured Prevotella sp. Classification (GTDB taxonomy): domain Bacteria; phylum Bacteroidota; class Bacteroidia; order Bacteroidales; family Bacteroidaceae; genus Prevotella. Next base: position 1,002 of record CABSIA010000181.1, on the reverse strand, counting down.
TATACGCCAATTCGTCGGTGGATGAGTCGGATGATAAAAATGCTTCTGATGCAAAATTCGATTATACAGTTCTTGTTGTCGAGGACAACGAAGAGCTTCTTTCTATGTTAGCAAAGCTCTTCTCACAGAAATATAATGTACTGAAGGCTTACAATGGACAGGAGGCATTTAATGTTCTTTCCAATGATAACAATATAGATATCGTTGTTACAGACATGATGATGCCAATAATGGATGGTGTGGAACTTACTCGTGCAATACACTCCAATCCTGCAACAAATACGCTTCCTGTTATTATGCTTACCGCCAAGCGCTATGACGAAGATCGTGCCGAGGCTTATCGGGCAGGTGCCGATGCCTATATCACCAAGCCTTTCAATACTTCCGTACTCTTGGCGAGGGTCGAAAACTTGCTGTTCAGCAGAAAAAAGGCACAGCAAGAGCTCAATGCCAAGTTCTTTAGTGCCCTAAAGGATGTCAACCTCAGTCCCGATGACGAGGAATTTGTAACCATGTGCGTGAAATGTGTGCAAAAGCATCTTGCCGATGCAGATTTCGGCCTTGACGCCTTTGCCGAAGCCATGAACATATCCAAGTCCACGCTCTATAAGAAACTACATACTGCAACCAACTTAGGACCATCGGTGTTTGTGAGGAATATCCGCATGCGCTATGCGGCAGAACTTATATCCTCCAACCCGCAGGCTCGAATAGCCGACGTGGCATTTGCCGTGGGCTATAATGACCCAAAGTATTTCTCGTCTTGCTTCAAGAAGGATTTTGGAGTCTTGCCTTCCGAATTTGGCAGAAAATAAAGTACGGTACATGTGCTTCCAATTGCCATTTTTATCGAAGCTTGCTTCATGTGCCAATGAAGCAGGCTTCATTGGCACATGAAGCAAGCTTAATTTTTTGTAGGTGGTTTTAACATGTTTCACCACAATTTCATACGCCAGTTCGGGATAAGATTAGAACAAAGAAAGTTGCTTGGAGTCTTCTATT
>CABSIA010000180.1 GCA_902477645.1 uncultured Prevotella sp. | reverse complement strand
ATAAAGAAAGAGAACCTGAAAAAGATATTTGAGAAGTTCTACAGGGTACACACCGGAAACGTCCACGATGCCAAAGGCTTCGGACTCGGACTTGCATACGTGCATAAGGTTGTAGACCTGCACGACGGCGAGATAAAGGTGGAGAGCGAGTTTGGAAAAGGCACAACATTCACCATAAAGCTGCCTGTGATAAAGGATTGATGATTAGGCTGTAGGGCCGCTATGTATAGCGGCCGCAAGCAAAAAAACTCACTCAGTCCATGTTCCTTGGAATGTTTCCTTGCGGCCGCTATACATAGCGTCCCTACAAAGTTCAATTAAACGATATATACAAACATTTAAAACAATACGACTATGGAAGAGAATTTGAAAATCTTGTTGTGCGAGGATGATGAGAACCTCGGCATGTTGCTCCGTGAATATTTGCAGGCAAAAGGCTTCGAGGCACTGCTCTGCCCCGATGGAGAAGTTGGTTACAGGGAATTTCAGAAGGCAAAGTTCGATATCTGCGTTCTCGACGTTATGATGCCAAAGAAAGACGGATTTGCGCTTGCTCAGGAAATCCGCCAGCAGAACAGCGAGATGCCTATAATTTTCCTTACCGCAAAGACCTTGAAGGAAGACATCTTGGAAGGTTTCAAGATTGGTGCCGACGACTACATCACAAAGCCATTCTCTATGGAAGAGCTTGTAATGCGTATAGAGGCCATTCTCCGAAGAGTTAAGGGCAAGAAGACCCGTGAGAACACTGTTTACCGCATAGGCCGTTTCACATTCGACACACAAAAGCAGTTGCTCACCATTGGAGAGAAGCAGACAAAGCTCACCACAAAAGAAAACGAGCTGCTCGCATTGCTCTGCGCACACTCAAACGAGATATTGCAGCGTGACTATGCTCTGAAGACAATTTGGATCGACGACAACTATTTCAACGCCCGCTCAATGGATGTCTACATCACAAAACTGCGTAAGCATCTTAAGGAGGACGACCAGATTGAGATTATCAATATCCATGGCCGTGGCTACAAACTCATAACTCCTGACGAGGTATAAACCATAAAACGCCCCCTCCTGTTTTGGCAGGGGGCGTTTTGATAATAAAGTAGGAAATTTGTAGGGTCGCTATGTATAGCGGCCGCAAGGAATAAAACAATCAGTTGTTTTAGCGGGCATTTTTGCTTGCGGCCGCTATACATAGCGGCCCTACAGGTTTCATGAATATCGATATAAAAACCAATGAACCGCACTGAGAGATATACCTACATACTGGACCATTTCCGCAAGAAAATGCCGGTAGTAACAACAGAGCTAAATTTCGGCAATGCCTTTCAGCTGCTGTGCGCCACAATGCTTAGCGCACAATGCACCGACAATAGGGTAAATCAGGTTACGCCAGCTCTCTTTGCCCGTTATCCCGAGGCTAAGGATATGGCTCTGGCGGAAGCAGGCGAGGTGCTTGAATACGTCAAGAGCGTAAGCTATCCCAACAGCAAGGCGCGTCATCTTGTAGAGATGGCACGTATGCTCGTTGCCGACTTTGGCGGAGCCGTTCCCGATACCATGGAGCAGCTCACAAAATTGCCTGGGGTAGGGCGCAAGACGGCAAACGTTATGCTTGCCGTATGGTTTGAACGGCCTGCCATGGCTGTAGATACCCATGTCTACAGAGTAAGCCATAGGCTCGGGCTTGTGTCAAAAACCGACAACACACCCCAGAAGGTAGAGCAGAGACTTATGAAGAACATACCGGCTGAAGACGCGGCACGTGCCCACCATTGGCTTTTGCTGCATGGCAGATATGTGTGTAAAAGTCAGAAACCGCGATGCGCAGAATGCGAGCTTAACGGCATTTGTCCGAAACTGATATGATTTGTTTTTATGATATCCCTTCTCCTTGCCTCGTTTCTCACATTTGTAGAGCTGAATTGCGAAAACCTGTTCGATTGTCAGCACGACAGCCTCAAACAGGATCTGGAATTTCTGCCCGAAGGCTCACACCGGTGGACACCTTCCAGATATTGGAAAAAGCTAAATCATCTTAGTCAGGCTATTTTGTCGTGTGGAAGTGATTCGTTAAATCCCGTCATACCGGATATTATTGCGCTTACCGAGGTTGAGAACGACACTGTGATGCGTGACCTTACGAAACGTTCCCTGTTGCGCAACGCCCGATACGAATACATAATGACCTCGTCGCCCGACGTGCGTGGCATAGATGTGGCGTTGGTTTATTCTCCGCTTTCTTTTCGTCCGGTTTCTCACTCGTCAATCTCTGTGCCAATGCCCGATGGTGTCAGGCCAACCCGTGATATACTCTATGTGCGTGGCATGATAGCCGACGGCACATATCTTGATATTTTTGTTGTTCACGCCCCGAGCCGTGCGTCGGGTGAGGCTGACACGCAACGTTTCCGCATGCTTGTAGCTGAGAAAGTTATCGGAAAAATAGAGGAGATACGGCGGGAGGATGCAGATGCGCAAATTATTGTTACAGGCGACTTCAACGACTATGCCGACGGCAGCTCGTTGCGCTATTATGAGACCTGCGGGCTTGTGAATGCCTCCGCAGGCTGCAAAGGCAGAAATGGCGCAAAGGGAACATACCGCTACCAAGGCGAGTGGGGGAGCCTCGACCATTTTGTTGTAAGCCAAAACATTATCGGAAACATCAGAGACTGCCACATCAACGATGCCGGTTTCCTGCTTGAGGACGATGAGAAATATGGAGGCAAAAAGCCTCGCCGCAACTATCTTGGACCAGTTTGGAAGAACGGTTACAGCGACCATCTGCCTCTTGTGTTGACATTGAGGTTGCTGTGATTTTCTGTCCAGGCGTATAACAAATCCGCCTGAGCAATATTTCACACAAACGGCAACCCCATTTTCTGTCCGTCGTTGGCAACCTTCCTCATCACGCCATTTTCTATTATATAAAATTCTCCGTAGATAGTCTCGTTGCCGTTGTAGCCATATAGATATGTGCCGTCGGGGAAAACGTAGAAGCGGGTTTTCGACCTTATGCAGCCAACGTCTCGGAATATTATTGACAAAACAAACGGCTTTTCTTGCTGCGGCGGCGAGAAGAGCCGTTTGCGTTTAAAAACGCATCCGCTTGTGTTGGCAAACAGATTATTAATCTTACGGGCAACAGATTATTAATCTTATCGCCAACAGATTAATAATCTGTTTGTATACGCATATATAAGCATCTTTCTGCGCGACCAGATGAATTTATCTTCGCATTTATTTGCATTTTGACTTTTTATTTATTATCTTTGCAAGAAATAACTTTTACGAATACTCATTTTTATAATAGAAATATGAAATACACCCTTGTTAAGCGTGGTAACCCACGCTATCCTGAGCGCGGTCAAAAAGTATACGCCAGCGCACAATACGAAAGTATTATGTCATTCGACGAGCTTATCGACTTTATTATCCTTCATGGCTCTGTCTACGGACGTGGCGACTATAAAGCTGTAGTCTCAAACATTGCCGAGGCCATGGCAGAGAAAATGGCTGAAGGCTACAAAATAGAGCTTGGAGAGATGGGAAAATTCTATCCCACGCTCGACTGTGAGGGTGCCGGCACCATGAAAGACTTCGATCCCGAAAGACACATCAAGGCTGTGAGGGTGAACTGGCACCCGGGCGGCGAGTTTGAAAATCTGAAAAGCAGAACTACATTCAGAGAATATCTCACGCGTAGGCAAGAGAAAGAGGCAATAAAGCAGGATGCCGGGAGATTGAAAAATCCAGATGAGTGATATTTGGGCAATAACTGTAGAGGTGATAAACGCCTTTTATACAAGCTCAAAAAGCGGCAGCCAGTGGGCATTGTCGCCTTTGGGGGCACTGTTCTGTAAAGAGCATATTTCAGCGGAATATTGTAATGAAAAAGTATTCCGCTGAAATATGCTCTTTTATCTAAATCGGTGCAGAGTGTATAGCTTGTGTGGCGATTATATTTTTATGGTATTTGTTTGGTTTGTCGCTTTTTTTATTTTATCTTTGCAGAAGATAAGCTGCACTCGGCAATTTAAGAACCTGTTCTTATTGCGCTCGTTTGCGTTATCTTTGCAGAAGATAAGCTGCACTCGGCAATTTAAGAACTTGTTCTTATCGCCCCCGTTTGTGCTATTTGAGGTAAATCATTATACCTTATTACTTATTATATATTAACAGATTAATAAAAACAGTCACTCGTCAGTATAGATTAAATATGCTAAGAAAAATTAGAATAGCTCTCGCTGCATTCTTCTTTGTGGCAGTAACATTTTTATTTCTTGACTTTACAGGCTTGGCTCACAAGTACTTATCGTGGACGGCCAGTTTGCAGTTTCTTCCGGCCGTGCTTGCTCTCAATGTAGTTGTGGTGGCATTGCTCGTAGCCGTAACCTTGCTGATAGGCAGAGTATATTGCTCTGTGATTTGTCCGTTGGGAATAATGCAGGATATCATAGCGTGGTTTGGCAGACGGGGAAAGAAAAAGCGCTATAAATATTCGTATTCAGGCGAGAAGCGTTGGCTGCGCTATGGATTTTTGGCTTTTTTCCTTGTCAGCCTTGTTGCCGGCCTCACATCTTTGGCGGCCTTGATAGCTCCTTATAGCTCGTATGGCCGTATAGCCGGCAATCTCATGGCACCCATATACCGTTGGGGAAACAATATTCTCGCGTATTTTGCCGGGCGCATGGACAGTTATGCCTTTTATGGTGTAGATGTTTGGATGAAGTCGTTGCCTGTGTTCATTATTGCCGTTGTGGCGTTTGCCGTTATTGCAATGCT
>CABSIA010000179.1 GCA_902477645.1 uncultured Prevotella sp. | reverse complement strand
CCATTACCCAGGGCGATGCCCTGGGCTATGTGCTTGTTGCCCTTTCAGGGCGCATAGTACACAATTATTGCGTAAGCTATTTTTTGCATATTACTTAAAAATTGAAACAATGAAAAAAGTACCATTATTATTAGTTGTGTGTCTGTTTGCCGTCGTATCAGTCTTTGCACAGAACCATAGAGAAAACGGACCAAGGCAACGTGCGTTCAATAAAACAGAGATGGTGAAAATGCGCACCGACAGAATGGCTAAGGCGTTGGGCCTCAGCGAAGCACAGAAAGACTCGCTGCTTGCCCTTAACACTGAGTTTGCCGATAAGATGCCTGCCATGCGCAAACCTGTCAGCCAGCAGCAGATGAGAGCTAAAGACAGCACGGCGGTGAAGGCAAGACGTGAGCTGGCGGCTACCATGAGGTCAAATGCTGAGGAATACAATAAAAGGCTTAAGAATTTCCTTACTGAGGAGCAGATGGCCAAGTACGGCGAATTGCAGAAAAAGAGAATGCAGAACCGTAATGGCAGACACCAAATGCCAAGGCAACACCAGAATTTTCCGACGATAAATGAAGATTAGACTATTCTTTTTTTCACACAAACACACACACAAGGCATCTTCTATGTGATTTAGGGGGTGCTTTTTTTGTTGTTTTCTCTTTTTATTATTAACTTTGCAGTCTTGTCGCCACATTATCTCGGAAAATATTTGTGGCAATGAAAATATAAAAAATGCCGACAATGAGAAAAACAATTCTTTTAGCACTGCTTTCAGTCACGCTTTCTGCCCTCTACGGATGTAAGGAGGAGAAAAAAAGCAACATCATAATAACCCGTAAGCCTAAGGTGGAGGCACCAAAGTCACCACAGAAAATGGGCGACTACGAGCAGACCATGCGTCTTGGCTGGATGGGCAACACATATACCTTGGAGACGAGGCTTGCCGCAGGCGACTCGCTGCCGATGGTCAGCGAGGGAGCCGACAAATACTACGACAATACCATCAAACTCCGCATTGTCCGTGCCGACGGTTCTGTATTCTATCAGCATACCTTCACCAAGAAAGATTTCAACAGCTGCCTCGACGACAAATTCCGAAAGAACGGGGCTTTGTTGGGTATTGTTTACGTAAAATCAGATGACGACTATCTTTACTTTGCTGCCAGCGTAGGCTCGCCCGACAAGTCGAGCGACGACTATATTCCTATGGTCTTGAAGATTCATCGTCTCGGAAGCATCTCTATATCGAGAGACACCATGCTCGATACGGCCGAGAATGAAGATGTTGAGGAGGAGGACGAGGGCGTATAACAGCCCTTTATATTATTTATAACGGGAAAACGAGATTGAGGGCAATATGTCATCAATCTCGTTTTTGCATAAAAAATGTATGTGTCCGTTAACTCTTGCAGTTGCGTCGCAGGGCGCTTATATATGCGTTCTGAGTAAGATTATTAATCTTGAGGCAGTAAGATTAATAATCTTATGGCCGTAAGATTAATAATCTTATCGCCAACGCAGCCGCATGTCTTTTTTTTATGAGTCAGGTGGCATGTTTGTATATATGCGGTTTTGTGTATATTTATAACCTTACAACCTTATAAATCAATATTCATCCCACGCCTTGATGTCTATGTCGTTTATGTCGATTGTGCAGAAGGCATTGATGAAAGCCGATGCCAAACGGCTGTTTGTTATCAGCGGCACATTGAGGTCGATGGCTGCGCGGCGGATTTTATATCCGTTTGAAAGCTCATGCACCGTAAGGTTTTTCGGCACGTTGACAACCATGTCTATCTTGTGTTCGTGCAGCAAATCGAGAGCCTGCGGTTTTTTGCCCTCGTCGCTTGGCCATTAGACTAGAGTGTTTTGTATTCCGTTTTCCGTCAGGAAACGTGAGGTGCCATCGGTTGCATAGATTTCATATCCGTGTTCTGCCAGCATTCTTGCGGCATCGAGCATGGCAGCCTTCTGCTTGGCTGTGCCGGTAGACAGCAGCACGCTGTGCTCTGGTATGCGGTGACCTACGGAGAGCATGCTCTTGAGCAATGCCTGACTGGTGTCGTCGCCCAGACAACCAACCTCGCCGGTAGAGCTCATGTCTACGCCCAGCACAGGGTCAGCCTTCTGCAGACGGTTGAATGAGAACTGGCTTGCCTTGATGCCTACGTAGTCGAGATCGAAAAGATTTTTCGAAGGTTTCTCAACCGGTACGCCGAGCATTATTTTTGTGGCAAGGTCTATGAGGTTTAGTTTCAGCACCTTGCTTACAAACGGGAACGAGCGTGACGCGCGCAGGTTGCATTCTATCACGAGAATGTCGTTCTGCCGTGCCATAAACTGTATGTTGAACGGGCCGTTGATGTGGAGCGCTTTCGCAATCTGGCGGCTCACACGCTTGATGCGTCTGACGGTCTCCACGTAGATTTTCTGCGGCGGGAACTGTATGGTTGCGTCGCCGGAGTGTACGCCCGCAAACTCTATGTGCTCAGAGATAGCGTATGCCATTATTTCGCCATTCTGTGCTACGGCATCCATCTCAATCTCCTTGGCATGCTCTATGAATTTGCTTACAACAACAGGATGCTCGGCGCTTACGTTTGCCGCAAGTTTCAGGAATTTCTCAAGCTCGTCGCGGTTTGAGCAAACATTCATTGCGGCACCCGACAGGACATAAGACGGGCGGACGAGAACAGGGAAACCTACACGGTCTACAAACTTGTCTATGTCGTCCATTGATGTCAATGCGCTCCATTCGGGCTGGTTTATTCCGTTCTCCGTCAGCATGCTTGAGAATTTCGCACGGTCCTCGGCATTGTCTATATCGCAGGCCTTGGTGCCGAGAATTGGCACACGCTCGGCATCGAGCCATATAGCGAGGTTGTTAGGAATTTGTCCGCCTGTGGATACGATGACCCCGTGTGGGCGTTCCATGTCGATGATGTCCATTACACGCTCGAAAGTCAACTCGTCGAAATACAGACGGTCGCACATGTCGTAGTCTGTCGATACTGTCTCCGGATTATAGTTAATCATAATGGAGCGGTAACCGTGGTTGCGGATGGTATGGAGAGCTTGGACACCGCACCAGTCGAACTCAACGCTTGAGCCTATGCGGTAGGCTCCCGAGCCAAGCACAATCACAGATTTTTTGTCATCGGTGAAGGTTATGTCGCTGTCTGTTCCGGCGTATGTCACGTAGAGATAGTTTGTCTGTGCCGGATATTCGGCAGCCAGAGTGTCTATCTGCTTAACGACAGGAAGAATGCCGAGACTCTTTCTCATGTTGCGCACCACGAGAGCGGCTTTGTGCATGTTTCCAAACTCTTTCTCCAGACCAACGGCGCGCGCTATTTGGAAATCTGTAAATCCGTAAATTTTGGCCGTGCGCAGCAAATCATGTCCGAGCACATTGATACTGGTGCAGCTTTTCAGTTCCTCATCTATGTCAATGATATGTTTGAGTTTCTGAAGGAACCATTTGTCTATCTTTGTCAGCTCGTGGATTTGGTCTATGGTGTAGTTGCGGTGCATGGCTTTCGAGATTACGAACACACGCTTGTCGGTAGGCTCACGCAGAGCGGCGTCGATGTCGGGAATTTCCAGCTCCTTGTTCTCTACAAATCCGTGCATGCCCTGGCCTATCATTCTGAGACCTTTCTGCAGTGCCTCCTCGAAATTGCGGCCTATAGCCATAACCTCGCCGACAGACTTCATGCTTGAGCCAAGCTCCTTGTCTACGCCGCGGAATTTTGAAAGGTCCCAACGTGGAATTTTGCAGACCACGTAGTCGAGAGCAGGCTCAAAAAATGCGCTTGTGGTGCGGGTTACTGAGTTTTTCAGCTCAAACAGCCCATAGCCCATACCGAGCTTGGCGGCAACGAAAGCAAGCGGATAACCGGTAGCCTTTGATGCAAGAGCCGATGAGCGCGACAGACGCGCGTTTACCTCAATGACCCTGTAGTCCTCGCTTTTCGGGTCAAACGCATACTGAACATTACACTCGCCGACAATGCCTATGTGACGGATAATTTTTATCGCCAAAGCGCGCAGTTTGTGGTATTCGCTATTAGTCAGTGTCTGCGACGGTGCTATCACGATACTCTCGCCGGTATGGATGCCGAGTGGGTCGAAATTCTCCATGTTGCAGACGGTGATGCAGTTGTCGTAGCGGTCGCGGACAACCTCATACTCAATTTCTTTCCATCCTTTTAGACTTTTCTCGACAAGAACCTGGGGCGAGAACGAGAATGCTTTCTCGGCAAGTTTGTTAAGCTCGTCCTCATTGTCGCAGAAACCGCTGCCAAGTCCGCCAAGAGCGTAGGCGGCACGGAGAATGACGGGGTAGCCAAGCTGAGCGGCAGCCTTACGGGCCTGCTCTATTGTCTCGCAAGCCTCGCTTTTTATGGTTTTTACGTTTATCTCGTTAAGTTTCTCAACGAAGAGCTCGCGGTCCTCGGTGTCCATTATCGCCTGAACCGGCGTGCCGAGAACTTTAACTCCGTATTTCTCAAGAACACCAGTTTTGTAAAGCTCAACACCGCAGTTGAGAGCGGTTTGTCCGCCAAACGACAGCAGAATGCTGTCGGGTTTCTCTTTCTGTATGACCTTCTCTACGAAATGCGGCTGAACAGGCAGAAAATAAATGTGGTCTGCCACGCCCTCGCTTGTCTGCACGGTGGCGATGTTCGGGTTTATAAGCACAGTCTCAACACCCTCTTCACGCAACGCTTTGAGTGCCTGCGAGCCGGAATAGTCAAATTCGCCAGCCTCGCCAATCTTTAATGCTCCAGAGCCGAGGATCAGTACTTTCTTTATGCTGTTGTCTTTCATATTTGTTTATTTTTTTAGGGGAAACTGTAGGGCCGCTATGTATAGC
>CABSIA010000178.1 GCA_902477645.1 uncultured Prevotella sp. | reverse complement strand
TCGACTGGGCCACAGCCATGGAGCGGCTTGCCGCCATGCCTCGTCAGCAGGAATGGGAGGCTTTTGTGGCGCAGTTCCAGAAATGTGCCGCCAATGCCTCTTCTGATGAGAAATGGCAGCTGATGGACAGAATGTTCCATCTTTACTGATCACGGTTTTTACCGTATGAGGCATGCTTCTATTTTATAAGACAGAAAAAGATAAAATAACTTGCGCAACAATTGTTTACTATGCGCCCTGCAAAGGCAAAAGTATAATTGCGCAAGTTATTTTTTAAACATTACTAAGCTAATTTTTTGTTCATCCGAAACTTGCTGCCGGACGCTCTTGTTGGGTAATTATTCTTGACGTTCTGTGGAATTCTTCCGTATATGTTGCTGGAGTCATTGGTATCCGTTTAAAAACGCATGCGGCTGCGTTGGCGATAAGGTTATTAATCTTACGGCCTTAAGATTATTAATCTTATCGCCTTAAGGTTAATAATCTTATTCAGAGCGCATATATAAGCGTTTGGCAACGCAAAAGGACGAATGGGCGCATTCACAAGGGTGCGTTTTGAAAATTGATTACAATACCATAGGCTTGTCGGCTCAGTAGAAAATCAGTGGGGATAAATTAAGTAATATGCAAAAAATAACTTGCGCGACAATTGTGTACCATATTTTTGCACACTCCACCTTGCCAGTATCCATTTATTTTTGTATTTTGGGACACCCGGCACACTCGGAGGTAATGATAACCACATGCCTGCACAACCACGGCATGAGGATAGGCGACATTGGCGGCATCAGTGAGTTCATGCCCGAGGGCTACCGCAACCGATATTACATAAAGGGGGTGGGTACGAACAACGGCACCATGCGGTGGCGTCCGCCATTTACCATGGAGGAGATAGAGGCTCTGGGCACGGGAGACAGGCTGTTCCATCCTGTAAAGTGATGACGGGGAAATATCAGCTGATTTTCTCCCTAATCCCAAAAATCAGTATGAATTTTAGGATTACAATCCCAAAAATTACCCTGATTTTTGGGATTACAGATTTTCTTGCTATCTTTGCACCAGATTTGAAGCAAGTAAAATAATATGATACGACGACTGTTACAAGATGTGATCGAGACTCGAATGTTTGCTGGAAAGGCAATCATTGTGATTGGGGCAAGACAAGTAGGAAAGAGTACGCTCTTCAATATGGTTTTGGAAGGGCGCAAGGAACCTGTTTTGCAACTGAATTGCGACGAGCCAGAGGTGCAGGAGATGATGTCTGCAATGAATACTCAAGAGTTGAAATTGCTGATAGGGCAGAATAAGATACTTGTTATTGATGAGGCTCAGAGGGTGGAGAATATCGGTATGACATTAAAGCGCATCACTGATAATTTTCCTGATGTGCAATTGTTGGTGACCGGTTCTTCTTCTTTTGAACTCCAGGATAAGCTCAACGAGCCTTTGACAGGAAGAAAGTTTGAATATCATCTCTTTCCTTTGTCAACGGGCGAGTTGTTGAATGCGCAAGGCTTGCTTTCTGTGAGACAAACTTTGGAGAGCCGTCTTGTTTTTGGCTCTTATCCGGATATCTTCAATCATCAAGAGGATGCAAAGGATTTGTTGTATAATCTTTCCAACAGTTATCTGTATAGGGACTTGCTGAATTTGGAGAGTGTGCGTCGCCCGGCATTATTGGGCAAACTCCTCACAGCATTGGCTTTGCAGGTTACGGGCGAGGTGTCGTATAATGAGTTGGCTCAGACGGTGGGTACGGATAATAAAACTGTTGAGAAGTATATCGACTTGTTGGAGAAATGCTACATTATCTTTAAGTTAAATGGCTTCAGCCGCAATCTTCGTACAGAGCTAAAACGTGCCAAGAAATTCTATTTTTATGACAATGGTATTAGAAATGCCATCTTGCAGAATTTCGCTCCCCTTGCTTTTCGCCAAGATGTTGGTGCGTTGTGGGAGAACTTCTTCATCAGCGAGCGTATCAAGGCTAATCAATATAACGGCCGATACGTGAATGGTTATTTCTGGCGTACCAATCAACAGCAGGAGATTGACTACATAGAGGAGTGTGACGGCCAATTCTCACTCTTTGAGATGAAATGGAATTCCAAGAAAGCCACCCAATTTCCAAACACTTTCCTTACAGCGTATGATGTCAAGGAGAAAGCAATCGTAACGCCTGAGAATTGGTTGGAGTGGGTGAAGTGACGTAACATTAGATTTTTCATTAACAAATAATATAATCATGGGAATAGTTACCTATGTCAGTTCGTTTTAGTTAACTATAATTAAATTAATGATGTGCGATGGGTAAAGTTGGTGTAATATAGTGATTAATTCGTAATTTTGCAGAAGGCGGGCGGCACGCCGGCAATGTCTGGCATTATTGGCGTTGTCCCGCCTGTACAGTCTTTTCAAAAATGTGTAGACGGAACTCAATATTCAGTATGTGGGCATTGCTGTTGATGATGTCAGTGATGCTGATGCCTGTACTCCCCCACCACCATCATTATGGTGTGGCGTGCATGGCAATGGAATATTGTGCCCGTGACAATGCCGTTAACGACAGGCATACGCATCACCATGGCGACAACACCTCATGCGGCGCGGAGAGCAACTGTTATATTTCTGCGAAGTTGCATACGGACAGGCAGCAGCCTGTAAGGTTTCTGCATCCTGCCGCTTATACCGCAGTGGCGGCCGTTGCCGCTTTTTCTGAATTAAATGGTAAAATATGTAAGCGGGTATCCGTGCGGTACAAGTCGGTTGACTTATACCGTGTAAGGCCGCTTAGGGCACCTCCTGTGGTTTAGCCGCTTGTATGGGAGGAGGAGAAACCTATTGTTTTTTTTTATTTTACCATCATGAGAAAAACTATATTTTTTTTCATGTCTGTTGTTGCCGTGTCTGTAGCAGGATGCGGCAGCCACGACGGACATGGCCATGGCAGTGACGGGCGGCAGCCCGGCAAAGAGGGCGGCTCACACGGTAATCATGGCGAGATTGTGTTTACCAGACATCAGGCCGAGGAAGCCGGGCTGGAGACAGAGACGGTGAGGACAGCGCCGTTCAGGGCTGTTATGCCTGTCACGGGCCAGATATTGTCGGGACAGGGCGACGGGCAGGCTGTCGCAGCCACGTCGGACGGCATAGTTACGTTTGCCAATGCCTCGATAGCAGAGGGCATGGCTGTCAGGGCGGGGCAGACAATAGCTACGGTGTCGGCAAAAAACATTCAGAACGGCGACCCGGCCGCAAAGACAAAAGCCGCTTACGAGGCTGCCAGAAGCGAATATGAGAGGGCAAAAGCTCTTGTAGATGACAAGATAATATCGCAAAAGGAGCTTGCGCAGATAAAGATGCAATACGAGACAGCGCGTGTGGCATACGAGGCGCAGGCTAAGAGCGTCACAGACGCAGGCATAGCCATATCATCGCCAAGCGGAGGGTATATAAAAAGCCTGCTGGTGAGACAGGGCGAGTATGTGCAGACAGGGCAGACAATAGCCATATTGACGCAGAGCCGCCGGCTTCAGTTGCGGGCTGACGCTCATAGCACTGATGTACAGAGACTTGCCGGCGTGACAGGTGCCAACTTCCGTATGGCGGGCTCCGACAGGGTATATTGTCTTGACGACATGCACGGGCGGCTGCTTTCGTACGGCCGCAGTGTAAGCGACGGCTCTCCATATATTGCCGTCACTTTCGAGTTTGACAATGTGGGCGACATAGTGGCAGGCGCTTTCGCCGATGTATGGCTGCTTTGCAGGGAGCGTGCGGATGTTGTCTCGGTTCCCGTGTCGGCGCTGACTGATGAGCAAGGCACAAAATTTGTGTATCTTCAGGTAGAGCCTGAGGCATACGTCAGACGAGAGGTAAGGACCGGGCAGACCGACGGACGCCGCATAGAGATAACAAGTGGCCTGAAAGCCGGTGATAAGGTTGTTACGGAAGGTGCCGGCATGTTGAGGCTTGCCTCACTGCAGGCGGCTATCCCTGCCCACACACATAACCATTAATCCTGCATGCCATGTTGAATAAGATAATACGTTTCTCGCTCCATAGCCGCATTGTTGTGCTGGTGTCGGCAGTGCTGTTGCTGCTTGCCGGCCTGTATACGGCCAAGACAATGGAGGTAGATGTGTTCCCAGACCTTAACGCCCCTACGGTTGTCGTTATGACAGAGGCGGGCGGCATGGCTCCCGAAGAGGTTGAGCAACTTGTCACCTTCCCTGTTGAGACAGCAGTAAACGGCGCCGCCGACGTGAGGCGTGTGCGCTCATCGTCAACTACAGGCTTCTCGATAGTATGGGTTGAGTTCAATTGGGGTACGGATATTTACCGTGCGCGTCAGACAGTATCAGAGAAGATTGCCACAGTAAAAGACCAGCTGCCAGCTACGGCGGGAACGCCGGTTCTCGGCCCCCAGTCGTCGATATTGGGCGAGCTGATGTTTGTTGCCGTTACCGCCGACAGCGTGCCGATGCGTGACTTGCGGACAATTGCCGACTGGACCATACGCCCCAGGCTGCTTGCCACTGGAGGTGTGGCACAGGTGTCGGTGCTTGGCGGCGAGGTGAGGGAATACCAGATACTTCTTAATCCTGCCAAAATGCGGCACTACGGTGTGGGACTCGGCGAGGTGACAGCCGCTGTGAGGGATATGAACCGCAACACGTCCGGGGGTGTGCTTTATGAATATGGCAGCGAATATATAGTGCGTGGCGTGTGCGCCTCAAACAATGTTGAGGATTTGGCAAAAGCTGTGGTGCGGCGTAATGGCACGATGCCTGTTGTCATTGGCGATATTGCAGAGGTGAGGATTGGCGATCGCGCGCCCAAGACCGGCACTGCGTCGCTGAGAGGCAGGCAGTGTGTGATGATGACGGTGACGAAGCAGCCGAACACAAGCACAGTAGAATTTCCAAGGAAGGCCGGCAATGCCCTTGA
>CABSIA010000177.1 GCA_902477645.1 uncultured Prevotella sp. | reverse complement strand
TGATGTGACTGGAGTTCAGACGTGTGCTCTTCCCGATCTCGAAGTGCAGCACCTTAGTCTGTGCGCCGCCAGTGCAATGAACCATGCCGTGAATTTCAGGCCGCATCTCGTCAAGAAGTTTCTTTATCACAGGAGCGTATGTGCGTGTTGGAGAAAGAACCAGCTGACCGGCATCGATATCTACGCCTTCAACAGCATCTGTCAGTTTATATTTTCCGCTATAAACCAGCTCTTCGGGTACGGCGTGGTCGAAACTCTCAGGATATTTCTCGGCCAGATATTTCGCAAACACGTCATGGCGTGCGCTTGTTAGTCCGTTAGACCCCATTCCGCCGTTATATTTCTTCTCGTACGAGGCCTGTCCTGTTGAGCTAAGACCTACGATTACATCGCCTGGCTTTATGTTTGCATTGTCAATTACGTCGCTGCGCCTCATGCGGCAAGTAACGGTAGAGTCAACGATGATGGTGCGTACCAAATCGCCGACATCAGCAGTCTCTCCGCCTGTAGGATAAATGCCTACGCCCATTTCGCGCAGCTCAGCAAGCAACTCGTCTGTTCCGTTGATGATAGCAGAAATCACCTCACCTGGCACAAGCATTTTATTGCGGCCTATGGTGCTGGAAACCAAAATGTTGTCGACAGCTCCTACACAGAGCAAATCGTCTGTATTCATGACAATTGCATCCTGTGCAATGCCTTTCCATACATTCAGGTCGCCTGT
Source organism: uncultured Prevotella sp. (assembly GCA_902477645.1). Classification (GTDB taxonomy): domain Bacteria; phylum Bacteroidota; class Bacteroidia; order Bacteroidales; family Bacteroidaceae; genus Prevotella. The sequence continues at coordinate 4,293 of CABSIA010000177.1, read as the reverse complement.
CTCTTTCCAGTACATATATGCAAGGCTCGATTTTGTTCCGGCTCCGTCGGCATGCATAATGTTGCAATATTCCGGGTCGCCGCCCAATACGTCGGGAATTATCTTGCAGAAAGCCTGTGGAAACAAGCCTTTGTCTATATTTTTTATTGCGTTATGAACATCTTCTTTTGCTGCGCTAACGCCACGCATCATATATCTGTTGTCCATTGTCAGATTTTTTAATGAATAAATTTATATTGTGATGTAGATGATTTCCGTTTTACTCCTCGCCATGCCAGAATTTCCAGCTTGCAAACGCCTGCAGCAGCAGCATCTCCAGTCCGTTCTTTATAGTTGCGCCTTGTGCTTTGCCTTTTTTTAGGAAAAGAGTCTCGTCGGGGTTATAGATAAGGTCGTAAAGCAATGTGCGCCTGTCCATAGCCCCGTATGGCAGAAGCGGGCACTCGTCGGTGTGTGGGTACATGCCACATGGTGTGCAGTTCACTATTACGTTATATTCTTTTATCGTTTCGGCTGTTATGTCTTCGTATGTTATGGCGTTTTGACGTTTGCTCCGGCTCACGAACAATGTTTCCAGTCCAAGTGATTTCAGTCCGAAGTCGACGGCCTTGCTTGCACCTCCGGTTCCCAATATCAGGGCTTTCTTGTGACAAGGCTCAAGCATTGGCTCTATGCTCTGTGTAAAACCAATGACATCGCTGTTGAAGCCTTTGAGCTGAACTTTGTTCCCTTTGTGCGATACCCGGATTACGTTGACTGCTCCAATCTCTTTTGCCTCAGGACTTATCGAGTCAAGATACCCTATCACTTTTTCCTTGTATGGAATTGTGACATTCAGTCCTTTTAGCTCAGGATTGATGTTTATAACCTCCATCAGATTTTCTATTGATGGAATTTCAAAGTTTGAATAAATGGCGTCAATTCCTTCGCTCTCAAACTTCTCGTTGAAGTAGCTGATAGAGAATGAGTGGCCGAGCGGATAGCCGATAAGTCCGTATTTGTCCATACTTTAATATTGTTATTTTTCAGCAAGATACATTGTGCATATACCAAAAGTCAGTCGCTTGAAGGAGGCTTTTCTAAATCCGGCTTTATGCAGTATGTCCACCATCAGCTCTCCTTGCGGAAAAGCCTCAATGGTGGCTGTAAGATAGCGGTAGGCGTCGTTGTCGTTAGAAATCAGTTTGCCGTAAACAGGCAGAACGGTGTGAGAATAGATGCCAAAAAGCTGGCGCATGGGGAAAGAGACGGGACGTGTAAGCTCTACGGTGCTAAGATGTCCGCCTGGTTTTAGAACTCTGCACATTTCCGCCAATCCCTTGTCGAGATTTTGAAAATTGCGAATTCCAAAAGCAGCAATGACCGCATCGAAAGTGTTGTCGTTGAAAGACATCTTCAAGCAGTCTTCTCTTTGGAACGAGATTATGCTGTCGAGTTTTTTTGCGGCAACCTTTTTCCTGCCGATTTCCATCATGCCTTCCGATAAGTCTGCCCCTATGACGCTTTCTGGTTTCAGCATCTCTGCTGCAAGAATGGCAAAGTCGCCTGTTCCCGTAGCTATGTCAAGTATGTTGGAGGGGTGCCACTCTGATATCTGTTTTATGGCGGCACGCCTCCAGCCCTTGTCTATGTCGAAAGACAGGCGGTGGTTCAAGGTATCGTAGGTGGGGGCTATGTTGTCAAACATCTTCTCCACAAGCTCTCCTTTGTCACCATTGCCATCGTACGGCTTGATTTTTTCCTGTCTGTACATATAAATTTGTTGTTTATCGTGTTGCAAGGAAGTCGTTGACATTCTTCTCGATACGGGCAGCAATGTCTGTGTCCCCGGCAGCCTTGTTGAACTTCTCGCCAGTGATGTGCTCATACAGCTCAATGTATCTGTCGCTGACACTCTCCGCATACTCGTCAGTAATCTCAGGCATTGTCTGTCCAGGCTCGTTCATAAAGTTGTGCTCAATGAGCCACTGTCTTACAAACTCTTTTGAAAGCTGCTTCTGCGCCTCGCCTTTCTCAAATTTCTCCTCGTAACCCTCGGCATAGAAGTAGCGGCTTGAGTCGGGAGGGTGAATTTCGTCAATAAGATAAACCTTGCCGTCACGCTTTCCGAACTCGTATTTTGTATCAACGAGTATAAGACCGTGCTTGGCTGCTATCTCTTGGCCACGCTTGAAAAGTTTGCGGGTATAGTCTTCCATGACTGCATAGTCCTCAGCGCTTACTATACCCTGTGCTATAATCTCCTCTTTAGATATATTAAGGTCGTGACCCTCGTCGGCTTTTGTCGTGGGAGTGATAATTGGCTCAGGGAATTTCTCGTTTTCTCTCATTCCCTCTGGCAGTTTAACACCGCAAATCTCACGGCATCCGTTCTTATACTCACGCCATGCGGAGCCTGTCAGAATGCCTCTGATAATCATCTCAACTCTGAACCCCTCGCACTTGAGTCCCACGGTGACCATCGGGTCGGGAGTGGCGAGCTTCCAATTAGGACAAATGTCGCTTGTGGCATCAAGGAATTTTGCTGCTATCTGGTTGAGAACTTGTCCTTTGAAAGGAATACCCTTTGGCAGTATCACGTCAAAAGCGGAAATTCTGTCTGTGGCAACCATAACCATTAGGTCGTCGTTGATGTTGTACACGTCACGAACTTTGCCGTGATAAACATTCTTCTGTCCATTAAAATGGAAATCAGTCGTTGTCAATGCTTTCATTTTTGGTATCTTGTTTAATTGTTGCTTTGTCGTGTTTGTCGTAAGCGTTTACTATTTTTGTAACGAGCTTATGCCTTACAATGTCTTTCTGTGTGAAGTTTATAACGGATATGCCGTCAATATTGCCTAAAATAGACAGTGCCTCCCGTAGTCCGCTCTTTTGCTGGCTCGGCAGGTCAACCTGTGTGAGGTCGCCAGTGATAATCATTTTTGTGTTCCATCCCATTCTTGTAAGGAACATTCTGAGCTGTGCCGGAGTGGTGTTTTGAGCCTCGTCCAATATAACGATTGCATCGCTGAGGGTTCTGCCCCGCATAAATGCCAGCGGGCAAATCTGTATGATTCGCTTCTCCATCATGTCCTGTAGTTTGACGGCGGGAAGCATGTCCTCGAGTGCGTCGTAGAGCGGTTGCAGATACGGGTCTATCTTGTCTTTTATGTCACCGGGCAGAAATCCTAATTTTTCTCCCGCCTCTACAGCCGGACGGCACAATATTATCTTTTTTGCGGTTTTTTCTTTCAAAGCCTTTACCGCAAGGGCTATGCTCAGATAGGTTTTTCCTGTACCCGCCGGACCAACGGCGAAAATCATGTCGCTTACGGAATATGCGTCTATAAGTTTCTGCTGGTTCTCAGAGCGGCTTTTTATGGGGCGTCCGGACATGCTGTAGACTACTATGCCGTTTGCTGCCTCTGCCGCAGTCTTCCGTCCTTTTATTATGTCGAGAATGTCTTCTTCCGAGATTGTATTGTGGTTCAACAGATGCTTTCGCATATTCTCTATATCTTCCTCAAACTTAGCCATTTCCTCCTCGTCGCCAAGTATACGCAACACGTTGCCGCGTGCCATAACTCTCAATTTTGGAAATAGCGACTTAACCATTTGGAGATGGCTGTTGCCAACTCCGTAGAACATAATCGGGTCTATGTCTTCAAGGACAATATGTTTCTCTATCAAATCCTAATAGTAATTTATGTTATCGTTATAAACGCTGCAAAATTACGAATTTAATTGTGAAATACAAAATAAAGGTGCAAATAAATAACTCAAGTTCCTACATAATAACCTTCTAATAATCTCTTGGACATCAGACAGTCTATGGGGGTGTTCCATTTTTATGCCTTGATTGAACATAGTCACTACGAAGAGATCTCTTCTCGACCAATACTGATGTCTGATAAGAAATGTCATATTCTGGCATACCGTTCTCGTTTGTCATAAGATCCTTTTGAACTTTCAACACTCCTCGGCTATGGCGATTTACAAATCACAGCTCTCATCATCGTCTTGGTAGAGAATTATTTTGTTTTCTTCTTTCGTGTTCTTTCTTCTTTTTATTTTAACGTTTTGAGCATACACTATTATATATATATGTTAACTCGTTGGCGGAATTAATTTAGTGTGTATTTAATCTGCCAGTTGACTCTTTTATGCTGTTTACATATCGTAAGATGTAATTATATTAAAGGCTGTAGGGCCGCTACGTGTACCGGCCGCAATTGTAAAATGTAATCGTGTATAGACCAATTATTGCTTGCGGCCGCTACACGTAGCGGCCCTACAGCCTTCTAACATGAG
>CABSIA010000176.1 GCA_902477645.1 uncultured Prevotella sp. | reverse complement strand
CAATGGGTGCTGTAGCGTTTGGCATCGGAACCTCTGAGGTAGAGATGGTTATGGCAAGCCAATGTATTCTGCAGCAGAAGCCCAAATCGATGAGGATTAACATCAACGGCAAACTTTCAAAGGGTGTTACGGCGAAAGATGTAGCCCTTTATCTTATGTCGAAACTCACCACATCTGGCGCTACCGGCTATTTTGTAGAATACGCCGGACAAGTGGTTGAGAATATGACAATGGAGGGAAGACTTACGCTTTGCAACCTTTCGATTGAGATGGGCGCACGTGGCGGATTTGTGGCTCCCGATGAGACAACCTTTGAATACATCAGGGGTAGAGAATACGCACCGAAAGACGAAGAGTGGGACAAAGCTATGGCTTACTGGAAAACTTTGAGGAGTGGCGATGACGCGGTGTTCGACAAGGAACTGACATTTGACGGCGCCGACATAGAGCCACGCATAACATACGGAACAAATCCGGGAATGGGCATCGGTATTACCGAAAACATTCCTACACTCGAAAAAATCGAAGAGGCTGGAAAAACAAGCTTCCTGAAGAGCCTCGGCTATATGGGATTTGAGCCTGGAGAAAAACTTCTCGGTCACAGTGTCGACTACGTTTTCCTCGGTGCATGCACAAACGGGCGCATTGAAGACTTCCGCACATTCGCAAGCATAGCCAAAGGCAGGAGAAAAGCTGCAAATGTTACAGCATGGCTCGTACCTGGCTCATGGCTTGTTGATGCACAAATTCGTGAGGAAGGACTCGACAAAATTCTTGAAGAGGCCGGTTTTGAAATCCGTCAGCCGGGATGCTCGGCTTGTCTCGCTATGAACGATGACAAAATTCCCGCAGGCAAATATTGTGTGTCTACAAGCAACCGCAATTTTGAGGGACGTCAGGGGCCTGGAGCCCGCACCATACTTGCCTCACCGCTGGTAGCTGCCGCAGCTGCCGTAACGGGTGTTATCACCGATCCAAGAACTTTAATGTAAACAGCTATGAAACAGAAATTCAACGTTATAACTTCTTCGTGCTATCCACTGCCATTAGAGAATGTTGACACAGACCAGATAATTCCGGCCCGTTTTCTGAAGGCCACAGACAAAGAGGGATTTGGTGACAATCTTTTCAGAGACTGGCGATATAATAAAGACGGCTCGCTAAAAGAGGATTTCGTACTGAATGACCCGTCATATTCCGGTGTAATTCTTGTTGCCGGAAAAAATTTCGGCTCCGGCTCTTCACGCGAGCATGCGGCATGGGCTATTGCCGGATATGGCTTCAGAGTGGTTATAAGCAGTTTTTTTGCAGACATACACAAAAACAACGAGCTCAACAATTTTGTGCTGCCCGTTGTTGTCTCGGAACCGTTCCTGCAGGAACTTTTCGACAGCATTGAGAAAAACCATCAGACACTGGTAAGGGTAGACCTGCCCAACCAGACCGTTACAAATCTTGCCACAGGCAACAGCGAGAAGTTTGAGATAAACGGCTACAAAAAGCATTGTCTGATGAACGGACTCGACGACATTGACTATCTGATACAGAACAAGGATAGAATTGAGGCATGGGAACAGCAGAACAAGTAACCCGTGATACTCTGCGGCATCCGTATATCGAGATAATGGACAGCACACTCCGAGATGGCGAGCAGACCAGCGGCGTGTCGTTTCTGCCTCACGAGAAAATGATGATTGCGCGAAAACTGCTCTCGGAGGTTAACGTCGACAGAATAGAGGTGGCCTCGGCAAGAGTGTCGGAAGGCGAGAAGGATGCTGTACGGATGATTTGCAGCTATGCGCGCTCGATAGGCAAACTGAATAGGGTAGAGGTTCTCGGGTTCGTCGACGGTCATTTGTCAGTAGACTGGATCAGAAAATGTGGCGGAACTGTGATAAACCTGCTCGCCAAAGGCTCGCTGAGACACTGCATGCACCAGTTGCACAAAACTCCGCAAGAGCATTTGTCTGATATTCGGCATACCGTAGACTATGCCATCAGTCAGGGACTCGACGTAAATCTTTATCTTGAGGATTGGAGCAACGGAATGAAAGACTCGCCGGATTATGTCTACACCTTACTCGACGCTCTGACAAAAACAGAGATAAAGAGATTTCTACTTCCCGACACGCTTGGCATTATGCATCCGCTGCAATGCGTTGAGTACATGCGGAAAATGGTGAAGAGATATCCCGATGCCCATTTCGATTTCCATGCCCACAACGACTACGACCTTGCTGTGTCTAACTCGCTGGCTGCCGTGCTGAGCGGATGCAAAGGACTGCATGTGACAGTGAACGGACTGGGGGAGAGATGCGGCAATGCGCCTTTGGCAAGTGTGCAGGTAATTTTGAAAGACATGTACCATGCCAAAACGAATATAGACGAAAGCAGGCTAGTTGAGCTAAGCCGGCTTGTAGAGGGATATTCGAGTATTGCAATAGCGGCAAACACGCCCATAGTAGGTGAGAATGTTTTCACACAAGTGGCTGGCGTTCATGCAGATGGCGACACTAAGGACAACCTTTACTGCAACGACCTCGTACCAGAACGGTTTGGACGTAAAAGAGAGTATGCACTCGGCAAAAACAGCGGAAAAGCCAACATTGCACGAAATCTTGAGGAACTTGGACTTTCGCTGACTCCAGAGCAGACCAAGAGGGTGACAAAGAGAATAACTGAGCTTGGCGACAGAAAGGAACTCGTGACTCAAGATGATTTGCCATATATTGTTTCCGACGTGCTGAAACACGATGCGCCCGAAGACAAGGTGAAACTCGTCAGCTATATGGTGAGCACAAGTTACGGACTGAAACCAATTGCCAGCATAAAAGTGGAAATTAACGGTGAGGAATATGCTGCCGACGCTACAGGCGACGGACAGTATGATGCCTTTGTGAAAGCCCTTAGAAAAATTTACAAGGAAAAACTCGACCGCACGTTCCCGATATTGGCAAATTATACTGTTTCCATTCCACCTGGCGGACGGACAGACGCACTCGTTCAGACCATTATCACATGGCAATATGGAGACAAAATCATCAGGACAAGAGGACTTGACGCCGACCAGACGGAAGCGGCTATAAAGGCTACGTTCAAGATGCTGAACTTATTTGAAGACGAAAATAATAAACAATAATTACTATGAAACTGAATATTGCAGTCCTGCCGGGCGACGGCATAGGACCAGAAATTATGAGACAGGGTGTGGCTGTTTTAGATGCTATTGCCGAAAAATACAACCACGAGTTCACATACACCGAGGCTCTCTGCGGAGCACATGCCATCGATGAGGTTGGCGATCCGTTCCCGGAAGAGACTTTCAATGTGTGCATGAATGCTGACGCAGTGTTGTTCGCTGCTGTTGGCGACCCACGCTTCGACAACGACCCGACGGCAAAAGTTCGCCCTGAGCAGGGACTTCTTGCAATGAGAAAGAAGCTTGGCCTGTTTGCCAACATACGCCCTGTGGCAACTTTTGACTGCCTGCTACACAAAAGCCCATTGAAGGACGAATTGCTGAAAGGCGCAGATTTCATCGTTATCCGTGAACTCACTGGCGGCATGTATTTCGGTGAGAAATATCAGGACAACGACAAGGCATACGACACAGATATTTACTATCGCCATGAGATTGAGCGCATATTGAAAATTGCTTTCGAGTATGCCAGGAAACGCAACAATCACCTTACGGTTGTCGACAAGGCCAACGTTCTGGCGAGTAGCCGTTTATGGCGTCAGATAGCAAAAGAAATGGAGCCACTATACCCGGATGTGAACACCGACTACATGTTCATTGACAACGCCTCAATGAGAGTTTTGACCGAGCCGACATTCTTCGATGTTATCGTAACAGAAAACACATTTGGCGACATTCTGACAGATGAGACCTCATGCATCACCGGCTCCATGGGATTGCAGCCTTCATCATCGCTTGGCGAGCATACGCCATTGTTTGAGCCTGTACACGGAAGCTGGCCACAGGCCGCAGGCAAGAACCTTGCAAACCCGGTAGCCCAAATTCTCTCGGCAGCCATGCTTCTTGAGCATTTCGGACTTAACACTGAAGGCTGTAAAATCCGCGAGGCTGTAAACGCAAGTCTCGACGCAAATGTGAGAACGCCAGAAATTCAGGTTGAAGGCGGAAAAACATACGGCACCAATGAAGTTGGGCAATGGATTGTTGATTACATAAAGCAACATTAACAAAACGGATAAGTTGTTTATACAAAGAACATTTATAGCAAAAAAAATTGAAGCTGTAGAATTACAATAATGATTATTGGTTTCTACAGCTTCATTTTTTTTATTTGATGAGGAGCTTATTACTGATATTTATTAATCGCCTATTTATCATAACTGCCATTATGTCCCCAAAATAATCATCTTGGCTTTTCCAATTAATAATGCTGCCAGACTTGTCCTTTTATAATCAACTGTTTGGTAAGTGGAACTTATATTTCTTATCGAATACCTCATTAACCTTGTTAATTTCAAGGAACGTTGTTCCGCCGCCTTCGCCAAAACTTCCGCTCAGATATGCGATCTTGTCGTTAAGGCCTATGTAGCCTTTCTGACGCAGCATTCGCAGAGCCGCATAGAAAACATATTGTGATGACACGTGCTCTTTCTGATATACGGGAATTACACCATAGCTGAGATTCAGCAGTCGCTGAGTTTTTTCTCTGTAACAGATGGCAAGTACTGGATGCGGGCCGCGGAATGAAGCCAGTATGCGCGCTGTAAGTCCGGTCTCACTGTCTGTGATAATACCGGCAACATTAATTTTCTGTGTGGCCTCAATAGCTGTATGTGCGAGAAATTCCCGCTGGTCACAGTCAGCCGACAAAGGCACAATGATGTCGTTCTCACGCATTTTATCGTTCTCTGCCTGCTCTGCTATTGCCGCCATAGTCTTTACAGCCTCTACAGGATACTTTCCTGTCGCTGTCTCTCCACTAAGCATCAGTGCATCTGTGCGATAATATATGGCATTGGCAATATCTGTAACCTCTGCCCGTGTTGGTCTCGGGTTGCTTATCATTGTAT
>CABSIA010000175.1 GCA_902477645.1 uncultured Prevotella sp. | reverse complement strand
CTAAACGAGCCGTCTTTGCGGCGCCAAATTTCCTGACTCTGGGTGTATTCATCAAAATCGCCACTTGTACTCCCTTTTATTTTCCATTTGGTTCCATTCAACTGTGATGTTGATACTGTTACTTGCGCCATGTTTATTGAGGCGGTTGCCATAAACAATCCTGTTAATAATGTTCGTAATGTCTGCATCTGTATGGTACTTTTATGTTCTTAAAAAATATATATCCACTTTTTTCAATTTCTGTTTTGAGATAAACTGTGACATTTCCATTTGACTCACCGGCGGCTGTGTAATAGCAGTTATTATCATAGCCGATGACTGTCACCATGTGAGGAGGATCGGCTGAAGTAATAAGTGCAACAGCAACGCCGTTGTCTATATTATACTTTATTATACCTTCGTCATAGTTTGCATGACCGAGCTCGCAATATGAATCAAAAACTGTCAACGCATCACAAATCGGAATACCACCTCGCATTGGATCAGTCAAACTATATCTTTTGTCTATCGCAATCTTTGTTAACACATCATAAGCAGTTTGGTAGTCATGACCATGCAACTCAGCCAAAAAAACTGAAGTCTGACGGCAATGTTACATTTTAGTCAGTTTTATTATTTTTCCTATAATCAGCGAATCGCCCGCTTGCCTTACCGACAGGTCGCGCCATGACCACATAAACCATTTCTCGGCTTTTATCATGTTGGCCTGTATATCAGTCTCTGATGTGTCAAAATCGTATCGCTCATTATAAAATTGTGTCATTCTGTAGTCATATTCGCTGGTATTCGCATCTGGAATTCGTGGCAGCCTTGCGCTGATACCAACATACACTTTCACATCTTTCAGTTTTACATACGCTGATACCTTTCCGTCTTTTACCTCATACTTGCCTGACACCTTAATAGAAAGAGGGCGGTAAGTAGAATGCCTCGTATAAAATTTGTTGGTCCTAAGCTCTATGCCACCATAATTCTTTATTATGGTTTTTGTTCCTTTTATCCTCAGCTTAAACTTTCCGTTCTTTTTGAAGGTGTAATATCCTTTAATGTTATCATTGTGGAGTTGAAGCCTGTCCAATAGTTCTTTGGAACACTTCCATTTACCCGTTATGTCCTGCGCCTGCACGGAGTGTGCCATGACAAGGAGCAGAAAGAATATAATGCAAAATTGTTTCATGGTTATTGAAGTTTATATTTTTTACGAATTTAAAGTGAAAATAATTCTGAGCGTTAAAGTTGGGTTAAAAACACATACAGACGTGTAAAACTACATGTCTATATGTGTTGCTGTTTTCGTCTATATGTATAGCGGTGCCTACTGTCTCCTAACCCAACTTCAACAGGGATAAAGCGTGAACTGCGCATACGGGAAATAGTGAAGACTGCATTTTGTGCGACCGCACCAAAAAATGTGATCTTTTTCATATTGTATTTTGTTTTAGTTTTGTTGTGGCAAAATTATTGCTTTTGCCAAGAAAATGCAAGAAAAAGTTGTTCCACTGTGTTTCACTTAACTGTTAAAAGATGTTGGCGGGTGAGATGATGGTTGGTAAGTGGTTGATATTCAGTAATATGTGACTATGGTAATTGGGACAGAGATAAGTAGGGATGTTGGTATAAGTGAAACAAGATGAAACATAATAAAGAGCGTTATTTATGTGTTGCTTGTTTTTTTTGGGGGGCCGCTATGCGTAGCGGCACTAAAGAAAAATGCCAACTTGCTTGCGGTCTTGCTTGCGGTCTTACTTGCGGCCGCTATAAATAGCGGCCCTACAGCGGCCCTACAACTTGAAGCTTTGAGACTTTATGTGCAATATGTTTTGGTTGGAATAAGAAAGTTGATTATCTTTGCACTGACATTGTAAAAAATAAAACCTAAATATTATATGCGTAGAATTTATATATCTGTGATTGTTGCCTTAATGCTTTCTTTTGTCTCGTGCTCAGACGATGACAATATGAAATTGTGGATAGACAGCGTTAGGGAGATTGGTGACTCTCTGCCCGAGAAAGCCCTGTCGATGCTGAATTCCCGTAAGGATGAGATTGGCGGACTGTCGGAAGACATCAGAATGAAATATGACCTGACAAAAATACGGCTCGAAGATAAATCATATATTCCTGCAAAGTCTGACTCTATAGTGAAAGTTTTGCTGGATTATTATGAAAAAAGCGGCTCTGTCGCCGACAAACAAGAGACGTATTTTTATGCTGGCAGCGTTTATCGGGATTTGGGTGACACACCAAGGTCTATGGAGCATTTTCTTAAATCTATGGATATTGGTGAGAACAATAAGGGTGCAGACTCCGTAGTGCTGAGAAATACTTATTCAAGTCTTAACTGTTCTTTTTTTTCTGTACAGGATTATCAAAACGCATACAAATATGCTAAGAAAGAGTACGATATATCACAAAAGCTGAGAAAGATAGAAATTAACAGCATAATGCATCTTGGAGCATCGTTAATGGCTCTAAAAAGGCCTCGTGAGGCAAACAAAATGTTTAAAGTGGCTCTTGACTACATAACCGATAACCCACGGTTGCAGAATAATACAGAAAGTATCAGTCTGCTATTAACCGATTTTGTGCTTTTGGAAGACAGGCAGAACGCCGAAAGATGCAAGGCCATGCTTGATAAGGCCGTTAAAGAAGACGGTAAATATGATTATAACATCAACTATGCATACGGAGATTACAATAACTATTATGGCAGCAAGGACTCGGCAATAGCCGCATATAGCCGCATACTTGAGAACGGGAATGACTTGTTCGAAATGTATGACGCGGCAAAAGCTCTGCTCTATCTCTATTATAATGCCGGCAACATGAGACTTGCCAACGAATATGCCGTGAGATATATTCGTATAAGCGACTCAATTGACTTGGGAAAAAGACAGGAACTCGCCGCCACGGTTAACAACGCATATAAATACTACAAAAACAAAAATAGGGAGGAGAGAATTATAAAAGAAAACGAGAGGTTTCAGCTGATGGCTGTTTCCTCCTTTGTCGCATTGGTTGTCATTTCGTTATTATCGGTAACCATAGTTGTAGTAAGACGCAACCGTCATTTGAAGGAGAAACTGAGGATTTCGGAGGAGCTGAACAGAATGCAAATCCTAATAACCGAAAAGGAGGGAGAAATATCTGATGTTAATGGCAGGCTCAAGGAGTCGAGAAACTCCCTGAACTCTCTGAATAAGCAATTGGAAGAGGCAAAGGAAGAACTCAACAAATCGGACAATGAGCTTAGAGAGAAAGAGATATTGCTCACGGAAATGAATGCAAAGAACTTATCACTTCTGAATATGCTGCATAAAGAGGAACTGGAAGTACAGGCAGAAGATGTGATAAACGCCATTAAACACGCATGCGCAGGAAGTAAAGATTGTGAGCCTGTGGACTGGCAAAAGCTGTATAAGGCGGTTGATGAGTTGTATCCGGCATTGAAAGAGAAAGTATTCCTGTCTCACGGTAATCTGGATGAGAAACAGGTAAATGTATGCTATCTGATGCAGATAGGCTTGTCGGGGCCCGAGATCGCGAAACTGACGGGAATACCCCGCACCACCGTCTGGAGGTGGATGAATAAGTTCGACAGTGGCCTCTCATTAAGCGTAAAAAAACATAAATTATAAGAGGTGTTGATATAAACACCGTTATAATTTTGTATTTTTGCAATAGAAATATAAAATAAGGAAGAAATTATGAAAAGACCATTTGTTTATGGAGAACTGGCACAAGATGACAATTTCATTGACCGTCAGGAAGACAGAAAGCGGCTGAAGACCTTTTTGGGCAATGGCGTCAATGTGATGCTCATTTCGCCGCGCCGATGGGGAAAGTCTTCGCTTGTCAAGGCCACAATGAAAGAAATGCTGCATGAAAACAAAAACATAAGAGTATGTTTTGTTGATGCTTTTAAAATTACAAGTGAGGCCGATTTCTATAATGCATACGCCACCGCCGTATTCAATGGAGTGTCATCATCGTTTGAAAAGGGAATGGAGATTTTCAGAAAATATGTCCAGGTTCTGAGTCCGAGTATCACGATAAAAAGCGATCCTCAGAATGCAATAGAGCTTGACCTCGGATATAAGCCGCTCAGCAGGAGTGCCGAGGATATACTGAGTCTTCCGGAAAAAATTGCGGAACAGAGAGGGCTGCAGGTCATAGTGTGTATAGATGAGTTTCAGAACCTTGCCAATTTGCCTGAATGGAAGAGGATTGAGGGCATGCTGCGTTCTGTATGGCAGCAGCATCAGAATACCACCTATTGTCTTTATGGCAGTAAGCGACACATGATGCTTGAGATTTTCAACAATTCTTCAAATCCTTTCTACCGTTTCGGCCAAGTTATCTATCTTGATAAGATTTCCAAGAAATACTGGATTCCATATATTGTGGATACATTTGAGAAAAGCGGCAAGACAATTTCTGCCGCAGCTGCTGAAAAAATCTGCGATGCTGTGGACTGTCATTCATGGTATGTGCAGCAGCTCAGTTTCTTTGTATGGGCAGATACAGACAGGGAAGCCACCGGGGAACTGGTTGACAGGGCCATTGGAGAAGTGATAGACACCAACAGTCCTGTGTTTGAAACTGATGCCGACAGGCTTTCACCGTCGCAGATGGCAATGTTGTATGCTGTGGCAAACGGCGAGAAGCGTCTTAACTCACAAGATGTTGTGAACCGTTATCATTTAGGCGGTCCGCAAACCATAACGCGCAATAAAAAAGTGCTTGTAGAGAAAGACATTTTGGAAAGGCACGGCAATGATTTGGAATTTGTAGACCCGCTCTTCCGGCAATGGATTATCAGGCGATAATAGAAAAATAGACACTATTTTTCTACTTACCCACCTGAAAAAATATAGGGGGATTACCTGTTGGCGGAATCAAGTCCATAACAATTCACCATATTATTTTAGTCCCATGGATTGAATATTATTTTAATCCCACAGATTTTTCTGATTGCGAGACTGCCAAGCGCACTAATTACAGTAAAAGACTGTAGGGCCGCTACACGTAGCGGCCGCAATCGTAAAATGTAATCACATATAGACCAATTATTGTTTGCGGCCGCTATACATAGC
>CABSIA010000174.1 GCA_902477645.1 uncultured Prevotella sp. | reverse complement strand
TAACTTAAATGCTACTTTTTGTAGCGGAATCATGTATGATTTTTGGGTGTTTACGGCGCAGATGGTTCAATGCCACGTTATACGCTATGCGCAGAAGCCATGTGGAGAGTGAGGATTTTGTTGCATCGTATGTACTGATATTGGTGAACGCCCTGACAAATGCGTCTTGAGCCAACTCCTCTGCGTCCCGAGGGTCTGACACCATACGGCTTACGAGCGACATTACCCGTTGCCCGTACCTGGCCATCATTTCCCGATAGCACGACTGCTGTCTACAGATTATTCTGCCGACAAAATCCTGCTCCTCGTTGTTGTCGTTCTGCTTGTTTCTCATACATAACTATATACATCTGCCATATATGATTATTTCATGCTTAGACGAGGCTTTAGAATATGTTAACAAAAGCACCCTGGTGTAAAAATATATGTTAAAAACGGCAAAAGATAATGTAAGGCAAGATTTATTGTGTATTTTTGCAACAAAATAACATAAAATTAATGCGTATGATATAAATAATAGAGATATAAAGACATATTGATAAAAAAGCGTTAACTTGTATTCTTGTTCTTGAAAATCGCCAATTTGAAAAGAGCAACCAAGAGTAAAAGTAGTGACGCTCACGCCTATGGCGTGGGCTTTTACTCGTATATGGTTGCAATGGTGTTTGGCGATACCTCAAGAACGTAGACGAAGTTAAAAAGTCCACGTTTTTTTATTGTCTGTTTTCAAGTTACTTTCGGACTAAACAAAGTAATGATTTACAATTCAAATAACAAACAATAAAAACCATAGAGCAAATGAAAAAAACTATTTTTACCAAGTGCGTTCTTGTCTTAATTATGGCAGGCACGCTCAACACTGCATCTGCACAAATCACCAAAGAGCAGCAAAAAGAAAGAAAGGAAGTCTACAAAGCTTCCAAGTCTGAGCTAAACGAAAAAGCCACAAAAGCAGCACGTAAGGAGGCGAAACAACTTAAAAAAGATGGTTGGCAAACTGCCCCAGGCGCACTGCCTTTGGAGAAACAGCTTGACAAATCATATCTTATGCAGATGGAATATGATGCGGATATGTACCCGAAATATCTTATGGGTGAGGCTATGAGCATAGGTGAGAACTATGATGCCGCAAAGATGCAGGCTCTGGAACTGGCAAAGCAGAGTCTTGCAGGACAGATACAGACTGAGATAACTGCACTGGTGGAAAACACAGTGTCAAACAAGCAGTTGGCAGCAGAAGATGCCGCATCGGTTACGCAGAGCGTCATGGCAGCAAAGAATCTCATATCGCAGAGCATAGGCCGCACGATTACCGTGATGGAGGTGTACCGCACGAAACAGAACAAGAACAAGGAGGTGCTTGTGCGTATAGCCTACAACGGTGCCATGGCAAAGGCCGCTGCCAAGAAAGCTGTGCGTGAGAATCTTGAAAAACGCGGTGATGACCTGCACAAGAAACTCGATGAGTTGCTTGGTTGGTGACACATTAATATAATATATATGTATGAAACAGGCATTGGTGCTTATTCTGTTGCTGATAATCTCACTCCCAGTCTTATCTCAGAAGATTAAGACTGTGGAGGGAGAATATACCTATCATGCGCCGGAGAATGTCACTCTTGAAGAAGCTAAGCGCACTGCGCTCGACCGTGCTAAGATACAGGCTCTTGCCGATGTATTCGGTACTATTGTCTCGCAAACCAACACCACACGTATGGAGAACCGCAACGGCAGTTCTGATGTTGATTTCCTGTCTATAGGTGGCAGCGAGGTAAAAGGTGAATGGATTGAGACTGTCGACGAACCGCAATACAACATTTCATACGAACAGGGGATGCTCGTTGTGAAAGTCTCCGTGAAGGGCAAGGCTCGTGAGATAGTCTCGGCGCAGATAGACATAAAGGCAAAAGTGCTGCGCAACGGCACGGAAGATAAGCTTGAGAGCGATGAGTTCCGTGATGGTGATGACCTATATCTTTCTTTTGTCTCTCCCGTCAGTGGTTATCTTGCCGTCTATCTTGTCGATGCTGAGCAAAAAGCCTACTGTCTTCTGCCATACCGCAGTCAGACAGACGGTATATATAAGGTGGAGGCAAACCGCCGTTACGTGTTCTTCAACATTAAGGAAGCTCCGCCGCAGGAGCACCAATATGTTGATGAGTATGTAATGACCTGCTCCCGTTCGTCAGAATATAATCAGATATACGTAATATTCTCTCCACAGCCTTTTGCCAAGGCTGCCGACAACACTTTGTCAGAGACATTGCCAGGGGTACTTAATTATAAGGAGCTTCAGAAATGGTTGACAAAATATAGGAAAAAAGACAAAAGTATGAATGTGATAAAAAAGAGTATTATAATAATAAATCAATAGCTCATGACACTACCAACAAACAAATATATGAAAACAGTTTTTCTGTTCTTCCTACTTATGGCATACCCTGTAAGTGGTATACATTATTCCGTTACGTGT
Organism: uncultured Prevotella sp.; assembly: GCA_902477645.1. Lineage (GTDB taxonomy): Bacteria > Bacteroidota > Bacteroidia > Bacteroidales > Bacteroidaceae > Prevotella. The sequence goes on along the minus strand of CABSIA010000174.1, from coordinate 2,627 downwards.
ATAGCTCAAACACAAAGTGAAGATGAAATCGAATTTAAGAAATGCCTAACTAAAGCACAAGCTGGCGATGTAAATGCGCAGGTTAAACTTGGCAATTGTTATTATGATGGTAAAGGTATACCTCAAAACTATGAAAAAGCAGTAGAATGGTATACAAAAGCCGCAAAGCAAGGAAATGCAAAGGCACAATGCAATCTTGGCTATTGTTATGAGTTAGGTAATGGTGTATTGCAAAGCGCAGAAAAGGCAGTGGAATGGTATATCAAAGCTGCGGAACAAGGACATGCAATTGCACAATGCAATCTTGGCTTGTGTTATAAGGATGGTAAAGGTGTATCGCAAAGCTTTGCAAAAGCAGCAAAATGGTTTATCAAAGCTGCGGAACAAGGAAATGAAAATGCGCAATGCAATCTTGGCCTTTGTTATGAGTTAGGTAATGGTGTATTGCAAAGCGCAGAAAAAGCAGTAGAATGGTATATCAAAGCTGCGGAACAAGGAAATGAAGATGCGCAATACTACCTTGGCTGGTGTTATTATGAGGGTAAAGGTGTACCACAGAACTATGAAAAAGCAATGGAATGGTTTGACAAAGTTGCGGAAAAAGGAGAGTATCTTAGTGAGGCTGCGGATGAACTAGTAAATGAATGTTTGAAGGAACTCAATTCGCAGAAAGGTGGGCAGAATGTGTTGCAGGAAGAGATAAGGCAAGACAGTCGTATAGATATAGATATCCCAACTGTTATGGGAGAGAATAACAAGACATTTGCTGTTATTATCGGTAATGAGAATTACCGGATGGTTCCTCATGTGGAATATGCCCAAAATGATGCAAAGATATTTGCAGCCTATTGCCAAAAGACGTTAGGACTGCCTGCACGGAATATACGAAGCTATTCCGATGCCACTTATGGAACAATGCTTGCCGCACTGAAAGATATAAAGGATATTGCAGATGCATATAATGGGAATATTGATGTCATCTTCTATTATGCCGGTCATGGCATACCTGACGGCAAAGGCAATGCTTATCTGTTGCCTGTAGATGCAGATGGCACACAGACGGAAGTATGTATGCCTACAAGCAGGCTGTATCAGAAACTAAATGAGCTGAGCGCAATGAAACTTGTGGTCTTTATGGATGCTTGTTTCAGTGGTGCACAAAGAGGTGATGGTATGCTGATGGCTGCACGTGGCGTAGCTATAAAATCCGTATCAGACATTCCTGCCGGAAACAGTGTGGTATTCTGTGCCTCTAATGGTGAGGAGACGGCATTCCCATTCAAAGAGAAAGGACATGGCATGTTCACTTATTTCTTGTTGAAGAAGTTGCAGGAGACAAAAGGTGATGTCACTCTTGGCGATTTGGCGAGCTATATTGTAGAGCAAGTTTGTCAACAGTCTGTAATAATAAACCGCAAATTGCAGACTCCGACAGTGATACCTTCGCGCTCGATATCAGAATCTTGGAAAAATATGAAACTGAAATAAATACACACAGAATTATGAAACGGCTTATCTCTATCATTCTATCTTTATCCGCATTGGTTGCTAATGCGCAGGTAGACGAGTTCCGCAAAAGTTACGAAGATTTCAAGAAACAGGCACGGAAAGAATACGATGACTTCCGTGACGAGGCAAACAGACAGTATGCGGAGTTTATGCGGCAGGCGTGGCAACAGCACAAGACGCTGCCTGCCATACCCAAGCCTAAGGACGAAGAGGTGAAGCCTGTAGTGATGCCGGAGGAAGATAGGGATAGGCCGATAGACAACAAGCCGATTGTAATAGAGGATGTCATCACGCCGCCTGCACCAAAGCCACAACCTGTGCCTGTTGCACCGATAAAGGAGAATCCGCAGCCAGAAGAGAAATATATTGGTTTCGCATTTTATGGAACTGATTGCAGGGTGCGCTTTAATGATGACGAGAGATTTACGCTTACCGACAGCAGTAATAAGTCTATTGCTGAGGCATGGGAGCGTATGTCGGGCGATGCTTACAACAATACTATCCGCGACTGTCTGGAATTGCGGATACGTATGAAGCTGTGCGACTGGGCTTATCTCAACATGCTTGACGCTATGGCTGAGGCTTGTCTTGGAAAAACAAACGGTCCAACCATGCTTGCGGCTTTCAACTATTGTCAGTCGGGATATAAGATGAGGATAGGCAGGGCAGGGGCGAAGCTGTGTCTGCTTTATGCTTCGGAACACACGATATACGACCAGCCTTATTTCAATATTGATGGCACCAAATATTATGTATTCAAATCGAAAGAGTCAAGCATGGAGATATGTGAGGCGGCAATGCCAAAAGAGAAATCAATGTCACTTTATATTCAAGAAACGCAGACGCTGAGTCTCGACAAATCACAACAGAGGACATTGCAGTCAGAGCGTTATCCAGAGATTAAGGTGCAGGCAGCGGTGAACAGGAACCTGATAAATTTCTACAACGACTATCCGACATCGGAAATCAGTAACAACTTTATGACACGCTGGGCGATGTATGCCAAAACGCCGATGGACAGTTACACAAGCAAGGAACTATATGCCTCGCTGAAAGAAAAGATGAAGGGAATGGGGAAACTCGCAGCGGTTGAACGGCTACTGGACTTTGTACAGACG
>CABSIA010000173.1 GCA_902477645.1 uncultured Prevotella sp. | reverse complement strand
TAGGCTGACGGAATAAAGACCACACGCTGCGACGGAGCCTTTTCCTGCTGATGGGGCAGCGGCACTGGCACAAGGTTCTCGCGGCTATAGAAAGCAATGTTTGGAAACGCTGCAATCTCGGGATGCAGACGGCCGTAGCGCCGCAATATTCCAACGAAATCATGGTGTGAACTATTTAAAAACAAGAGCCGCTCAAAGAGAGAATTGCGGCAGTCGGTGAGTCCCATGGCACGGAGCAGAGGGTCTGCAACTTCAGATTCCGACGCATCTTGCTGCACCACAGCCGGCAGCTGCTTGTGGTCGCCTATCAGAATAAATTTTGCCATACGGTTTGAAGGCGTTCCATGCCTGCTACCCGAGAGCGGCCGACGGGCAGAGCACAGAAGCCCGACAATGTTTGGCTCAAGTATCTGGCTTGCCTCATCGACAATCAGCAGCGAAAAGGCCTTTACGCCAAAAAGATACGAGCGGCTCTGCATGGTGCTTGTAGTTGCCACAATGATGCGGGCAGACGCTATCCGCTCCCTCACCCCTGCAAGTTTTGTGCAATTGCCGAGCTGACGGCTGAGCAAATACGGACGATATTGCTCATCGCACGTAAACTCATTGCCAATGCGGATAAAATCGTAATTATTCTTAACAAGCATGCCGCATATCTCGTCTACGGCACGGTTGGTATATGCCATAAGCAGAATGGCAGACCCGGGCTCATGAAGCTCCTCCTCCACAAGATAGTGAAGCGCCATTGAGGTCTTACCTGTCCCCGGCGGTCCGATGAGCAGAAAATAGTCATCAGCCTGTTTTGCCCTTAGCACCACGCCGTCGTAGTCAGGGTTGTAGCTCAGTGTCAGCCTGCGCGACTTATCAGCTTTTGGCTCACGCCTGCCCATCAGCAAGTTCCGGGCATCGGCATCTGCACACGCAAACTGATGCAGACTGCGCATGGCGGCTGTCAGCGAGGCATCGCTGCCACAATGCTCAACAGCATAGCACACTGGCTGTTTGGCATCGCCACGGCCTTTGCGTGGCGAAGGCTGACAGACGCGGAGATTTCCAGCGTTTTGCTGCGGATTGTTCAGATGTACCACTATGCTGTCGGGAGTAATCTCGGCCAAAACGCCTTTGAACAAGATGGCGTTGCGCACGTCGGGTTGCTGCCTGTAGGCATACAAATAAACCATGTCGCCCTGACGGAAATTCGGCAGGAAACCGGCACCATAGCCGGGCACACGGAGAGTCACCGTGTCGTAGCCGCCTTCGGGGTCTGACTTCTGAATATCAGCAAGTTCGAGACCGACATATATATTTCCTGTCTCAATTTTCTCGGCTATCGGCATGTTCCACAAGTCTGCCATGCTGTTGCCCACCCCCTCCTGCGCACCGACTTTTTGCGATACGTGCTCACGGAAACAGAATGTCATCATACGGCAGAAATATGCCTTCTCAGTATCAGAAAGCCTGTGCAGCGGTGACAAAATATCTGTAAGTTGTGGCAAAACATAGTCGCGCCACAGCTTGCTGCCGGTATCTTTTTCGTTTAATTTTTCAGGCTGCAACAGTGGCAACAGCCAGTCGAAACCATTGCGTGCCACCATAAAATCGAGAGCCACTACCCTATTTCGGAATTTTAATGCCTCGGCTAACAGGCGGCGGTAATAGCTGACAACCACGAGTCCGCCAGGCAGCGGATATTTTGAGTATAACAGGCGTATGTCAGTAAGGTTTGCGGCGAGATTGAAATTGTATCTCAACACGCCATAGTACAGCAGCAGCTGCACATAGTGATCCTCTTTCTGAAACGAGCCATATTCGTTTGGCATGCCGCACTGTATGTTCCAGTTTGTGCCCGATTTCTGTTCCACGAGAAGATGAAAATCTGTCGTCATAAGGTCCACACGTCCCTGAATGCCCAGCGTCTCGCATACGAACGACGGCTCAAGCATTGCCCGTGAGCCGTCGTATTCGCCATCTGAGCCAAACAACGCCTCCGCAGCCTGCATAATGTTTTTAGCCTGCGACTCGGCGGCGGCATGGAAAGGCACTTTTTTGTTAAGGTCTGTACAAGCGCAATATTCCAGCGCTTTGTCGCGGAAATTCTGTCTCAGGGTCTGCCTCCAATCACACCTCAAGTCATGGCTTATGGCATCGTCGAGCAATGCGCCCGCAAAGTTACCGAGCAAGACAGCCTCCGAGTTGGCCGCAGGCTGCAAACGGTTTACTACAGAGGCAAGAGGACTGTGGCCGTAATCGGTAAAGCAGCGCGCTATAGAGCTGATGTCGACAAGATAGTCTGGCTCGACGATTATAAAGTCTGCCTCCTTTATATCAGAGTCACCCTCCTTAGCCCTAACGCCGACAAGGTTTATCTGAACACCCTGTTTTAAAATTTTAGAGAGATACAATTGGTCACCGGCGCCGAAATCTACCGTCAGGGATGTTACGGCACTATCGATATCAGCCTCTACCGTCATACGGGTTCCCTCAACCTTCCCGACCACACACCTCAGACATCTGTAATCAATGGCATTTGCCTGCTGTTTTCGACTGTATACGGCAGGAATTTGCGACAACAGAAATTGCGGTATTCCTGTATCATAAACAGCCGATATAAGCACGGCAAGCGCACGGCAGTCGTCCATAAGCGCATCATCGGCTATATCGGAGCGGTTGCTGTCGTAACGCATTCGCTGCACGGCCATGGTGTCCATATATGACAAATGAAACTTGCGGCACACAAAGCCAACCTGCGAGAACAGGTTGCCAAACGCCTGGCTGGTATTTACCGTTCCCTCATGGCACACTAATACCAGAGTCTCATGCATATTCCGGCAAGCCACAGCCCTGTCTGCGACTGCGACAGCCATTACTCCTGCCACCCTCTGAAACATCTCCATGGCGCGCAATTGCCTGTCACCGGTATTTTCCGTCTGTCTTGTCATATCAAGCGCAAAGGTAGCACAAGCAAGTGGAATGACAAAACAAATGTGAAGTTTTGTTTTTCATTTCCGAGCGCAGCCAACCTTATTTAAAGGTAGCACAAGCAAGTGGAATCTCTCCCCCCCTTCCCCACCCTCTGCCCCAAAGGAAGGGAGTTGGGGGGATGAAGCTGCATTTTTTGGGAATTTCTTATTGCAGTTTGCAATCTTTTCACTACTTTTGCCAGCATGAGCAAACAACAATCATCAACAATACAGAGGCAGCGCACGGACTTGCGTGAGCCAAAACGCTACAAAGTTATAATATACAACGACGACTTCACCACAATGGACTTCGTAGTAATGATACTGACGAGAATATTCGGCAAAGGCCAGAAAGAGGCTGAGGAGCTGATGCTTACCGTACACCACAGGGGAGAGGCCGTCGTTGGAGTTTACAGTCTCGACATCGCTATGTCGAAGGTGTCGTTGGCAACACGCATGGCACGAGAAAGCAAATTTCCTCTGACTTTAGAAATCAAGGAGGACTGAGCGATGGAGAATATGCCAAAAATGACAGCCGACACCGCCAAGGCGCACAGCTATGCCATAAGTTTTGCAGAGAAAAACTACTGCATGTTCTACACTCCCGAGATTTTTCTCGGGATTCTGATAAAGGAGGAAATGTTGGATTATCCTCTTGCCATAAGTCATGTCGATGAGGAAAAACTTCTCCAGGAGCTTATGATGTCGATAGGCGAGTCCGGTAATCTAACCAGCCGGCCATTCGGCGCACCAGAACCGTCAGCCCAATACATACAGATGATGGCTGCGGCTGAGACAGCAGCAATATCGTGTGGCAAGGCCAGTGTCGACATCCCGCACGTTATCAGCGCCATGTTGAAACTGGAGGAGTCTATGGCCGCCTACATGCTCAAAAAGCATATCGGAGACGAGACGCTGTTTATGGCCATGCTCGAAGGCATGTACAGCTACAAGTCAACAGACGGGCAAGCAGACGGATGGACAAGCGATGACTTTGACACGCTGGATGACATCGACTATATGCCGGATGACGACGACGGCACTTTCGCAGACAGCAACAGCAAGCCGAAAAGCTGGCGCACAATGGTGACCTGCCTTAACGATGAGGCAAAGAGCCACAATCCGCTCATAGGCAGAGAAAAGGAAATGGAGCGCATAATGCAGATACTCTGCCGCCTCGACAAAAACAACCCGTTGCTCATAGGAGAGCCTGGCGTAGGGAAAACTGCCATGGCATACGGACTCGTGGAAAAAATAAACAGCAACGATTGCCCCAAGAAACTGCAAGGATGCAAGATATACATGATGGACATGGCAAGCCTCATTGCAGGCACACAATACAGGGGCGAGTTTGAGAAAAAACTAAAAATGGTGCTTGAGGGAGCACAAAAAGAAGGCAACGCCATTATATACATCGACGAGATACACAACATCATAGGAGCCGGAAAAAGCTCTGACGGGGCACTCGATGCGTCAAACATGCTAAAGCCATATCTTGAAAACGGCGAGCTGAGGTTTATGGGGTCTACGACTTATGCGGAGTTCAACAAATACATGGCCGGCAGCAACGGCATAACACGCCGGTTTCAACAAGTGGACATAGCAGAGCCGTCAGTAGACGACACGCTGAAGATAATGGCCGGACTGAAAAAACGATATGAGCAGTTCCACAACACCGTAATAAAAAACGATATTATGGAATATGCTGTCAGAGCTTGTGCCAAGCACATCAGTGACCGCCGTTTTCCCGACAAAGCCATAGACCTTATCGACGAGGCGGGAGCATATCTTGAGCTGCACCCCAAGAACCACACCGTGCAGTATATTGACAAAGAAATTGTAAACATGGTGTTGTCACGGATCTGCAAGATTGATGCCGAGGCTCTTAAAACAGAGGACAACAAGACTCTGGAATCCCTGCAGCAGCAGATGCTGACAAGGGTGTTCGGACAAGACGAGGCCGTGAGCCAGGTTGTTGAGGCTGTGCAGATGGCGAAAGCCGGACTTACCGACGACGATAAACCCATGGCATCGCTGCTCTTCGTCGGCCCTACGGGAGTGGGAAAAACCGAGGTGGCACGCTCTTTGGCTGAGGTTCTTGGAGTAGAGCTTGCAAGATTTGACATGAGCGAATATGCCGAGAAACACTCTGTGGCCAAACTCATCGGCTCGCCTGCCGGATATGTGGGCTATGAGGACGGCGGTCTGCTTACCGACGCCATA
>CABSIA010000172.1 GCA_902477645.1 uncultured Prevotella sp. | reverse complement strand
TTTTGCTGCCCAGGAACTTATAAAAATAACTATCAATTATGTTGCGGAATTAAGGATTATATCTTTTACAGTTTTTTAATTTTCAAAGTTTTAATTTTCCTATATTCCCGGCACCTTATTGTCAAATTGTCTTGCACCATGCAAAGATAACTCTTTTTTTATTCACCCACCGTAATTTTCTGTTGAAAAATATAAAAAAATATCCGCCGGTCACCAGAAAGAGGGCAAACAAATCAATCTGTAGGGCCGCTATGCATAGCGGCCGCAAACAATAAAACGCAAACCTGTAGGGCCGCCACGTGTAACGGCCGCAAACAATGCACAGACAATGCAGACTAAAAATTTCCAATTATCAGATTTACGAAAGTCCATAACGCCTCTTTGGGCGCATAGGCTGCCGAGAAGCGGCGGCGTTTCCAGAAAGAGCGGGCAGTAAGGAGTTTCCGCTCCCACTTAGTTTGCGGTGCCTTGGTCCCGGCACCGGCATGCCGTCCGAAATTGCCGCCTTCGAGCACTATGCGCAGCAACTCGGGAGAAGTTTGTGCCCCGGCATCGGCAAAAGGCAAGTCTGAGAGACTTAATCCAAGATATCCGGTAAGAAACGCATGGAGCTGCCGGGTCCATTTCTGCAGGCCGGCACGGCGGTATGCGGTTTCTAATTTCTCTGGCGAATAGCTTCCACACAGTATGTGGTAAGCTATCGCCATGTCACAAAACTGCCTCAAGCCCACACCATTGCCCATAATGTGCTTTAGAAGATGAGCATTGAGCATCAGCAGGTTGGGCACAGGCGACGGGACAGAAAGCAACGTAGACGTAGATTGGGAACTGTCACCGCCTAAGGATTGTGACAAGAAGCCATGCTCACCTGCCAATGAGGAGAGCCAGCCTCTGAGAAACGGATTATATATGTCGAACAAACGGGTATGATGCTCTATCTGAACACCTTGCCAGACATAGCAGTTGCTCCCGTCGGAATGCCGCTGCAACAGGCACCCTGCCTGTGTCATCAGCCCGGCGGCCTTACGCTCCTCGTCTTCCGACTGGAAATAAAGGTCGATGTCGCCACACTCGCGCATCAAGGGATGTGTATAAAGCGAGGCTATGCCTTGCCCTTTAAGCACAACAGGATGCAAGCCAGCCTCCGCCATACGCTGCAGCAACTGGCACAGCACGCCATTCAGCAGCATGTTGTTGCGCTCTATGCGGTCGACCTTAGCCACCCATTGCACCATAAGCGCATCGCCAGGCAACAAGCCGTCGGGCAGATATTGCATGCCACACCAGACAATGCCCGCCACCGTTTGGCTGACCGCCATCTGGTAGACGTTGAGCCATTCCGCATCAGAAAGCGGAAATGGCGACATGTCGTCAGGCTCACGTTGCCATAACCCGGCACGCAAAAGAGAGAATAATGCCGTTTGTCCGCTCATTATAAAAATATAACCATGTAAAACTACCCCTGTAGGGCCGCTATTCATAGCGGCCGCAAGCAAGCCGCAAACAAGTTTGTGTACAATTACCTTTCTCCAATTGCGGCCGCTATGCATAGCGGCCCTACAGCGACTAATCATCAATCAGCCCCATTTCTCTCCACTCTTCCAACTGGCGCTCAACGTCGCGCAAGGCGCACCCATATTCCACCCTGTACATCTGGCACATATTCCGTGCCAGCTCCGCGGGTGAGCAATTTCCGCCCCGGCTGACAGCCTCCCATAGCCATGCGGCAGTCTCGTTCATGCTGTACACATTAGTAAAGTCCACGTTGTTATCGCAAGCTTCCACAATCATATAGCGGTTGCCTATTTTGCGGAGTCTCAGATTTGGCTTCTGTATCATAAAACTATTTTTAAGTGTTTTGGAACTGTAGGGCCGCTATGCATAGCGGCCGCAAACAAGCCGCAAGCAAACAATGACACATTTCCGATTGTGTCTATTGATTGCGGCCGCAAACAAACCGTGACACATTTCCGATTGTATTTATTGATTGCGGCCGCTATGCATAGCGGCCCTACAGGACTAAAACTTCTTTCCTGTGAGTATGGAAAAAACGGTCTTGAAAATTATCTTCGCATCAATCCACAGCGAATGGTTGTACAAGTATTCCAAATCCATACGCAGTCTCACCAGCATTTTCTCCATGGTGTCGGTATATCCGTTGTAGAGCGTGGCCGAGGAGAACAGCCCCGGACGTAGTTGGTAGAGCAGCTCATAGTCGGGATTGACAGCCATGATCTTATCAATAAAGAACTTGCGCTCCGGGCGCGGACCGACCAGGCTCATATCGCCCTTGCAGACATTCCACAACTGCGGCAGCTCGTCAAGATGGTGCTCACGCAGGAAACGTCCCACATGCGTAAGCCGCTTGTCGTTCTCTCCCTTACACAACGCCGGTTTGCCGTCAGCCTCAGACGTAGCAGCCATAGAGCGGAACTTATAAAGTATGAAAGGCTTTCCATGATACCCCACCCGCTCCTGCCGGAAAATAACCTTTCCGCCATCCTCACGCTTTATGGCTATATAAATCACCAGAAACAAAGGTGAGAAAACCACCATGCCGACAATACTCACAAGAAAGTCAAAAAACCTCTTCACACGGCATGCGCCAGAAGACACGGCCCGCCGGCGGCAAACTCCGGTGCCTAAATTATCTTTTGACTCACTTGAGATAACGTTTAATTCACTTGAGATAACTTTTGCCTCATTCATATTCTGCTGTAGATATCTAATATTTTGTTAATCATTCTCTCTTTTATAAACAGGCTGCGGTAGCGCGCCTCCGCCCCTTCGCCAAACTTCCTGCAAACCTGTCCGTCGCCGGCTATCGTCATGATGGCCTCAGCCAGAGCCTCAGCATTCTTCGGCTCCACGTTCAGCCCCGACACACCGTGCTCGTTAACCCACGCCACACCCGAGTGCGGTATGCGCGTGGCCACAACAGGCTTTCCACACGACATGGCCTCGATCTGGACTATTCCGAAAGCCTCCGTCTTCTGTACGGAAGGCAGGCAGAAAAGCGTACAGGCACCATAATAGGCTGGCAAATCCTCGTCTGAAATGCGCCCAAGCAACTTCACTTTATCTTCCAGCCCCCAAGTCTCAATTACCGCAAGAAGCTCATCACGCATGGCACCGGAGCCACCTATCAGCACCACATAGTCGTCATCAAGATAGCGGGCAGCCTCTATCAGCCACTGGTATCCCTTGTATGCCACCAGGCGTCCTAAGGAGAAAATGATTTTCTTACCCTGATAAGCCCTTAACAGCGCATCGACTTTCTCCTGCTCTGGAACGACAGGCGGAATGCCTATAGGCAAACAAACTATCTTGTCCTGCACATGGGAGAGACAAGGCGACTCGGCCGTATAGACAGGAGTCGTACCGACAATAACGTCGGCACGCCGCAACAGCCATTCCTGCAAAGGACGGTAAAGCTGCAACAGAAACTTCTGCTTCTCAATATCGGCATGCCAGTGGAGCACCACCTTGCCCTTGTAGCCGGAGAGCAGCAGCGCAAGGCAAGCCATCGGGTCGGGATGGTGCACGTGTATGATATCGTACTCACCGCACTTTTTTCGTAATAAGGAAATCATTGAGGGCGAAATCATAGTTGCAGCCACCTTCTTCAAGGTACGGCATCCGATTAACCGGGCATGGCCGTTAACGGCTGTGACTTTCGTGCCGCCTTCAGACAAGGCACACAACATGTCACAGTCCACCTCACGCTCCGATAAGCCAATCATCAAATCATACATTACTTTCTCCACCCCGCCAGTTATGGGATAGAATTTTCCGAGTTGAAGTATTTTCATCGTCTCAGCAATTCATCATATAGTTTTAAATAATCAGTATAGCAGTCTTCCTTTTTGAAATGCTCCAAAGCATAGCCACGGCACGCCTCCCTATAAAAAAGCTTTCCACGGCTCTCTATCTTTCTTATTGCCTTGAGTAGTCCCTTCACATCACCTTGCTCTACAACCACACCAGTTTGTCCGGTCACAGCCTCAACGCTTCCACCTGTGCGGTAAGTAACGACAGGTGTACCGCAGGCTATGGCCTCAAGATTTACAGTAGGATAATTATCCTGCCAAGTAGGGTTAACGAAAACATCCGCTGCCGAATACAGCTCGGCTAACTGGCGGACATTCTCCGTGCGGGTTATTCCGATTACATTATGCGGCAGACGTTTCTGCACTTCGGCACTAATGCCGACAAGCACTATACGCTCGTCATCGCTGAGCATGGCAGAAAGCGCCATAAAATCGTCAAACCCCTTTTCCCGGCTCCAAATACTGGCAACGCCTAACAGGATGTGCTTGCCATTTAAATTATATTTACATTTAATCTGTTCTGAATCAAACAATCCGAAAACATCCATATTGATGCCGTTGTGGATAACCCGCATGTCGTATCCTTTCAGGAAGGACTGCTCCATCTCGCCCTTTATCCATTCGGAGACGGGAACAATAGTAAAGCGGTCTCTCGGTATGGAAGTAAAAGCAGCCTTTTTATCCTGCCAGTTGCGGGCGCTGCGGTCTTTCCACCAGCTTGTAGGGAACTTGCCTCGTTGCGGACACTCGCCGCATCCTGCCTGCCACTTGTCGCAACCTATGTATGAATAGTAATAGCAATGTCCCGTATAGAGCCAGCAGTCGTGAACCGTCCAGATGACAGGCTTGCCATATCGGGACAGGAACTCGAACAGGATTTTATAGTTCAAGAAGTAGCCATGAATATTATGGATGTGGATAATGTCAGGATTCAGCTCCTCTATCTGCCTGATGAACTTTCTTGTAGCCTCATCGGATGAAAGTCCGTGACGGTCGGACAGTCGTGTCACGATGCCATGCCACGCCACGCTCCAACGGTTGCCCACGGGGATGAGTTGCGACTTGCAAGGCTTTATGCCGTCACGTCCGCGGCTGTAGGCGATGTAGCTTTCCCAACCATGCTGCATGGCCAGTTCGCCAATCTCCTGCATGATGCGCCCCGTGGAGGTGTTCACACGAAGCACAGGATTTATTTGAAGAAGTTTTCTCATTTCCCGGTTAATGAGTTAAGTAATATGCAAAAAATAACTTCTGCAATAATTGTGTGCTATGCGCCCCGAAGGGGCAACAGGCACATAGCCCAGGGCATCGCCCTGGGTAATAGGTATTCGCAGCAATGCGCCCTGTAAGGGCAAAAGCATAATTGCGGAAGTTATTTTTTAAACAT
>CABSIA010000171.1 GCA_902477645.1 uncultured Prevotella sp. | reverse complement strand
GTCGAATGTCGCCAGTATAATCCGTGGACTGATAAAAATACAGAGCCTTTACAAGAACAACCCTGTCATTGAGAGTGAGAATTTCAGAAACCTCCTGTTGTCGTTTGCCGAAGACATGAGGGTGATACTCATTATGATTGCCGACAGGGTAAATCTGATGAGGCAAATTCGTGACACCAAAAACGACGAGGCGAAAAAGAAGGTGAGCGAGGAGGCAAGCTATCTGTATGCGCCACTGGCCCACAAGCTCGGACTCTACAAACTGAAAAGCGAGCTGGAGGATTTGTCGCTGAAATATCTTGAACACGACGCCTACTATATGATAAAGGAGAAACTCAATGCCACCAAACGCTCACGCGACGCATACATTGAGAAATTTATCACTCCTATACAGAAAAATCTTGAGGAGGCTGGCCTGAGGTTCCACATGAAAGGGCGCACAAAGAGCATCCACTCCATCTGGCAAAAGATGAAGAAGCAGAAATGCGGCTTCGAGGGCATATACGACTTGTTTGCCATCAGAATAATCATAGACTCTCCTCTGAAACTCGAGAAAATGCAATGCTGGCAGGCGTTCTCCATTGTGACCGACATGTATCAGCCAAACCCTAAACGTTTGCGCGACTGGCTGTCTGTGCCAAAATCAAACGGATACGAGAGTCTGCACATAACCGTCCTCGGACCTGAGAACAAATGGGTTGAGGTGCAGATACGCACAGAGCGCATGGACGATATTGCCGAGCACGGACTTGCCGCCCACTGGCGATATAAGGGCGTGAAGAGCGAGAGCAACATGGACCAGTGGCTGGCAAACATCCGCTCTGCGCTTGAGGCGGGAAACGACCTCGAGGTAATGGACCAGTTCAAAATGGATCTTTATGAGGACGAGGTGTTTATTTTCACCCCTAAAGGCGATTTGATAAAATTTCCCAAGGGCGCCACCATTCTCGATTTTGCCTACCATATCCACACAGGCGTAGGAAACACGTGTGTTGGCGGACGTATAAACGGCAAGGCCGTCCCTTTCCGCCACCAACTCAATTCGGGCGATACCGTCGAGATAATAACGCAGTCGAGCCAGAAACCCAAACAAGACTGGCTTAACATCGTAAAAACGTCAAGAGCAAAGGCCAAAATACGCCTTGCGCTGAAAGACACCCAAAAGAAAGAGGGACTATTTGCCAAAGAGCTGCTCGAGCGAAGATTTAAGAACAAGAAAATCGAAATCGAGGAGAGCATCATGGGGCAGCTCATCAAAAAGATGGGCTTTAAGGAAACGAGTGACTTCTACAAACAGATATCTGACGAGAAACTCGATCCTGCCGATGTAATTGACAAATATCTCGAGATAAAAAATCCGAAGGCGTATATTACTCAGGAGAAAGAAGTCCGCTCGGCAGAGGAATTTGAATATTCCAATCCCGATGAGAACATTGCGCGCCAAGGCGACGATGTGCTCGTTATAGACAAGAACCTGATGGGCATCGACTACTCGCTTGCCCAGTGCTGCCACCCTATTTATGGCGACAACGTTTTCGGCTTCGTCACCGTAAGCGGAGGTATAAAAATTCACCGCTGCGACTGCCCTAATGCTCCAGAACTGAGGCGGCGTTTCGGATATAGAATTGTTAAGGCGAAATGGAGCGGAAAGGGCAACGGACAATACGCCATCACGCTCCGGGTTATCGGAAACGACGACATCGGCATAGTGAACAACATCACGTCTATAATATCGAAAGAGGAAAAAATCGTTATGCGCTCGATAAACATCGACAGCAACGACGGACTCTTCCAAGGCAACCTCATAATTCAGCTTGAGGACACCACCCGACTCGAAAATCTGATAAAGAAACTGCGTTCTGTCAAGGGCGTAAAGCAGGTTAACCGACTTTAACCTACATTATTCATACTCGTTCCTACTGCAAGGACCAACTGGCAGCACCTCAGTGCAATGCTCGCTCTTTCTCTTTGAAAGTAGGATTTACTACATTCTGCATCGTCATTGTTGTGCTCACACTGATGCACAGCCATTTTGCCCTTTCGTTACGGAACAGTATGAATAATGAAGGTTAAGCTGTTAAACATTCTTAAATGTTGCATATAGAGGCATATATGTTACTCTACAAATCATCGAAAATTAGTAACTTTGCGGCCGATTTAGTCCGTTGGGGCTCAGAAAAGTGTCGGTAAACGCCGTCCGCCTTGCGGAAAAACCCGTTTTTATTAATTAATTTAATGTACGCAATTGTAGAAATTAACGGTCAGCAGTTCAAAGCCGAGGAGGGCAAGAAACTCTTCGTCAACCGCCTTAAAGATGCAGAGGCAGGAAACACTGTTGAATTTGACAAGGTACTTCTCGTAGACAATGAGGGTGCGGTCACAGTTGGTGCTCCTACTGTTGAAGGAGCCAAAGTAGTAGTTGAGGTTGTGAACCCATTGGTAAAAGGCGACAAGGTTATCGTCTTCAAGATGAAGCGCCGCAAGGACTATCGCAAGAAGAATGGTCACCGCGCACAGTTCACAGAGGTTGTAATCAAACAAGTAATCGCTTAAAACAAGGAGGAATTCAGAATGGCACATAAAAAAGGTGTAGGTAGTTCTAAGAACGGCCGTGAATCAGCTTCACAAAGATTAGGCGTTAAAATCTGGGGTGGCCAGTCTATCATAGCAGGCAACATCATCGTCCGTCAGCGTGGCAACAAGCATTATCCCGGTGAGGGTGTTGCCCAGGGCAAGGATGATACCCTTTATGCTCTTACCGATGGTGTGGTTTATTTCCACAAGGGCCGTCACGACAAGAGCACAGTTTCAGTACTGTCTCCAGAGGTTTACGCCGAAAAGACCAAAAAGGCTGAAGCTTAAAAAATAAATATCCAAACTTATTCCAAACAAACAACAGGATGCCAATTCCCAGAAGGAGTTGGCATTCTTGCTTTTAAAGCACCCGCCCCCCCACTCAAAAAAAGTATGTGGACATACTTTGCCTAGCATCCATAGACACCTCAATTTACCATTATTTTGGCAATAATTTTGCCGTTTCAGATGATTTTTGTATTTTTGCAAACTGTATTGGCAAAATTAGAATATAAATACATTATTAATATATAAGTATGCTTACACTTAAACTCATCAGTGAGGAAACTGAACGTGTTATTAAGGGGCTCGAGAAAAAGCACTTCAACGGTGCGCGTGAGGCCATAGACAAAGTTTTGGAATACGATAAAATCAGACGCGAGGCTCAGCAGAAGGCTGACGCAAACAAGCAGCAGGCCAACCAACTTGCCAAGAAAATCGGCATGTTTATGAAGGATGGCGACAAGGAGTCGGCAGAGAATGCAAAGGCTGAGGTCGCAAACCTGAAGGCTGAGGGCAAGGCGCTCGAGGAGATTATGGCGAAGGCACAGGACGACCTGACACAACTGCTATGCCAGATACCCAATATACCAAACGACGATGTTCCAGAGGGAAAAGATGCCTCTGACAATGTTGTTGTCAGCGAAGGCGGAGTAATTCCTGAATTGCCGGAGGATGCCCTATGCCACTGGGATTTGTGTAAGAAGTTCAACCTCATAGATTTTGACCTTGGCGTAAAGGTTACAGGTGCCGGTTTCCCATTCTATATAGGCAAAATGGCACGTCTGCAAAGAGCGCTCGAGGCTTTCTTCCTCGAAGAGGCGCGCAAGAGCGGATATCTTGAGGTTCAGCCGCCATACGTCGTAAATCAGGCGAGCGGTTATGGTACCGGTCAGCTGCCCGACAAGGAGGGACAGATGTATCATGCCAACCTCGACGACCTCTATCTCATACCGACGGCAGAGGTTCCGGTGACAAATATTTTCCGTGACGTGATTCTTGACGAGAAGGATCTTCCGATCAAGCGATGCGCCTATTCTGCATGTTTCCGCCGTGAGGCCGGCTCATACGGCAAGGATGTACGTGGCTTGAACCGTCTGCACCAGTTCGACAAGGTTGAGATTGTACGCATCGACAAGCCCGGACACTCTTACGAGAGCCTTAACGAGATGCTTGAGCATGTAGAGGGACTGCTTAAAAAACTTGAGCTGCCATACCACATCCTGCGCCTTTGCGGTGGCGATATGAGTTTCACCTCTTCTATCTGCTATGACTTTGAGGTTTGGAGCGCCGCACAGAAGCGGTGGCTCGAGGTTTCCTCAGTCTCAAACTTCGAGAGCTATCAGGCAAACCGTCTGAAATGCCGCTATCGTCATGCCGACGACAAGAAAATTGAGCTTTGCCACACTCTCAACGGCTCGGCACTGGCATTGCCACGCATCGTAGCTGCAATAATCGAGAACAACCAGACCCCTGAGGGCATCCGTGTTCCAAGGTGTCTTGTCCCGTATTGCGGTTTCGAGATGCTGGACGATAAGAATTTTTAACAAAAATAAGTCAAGGAGGCAGCTGGCAATGTTGGCAGCCTCTTTTTTCATAAATTTTTTCATCTGTTGACGAAGGTTTGCTTTTGACGGAAACCGATAGAATGCCATTAGTTCCTTAAAAGCGGTCTCTGCATAAGTCTTTTTCAGCAAAAAACAAATATTTAACATGAACAAAATTATCAGGAAAGAGCAGTTCTCCGAAAAAGTTTTTCTTTTCGAGATAGAGGCGCCACTGATTGCCAAGAGCCGCAAGGCTGGCAATTTTGTAATTGTCCGCGTCGGCGAACACGGAGAGCGCATGCCTCTGACAATTGCTGATGCCAATACCGAGACTGGAACAATAACCATTGTTGTACAGGAAGTTGGCTTGTCATCGACAAAGCTCTGCAGCCTCAATGCCGGCGACTATGTAACCGACGTTGTGGGGCCGCTTGGCAACCCTACCCATATCGAGAAGTTCGGCACCGTTATATGTGCCGGAGGCGGTGTAGGCGTAGCTCCTATGTTGCCAATTATCAAGGCTTTGAAGGCTGCCGGCAACAGAGTGCTTTCAGTTTTGGCAGGACGCAACAAAGACCTGATAATTCTTGAAGACGAAGTAAGAAGAAATTCAGACGAGGTAATCGTCATGACCGATGACGGCTCTGCCGGCGAGAAAGGCGTTGTGACAATCGGTATTGAGAAACTCATCAATCAGGAGCACATTGACAAGGTTTTTGCCATCGGACCTCCAATAATGATGAAATTCTGCTGCCTGCTGACACAGAAATACAACATTCCGACAGATGTGTCGCTGAACACCATTATGGTTGACGGAACAGGTATGTGCGGCGCATGCCGACTCACAATAGGCGGAAAGACAAAATTTGTCTGCATCGACGGCCCCGAGTTTGACGGCGCATTGGTAGACTGGGACGAGATGTTCAAGCGA
>CABSIA010000170.1 GCA_902477645.1 uncultured Prevotella sp. | reverse complement strand
CGCTCGAGGAGCCAAATTTCCCCGTTATTTTCCTCGGCCTGATTTTCGGACTCGCATTAGGCACAATTCCAATAATGTTGCCGGGCATGCACACTCCGATAAGGCTCGGTGTGGCGGGAGGCTCTATAATTATGGGTATCATTGTCGGCGCGCTCGGCCCGCGTTTGCATATCATATCATACACTACCCGCTCCGCGTCGCTTATGCTCCGCAAACTCGGCCTGTCGCTCTATCTGGCGTGTATAGGTTTCGATGCCGGCAAGGACTTTTTTGCAACAGTTGTCCGTCCCGAGGGATTGCTCTGGGTGGCGGCAGGTGTGGTTATAACCATCATTCCGACACTGATAATTGGCGTAATGGCGTTGCGGACCCGCAAATTTGATTTTGCCACCATCTGCGGCATACTGTGCGGGGCCATGGCAAACCCCATGGCACTCGGATATGCCAACGACACTACCGAGGGCGACGGCGCCAGCGTAAGCTATGCCACGGTTTATCCGCTCGGCATATTCCTCAGGGTCGTTATTGCCCAAGTGCTGATTTTCTGCTGATGGTGGTTGTAGGGCCGCTATTAATAGCGGCCGTAAATGGTATGGGTAATCAAAATAATATTGCTTGCGGCCGCTACACGTAGCGGCCCTACAAAAGTTCTTGCAAAATTAATCCCAGTCGCCGGCAGACTCCGTTGCCGGATATTCAAACTTCAGGCGTTTGCCTGTCACGGGGTGGTTGAGGTTAATCGCCTCGGCGTGCAGGTACAGGCGGTCTGACGGTGTGCCGTACAGCGTGTCGCCCTTTATAGCCGAACCTATTCCCTCGCTGTGTGCACAATGCAGGCGCAGCTGGTGTGTGCGCCCTGTTTCCGGATAAAGTGTTATGTGGCGGTCTCTGCCCATCGTCCAATGCGTTACTGCCTCTTTCCCGTTTTCCTTGTCCACGCACTGGCAAGGGCGGTGCATATAGTCTGCCGACAGCGGTAGTGAGATTGTGCCCTGCTGGCCTTCGGAAATGCCCATGGGTTGCTCTGCCAAAATAGCAACGTATTTCTTTCGTATGGTGTGATTGGCAAACTGGCGTTGCAGGTTGTGATACGCACTGGTGTTCAGAGCCAGCACCATAACGCCGCTTGTGTCCATGTCGAGGCGGTGGACAATTATCGGCCCCTCAGCCTGTGGAAACATTTTTTTTGCCTCCGACAATAACGATGCGGCTGTGCCTTTGCCTGGAACGCTCGGCATTCCCGCCGGTTTGCAGACCACGGCAATATCTTGGTCGCTGTACAGAATTTTTATTTCTTGCGTATCACGGTTTTTGTCTATGTGGCTCGGCTCAATGTCAAGCCCCTGCATCATCCATTCTAAAATCGGTTTGCAGCGGCCCTGGCATGCGGGGTAATAGTGGCGGTGTTTTCTGACTATATTCTGCGGCGACGCGCCGAGCCACATCATAGCCATGCACAAAGGCTCATAGCCGTTGGCAAAGGCAAACTGAAGCAGGCGCGGCTCGCAACACTCGCCGCTTCCGGAAGGCGGGACGGCTTGTGGAGTCGTGCGGAATATTTCTGTCAGATTGCGTTTCTCTCCCTTTGCGCTAAGCATCACAAATTGGCTGAACAGCCATTGCTGCAGCTGGTCCGAGCGGTTTCTGCGCTTGTTTTTCAGTATGCGTATTTTTTCGAGCATACCGTTTAGAGCCTGTTCTTTTTCCTCAATCTTTGTTCTCCATTTTGCCTTTATCCGCCTAAGCTCAGCTTTCATAAACTGGCTCTCCTTGATGAGTAGCCTCTCCCCCAACCCCTCCCCAAAAGGGAGGGGAGTAATATGCTTTATTGGTTCATTTGAATTGTAATTAGCAAGAGTATCTACTCCCCTCCCTTTTGGGGAGGGGTTGGGGGAGAGGCTGTTCTTCACTCTCATTAGGTCTCTTGCCGCTTTTGCCTCAGTCATTGTTTTTTTGTAGGCATCAATGGCTTTTTGGCTTTCTTCCTTTATGGCATCCAGCTCTCGCTGTAAAGCCATCAATTCGGGGCTGTTTTCAAGATTTGTGATGATTCTGTTGATTTCTGATATATTAGCCTCCTCAGTCTTGAAATATCCGTCGGGCTGCAGATAAGAGAAAATTGGCGGAACAAAGCCAGGCAGAGTGTCACGGTCGCCAATCTGTCCGCTGAAGGCGGCAAGAAATCCCATGTCGTCATTTCCGTTGCGAACCACCAAAACACCAATCATTTTTCCGTTCTCAATCTCCCTCTTCACGTCCCCGTCATTTTCAGCCATTGTGTTGAGCCACGCCTCAACTTCCGCCATGGCCATGCGGCACAGCGGATGAGGAGTATAGCAGAAAGGATTTGTCATGCGTCGGGGAGGAAAAACAGCCTCTCCCCCAACCCCTCCCCAAGAGGGAGGGGAGTGGAATGTTTTATTTGATATATTTTCCAACATCACTCATTTTAAATTCCTCGTACAGAGGCTCAGCCAAAATTTTGGCATCGGGGTGGGGCGCTCCCGTTGTGCCGAGTGCGCGCAGGTCGAAGAAATGTTTCCAGTCTGAGACGAATGCCGTATGCACCAGCTCGGTATTTGTGTCGAGAGGCAACACAACTCTTGCCTCCTGAGGCTTGCGTCCCTGAGCTATGAGATTCATATATGCTTTTTCTGCTGCCATATTCGCAAACAGCCAGTTCTCGTATTCTGTGGCTGTGCCCTCGGCAACTTTTGAGGCAAGAGATGGAAGTGAAGAATCCGATGGCTCTTCACTCAACTTTACCCATTCGGGAAGATTTATGGAAATTTCTCCTGAGAATTTCTCTTTAGAGTAGTTGCAGTAGCGTGTAGACTGCTCAGCCATGGAGTTTGCGCGGTGTCGGTTGAACTCTCTGGTTATGGCAACCTGAGTTGTGAAATGCACTGTTACCCTGCGCTCGTGATGTTCAGTAGGCTCACAGATGAGCTGCAAGTCGTCCATCCATCCGTTCTCTACGAGTACACGCAAATTTGTGGTTACATACCAGCAACCGTCCACATTGTGGGCACGTGAGAATTTGTTGGCGGCATATTTCTCCAGTTCCACGCCTTTCAGGTAAACGGTGCCATGCTCAAGCATCGCCGTGTGCTGACTTTTAATCATCCGCTCCACAAAAGGCTTTGCAGAGTCGGCAGTGGCGTTGCTCTCGCTTTTGTAGCACACTCTGCCCGCTCTCTCAATCTGTCTGTACACTCCGCTCAGGCCAGGCTCCTGGTTCCATATCTCGTATGATGGGTTTTGGATATTCATTGTCGTTCTGTTGGTTTTGTTTGCAAAAATACAAATAAAAAATCAAAACGCATTAAAGTTTAGAGATTTTAGAGTTTAAAGATTAAAGTTTAGAATTTAAAGATTAAACTCTAAAATCTCCAAACTCTATTTATTTTTCGCAAACAGCCCTTATGCAGAATCCGTAAGTGCGGTTTGCGCTCCATCTGCCGTTGTAGCCGCTGAAGTTCAGGTTGTAGGCAGCCGACGGATAATCGTCGGAGAGCGTGCCGGTCCAATAGTAGCCCGTAGAGCCAACGTTGACAGCCTTGTCGCGCCATTGTCCCGCAGCAGGCATGAAAATGCTTTGTCCCGACGGTCCTGTGACCTTGTATCCGTTTACGCCGTTTTGCGATGTCCATGTCCATGTGCACAGCGATGTCAGCTCCTCCACCTCTGTAATGGTAGGCATACGCCAGAGGTCTTGCCACAGAATGGTTGCGGCGTCACGTTCCGTACCCGAGATGGTTTTCATCGACGTGTCGTAAACTCCATTCTCGCAGAGCGAGTAGTTTTCTTCCGTGTACGATGTTTTTGTGCTTGTCTCGCCCCATGCGAAGTAGTAGCCATATTGCTCAGGCGTTTCCGCTCCGATGTTGCATGTCGCCCACATCACGCTGAGTCCCAAATCTGCAAATTCGTGTTCCTCGGCTTGTGCGTCTTCAAACGTTATGCTGTCCACAGTCTCAATGCTCATTCGTAGCGGCGAGTGTCCGTTGCGGTAAATAACCATTTGTTTCTGCTGCGCACAGGCTGTAGTCAGCATCATCAGGAATAGGGCAAAAAATATTGTTCTCTTCATGGCGTGTGTTTTTTTAGAGAAAAAGACCGGCTAATGGCTTTTGCTGTCCCATAGCCGGTCTTGCGTTTAGTTTAGCTTAAAATCCGTAATATGGTTTTGCAAACACCTCTGAGTCGTCGGCAAATTCGTCGCCCTTAATGTCAGCGCCAGTGTCGTTTCCAGAAGACGCACTCAGACGTGTTCTGTTTTTGAACAGGTATTTGTAGTTCTGGTTGATTATGGCTTTCTGCAAAGCGTCACCGTTGCACGTTCCGTCGCCACAGAAATCATAGAACATTATACCCGTCTTGCCTGTGTAGCTGCCGAGCAGGTCGGCGGTGTATTGGTTCATGGTTGGAGCATAGCTCTTGGGTTGTGAAAGTGTGCCGCTTACCATGCTTACAAAGTTGATGTAGAATACATTGTTGTTGTCGTTGGCAGAGGCTTCTATGCAAGTTTTCACATCATTTTGCTTATTTGTAGTGTTGCTTTGGTTATAGCAGTCCTGAACATGAACACCGCATACACCGCTCTCTTTGTCTTTATAGAACGTTGCGTCAAAGGCAGCGTTGTCTTGCCAAGTACGTATAACACCGCCATAAACAGGTGTGGTGGCACTCTGGGTAGTTCCGTAATAGTAGCGTGAGAGGAACAAAATTTTGCCACGGCATGCGCCAAGGCGCATTGGCTGATTAACATCGGTGATGAAATATCCGGCACGGCTGCCAGTAATAGTTTCGTCTACAGCAGATGTTTCTGTATATGTTCCGTCTACATAGTCGCGTATGGATTTTTGCCAGGTGCAGCTGTTATCATCCTCCGAATAGTCGGTTCCTGTATTAAAAAGACTTGCATTCTCTTTGTTTATAAGCACTACGGCAGTCTCTGTAGGATGATTTTTCACAAAACTAACCAAATAGTCCATAGCATCCTTAAAGAGCACATTTGTATTTACAGAGCCATGATAGAGAGTGACTGTGGCTGTTGTTGGAGCATTTGAAATTCCTTTGTATGGTACACGGAAATCGAATGCGCGCACACCAGCCTCCAATTGCTCAACAATTGTCTTAGACTGGCACTGTGCCACAGCTGTTGTATTCCAAGTTGCGGCATCGTGTGAGCCTGGTATGCTGAGTGTGTGCAGCCAGACGTTGCCTGGCAGCGTTGCCATCCAGTCGCCCTTGCGTGTGGCTGTGGTTGCGGTGCCGAAGTTTACTTTTTTGTAGTAAGGTGTTGCCGGATTTAGCTTTGTGCCGCCGCTCTCGCTTATAGATATATCTTCAGTTGCCGTGCCTATGGCTGTTGATGTCGACTTGGTATACAAGTTGCCATT
>CABSIA010000169.1 GCA_902477645.1 uncultured Prevotella sp. | reverse complement strand
TGATTCCTGCGTCATGCCATGCTGGCCCCGGGTAAATGAGTCTGTAATCTATGCGCTTAAGCAGGCTGCCATTATGTGTAAGGAACTTGCCGGAGGTAAGGTGTCAATGCAGATTAGGGATGAATATCCCACACCTGCAGAGGGCGCAAAAGTTCATCTTGAATATGGCTATGTCGATACCCTTATTGGCAAGCAAATTGGTCACGATACCATCAAGAGCATTGTGACATCGCTTGAAATGAATATTGTTTCTGAGGAAGCGGGCGGCCTTGACATCATAGTACCTACATATCGTGTGGATGTTCAGAGACCTTGCGACGTTGTTGAGGACATTCTTCGTATCTACGGTTACAACAATGTCGAGATACCTACACAGCTGAAATCTTCGCTCACTATACCAAGCGAGGAGGACAAAATACACAAGCTTGAGAATGTTGTCAGCGAGCAGCTTGTCGGATGTGGGTTCAATGAGATAATGAACAACTCGTTGACAAAGACATCTTACTATGCTGACCTCAAGACTTTCTCTGCCGATACAACCGTAAAGGTTATGAATCCGCTGAGCGCAGACCTCGGAGTTATGAGACAAAGCCTGCTTTTCGGCGGTCTTGAGAGCATAATGCGCAATGCAAATAGAAAGAATGCAAACTTGCGTTTCTTCGAGTTTGGCAACTGCTATCACTACGATGCTGAGCGCTGGACAGCAGAGGAACCAGTTAAGGCATACCTGCAGGAACGTCATCTTGCCTTGTGGGTAACAGGCAAGAGGGTTGAGGGTTCTTGGGCTCATCCCAACGAGGACTCTTCGTTCTATGAGCTTAAGGCATACGTAGAGAATGTTCTTGCACGTCTTGGCATTACATCTGGAATGACAGTTCTCGAGAAGTCTACAAACGACATCTTCGCAAAGGCTTTGGAGATAAAGACCCGTGGCGGAAAGACCATAGTTGAGATGGGGATTGTTGCACGTAAGTTGCTTAAGCAGGCAGATATAGCCTCTGAGGTTTACTACGCCGACATTAACTGGACAAACGCAATGAAGGCTATCCGCAAGAACAAGGTCGAATATGTTGAGCTTAGCAAATATCCTGCTGTTAGCCGTGACCTTGCATTGCTCATTAACGATGATGTCACATTCGCACAGATTGTTGATGTAGCACGTCAGAGCGAGAAGAAGCTTTTGAAGAAGGTTGAGCTGTTCGACGTTTATCAGGGAAAGAATCTGCCTGAGGGTAAGAAGAGCTATGCTGTAAACTTCATCCTTCAGGATGAGCAGAAGACTCTTAACGACAAGCAGATTGACGCCATAATGCAGAAGCTCATTGTCAACATAAAGAACAAGTTGGGAGCAGAATTGAGATAAGTTGCGAATTATGAGTTACGAATATGGAATTGCTCTCGCTTCGCCTGGTCAAAAATTATTGTTGTAAAATAATTCACATCGCATCAGGGACAATTCAAAACTCGTAATTAATAATCGGCTTTGCCGACAATTCAAAATTCAAAAATCAAAATTAATAAATAACTATGGGAAGAGCATTTGAATACCGTAAAGCGGCAAAACTTAAGAGATGGGGGCACATGGCCCGTACGTTTACAAAGATAGGAAAGCAGATTGCCATTGCTGTGAAGGCCGGTGGCCCTGAGCCCGAGAACAATCCTACTCTGCGTGCTATCATCGCCAATGCAAAGCGAGAGAACATGCCGAAGGACAACATCGAGCGTGCTATCAAAAATGCAATGGGTAAAGACCAGAGCGAATACAAGGAGGTAACATACGAGGGATACGGGCCTCATGGAGTTGCCGTGTTCGTAGATACTCTTACAGACAACACCACACGTACTGTTGCCGATGTGCGCTCTGTCTTCAACAAGTTCAACGGAAACCTTGGTACAACTGGCAGCCTCGCATTCCTCTTTGACCACAAGAGTGTTTTCACATTCAAGAAGAAAGACGGACTTGATATGGATGAGATGATTCTTGACCTTATCGACTATGGTGTAGAGGACGAGTTCGATGAGGATGAGGAAGCTGGCGAAATCACAATCTATGGTGATCCTAAGAGCTTCGGCGAGATACAGAAACATCTTGAGTCTGAAGGTTTTGAGGTTACAGGTGCTGAGTTCACCTATATACCAAACGACCTTAAGGACGTTACTGCCGAGGAGCGTGAGACTATCGACAAGATGGTTGAGCGCCTTGAGGAGTTCGATGACGTTCAGACTGTATATACCAACATGAAGCCTGCTGAGGATGCGGGCGAGGAATAACCCTCGGTTATGAAGCATATTTGCTATCCTACACAGGGAACTTGCAGCAAGTTCATAAATATTGACATCGATGATGACAACAAACTCCACAATGTCACATTTTTGGGTGGATGTCAGGGAAATACCTGTGGTATATCACGGTTGGTTGAGGGCATGGATGCCGATGAGGTTGTAGCCAGGTTGCGTGGAGTGACTTGTGGCAGCAAACCTACAAGCTGTCCAGACCAACTCTCGCTTGCCATCGAAGCATTAAAGAACGAAAAATAGCATCTAAAGCCACGACAATGTAATGACTTTGTCGTGGCTTTTTTTAGTCATATTTGAAACATTATTATATGGCGAACTTCAATCATTACGTAGAAACAATTGAGCTTGACTTTTGGCGTGAGTTCTGCCAACGGGAAGGAAAACTGCGCACTTATGACAAGGGCGATTTCTTTCTTCGTGCAGGACAAAAGCCAAAATATTTAGGCTATATAGAATCTGGATATTTCAAATATTCGGTTGTTGACTCTTGCGGAGAAGAGCATATAACAGGATTTGCTCTGTGCAACAATCTTGCAGGCGATTTCTATAGCACGGTAAACAATGCCGCAGCCCTAAACCATCTTACAGCAGCAGTCAATTCTGCTGTTTGGGTTGTTGATACTCAAAAAGTAAGATTATGGTTAGATTTGCATCCAGAGCATCGCCAACAATTAGCTGAAGAGCTGTTCCGTATGGCTCATGAAAGGTACCTCAACATGTATCGTCAGTCGCCTAAAGAGAGATATGTCGCATTGATAAAACGTTGTCCTGATATTTTTCCTCAAGTCTCTCTCAAAGAACTTGCATCATACCTGCAAATAACTCCTACACATCTCAGCCGCATCCGCAAGGAGATACTTTTGGGGAAGTAAACATTAACTCTTTATGTACGACATGCAACTCTCAACATAAGAGCCAAATTAAGAATAAAAGAAATTTTAACAATAGTTTTTCTGTAATTTTGAAAAATATATCTTCTGAAATTGCTATATTTGCAAAAAGTTGAAGATATACATTATGAAGCTGTATGAATAAGATTATCTCTACTATTATAGTATTAGTTTTAACAACTTTTGCTTCCGCTCAGAGTTTTACAATAAAAGCAAAATATGATGAGAGAGTGGAGCTGATGAGTATTCTATGCCATCTTGCAGGATATAGGGAATATAACATGAATATGGGTGGAGACTATATTATTGACATTGACAGATATTTCTCGAACGTAAAAAATCATCCAGCGGTTGAGATGATGGTTTCCTTGCGCAATATAAATGGAATAGGTTATGATTCTCCCATGTTCTTCGCTGTCTATCTTGATAAAAAGGAGGGTTCTTTTGTATTGCCTTCAGACGATGTCGTGCCTGAAAGACGATGGAATGGAGTAGATTTGAAACATGCCATTGAGACTATAAACGATTTTTATGTCAAGAGTGATTTTGCAACATTCATTGAGCAGCACAAAGCATTTTACCAAACAATTTGCGATGCATACGATTCAACTATCATATCTAAGTTTAATCAAAACTGGTATGAACAATTTTATGGTGTTCCACCTACCGATAATTTCGAGGTTGTAATCGGCTTTACCTGTGGTGGCGGTAATTACGGACCTTCACGGCAACTGCCGAACAGTCCACGCAATGTATATGCCATTGTCGGTTATGCCTTGGATGATAACGGGAGACCATATTTTGAGTCGGAGCCAAAAACTTTCATCAATACTCTTGTACACGAGTTTAATCACTCGTTTGTCAATCCTCTTACAGCTGATAATTCAGCGCAGATGGAAGATACAGGCAAGGAATTGATGAGATTTTCGGAAAATGTAATGCGTAAAAATGCATATAGTAATTGGCAGACCATTATAAACGAATCTATTGTAAGGGCTGCTGTGGTGCTATATAATATTGATAATGGTGCGTCCTCTGATTCTGTCCGTCAGCTTGTAATTGACGAAATGGCAACAGGATTTAATTGGATGCCAGAGTTGGTTAAATGCATGCAGTCATATTCAAAAAATAGAGACAAATATACGACTTTCGGAACATATTACCCTGTAATAACAGCTTCCTTAAAGTCTTATGTTGATGAACTTTCTGAAAAAGTAGATGCTATTAATTCCGACAAAGATTGAATCTAATGAATGTATTGTTGTATGGTTCTACAAAGACATCATGGCATATCATCAGAGATTATTACTTTTATAAAAAGTGATATGGCAGAAATGTAATAGCTCTGCATGTATCGTAGTTTGTAAAATTTTATAAGGCAAACTTCAACCTAATTAAGGAACGATAGATTTTGACTTTTGGAGAATATAGGGTTAGTCTATTTTTTTGTTACTGTTTATTTCTATCCACAATTCATCGGCAAGATATTTATCACTCCTGCAGTGAAGGTCGGCAACTCCGTCCTCAATCAGTTGCGATGTCACAGAGTTATAATACAAATCAGTTGCATCTGCAAGTCCCACATTATAGCGTTCGCTAAAAGCCTCAATTATTCGGGCAATCTTTCTGTCAAGAATAACTTGTCTTGATTTACTTTTTGGAGTCATAATCTAATGGATTCTTTATAGAAGATACATTTTTTCAACATGGCATCTGTGCGAACACAATACTGAATGTTAGGGTTTACGTATGCCAAACGTTTTAAAGCTTCATCTTTTGAAATTAATTGGTCTGTATATAAATCTACAGTCTCAAACACTTTGTCGTCAGCGATACCTCCAACGACCAAATCATAATTGCCTATAACCTCCCCATTTCTGCACGCCATAACAAAATCAAGCCATTCTTCATTATAAGAGTCGAAATGTTTTACATTCCATTCTTCACTATTGAATACAAAGTCATACACATTTAACCATGCCTGCTCATTTCGTTTAGTGAAACGGAATGCATATTTCTCTGCTTGCTGACGTATCGTTGTGAAATAGAAACCTGGACCGAAATCTAACTCTTTTCGAGAATGTAGTGTATCTGGATTTTCCACACGTACATTTGATGTGTGAAATACTCTCATTATGCCAATACCCCCTTCCTTTTCATGAAATCTGTAATATCGTCTACAATGTATGAGCGTCCTAATGTATGCAATACATCATATCCCGGCACGATGTAATCATCGATTATGCCAGAAATTTTTAGTCTCCTATATACATCCTGTCGTGAGCTGTTTAGCTTGAGGGCTATAGCTCCTACACAAAATGTTACAAATTCCAATGTTTCCTTATTCATAGTCCATTGTTTATCTTCTAATTGCGAAATTACGACATTTTTTTCACACGACCAAAATAAAACAAAGAAAAGGAACAAATTACTAGGGTGTCCAGTTCGTTGTACCAAATTTAGCTCACTTTCCTAAGCGTTTTGGTT
>CABSIA010000168.1 GCA_902477645.1 uncultured Prevotella sp. | reverse complement strand
ATTAATTAACAATTTGAAATTGAGGACAATACAATCTTTCGACCGCTTATGATTAATAATCTTATCGCCAACGCAGCCGCATGCGTTTTTAAACGGATACCAATGACTCCGGCAATACATACGGAAGAGTCTTGTAAAACGTCAAGAATAATTACCCAAGCAATCTTTCGTATGCAAGTTTTATTGCTTGTTGTGGCAGGTTGGAAACCTGCCCTCCCGGTTACATCAGCACGACTCCCTCCTGTTTCATACCGTCCATGAGTATTCGTAATGGGGTAGGGAACGACACGTGGCGCACGTATTCTGTTTCGTCAACAGCGGGCATTGCGTCGAGAATTTCCTTTCTGAACAGTCCGTCGCCGGTATTCGTGTCGATAGTGAAATATCCCACACCGAACGATGTCAGATTTTGGAAGAAGTGAGTGCCCTGACTCGGGTCTACACGATAGTTTTTCAGCGCCACCTCGACTATTACCCGCGCAGCCGATATGTGCGGCCATTTTACAGGTACGCCAAGCCATGAGTCGCTTGAGCCCCATCGTCCAGGCCCTACGAGTATGTAGCCTTTGTCCTCGGCAAGGAACTTGCGGTTGATGCGCTCAACGTCCTCAGCCACACGGTGGTTGTTCATGGCAGAGAAGTTGTCGTCGTATTTCACGTAGACCACATCAGTCACATCCTCGTAAATGCCGTGCCCGAGCGACTTGTGCGAGCGGAGCAGGCAGCGGCCGTCGCTTATAGCCGCCACATCCTCGTTGAGCACCTGCTTTGAGTCGACTATAGGCCGTATTTGCAGCAGATAGAAGTCGGCGGTGCGGTCTTTGTTTATGTTGCATGCGAACTCTATCTCTACGGGGCGCCGCATGGCCTCCTGCCCGTATCTCATCGATATCTGCAGCAGCTGGGGCAGAGGCAGTATTCCCTGTTGCAGCACTCCGCAGAACGATATTATCTTTCTTCCGCCCTCGTATATTCCGTCGCGTATCACCTGGTCGTATGGGTCGTAGGTGGACGCTATGTAGTTGAGCGAGCCGTCGGCGTCGGCCTCCTTGACTTTCAGTTGCAGAATGTTGAAACCGTCGTCTACTTTGAAATCCTCGCCCACATGCTTCATGTCGAGGGCGTAGAACTTTGTCTGTGTCTCTCTCAGAGCCGTCTCCATTTCCGATGTCTGCAGCACCTGGTCTGGATGGTATGGTGATACACGCAGGGTCTGTCCTCCGTCTACGATGTATTTTCCGAGTCCCAATGCAAGTGACGCGATACCCTCCTCAGCCTTCTCGTCGCCTATTGGGTAGTAGTTTATCGACCTCAGCACGCCGCTCATGTTGGGATAGTACTTGTCGCCATAGCTGTTGCCTGCGACAGCCTGCAGGATTACGGCCATTTTCTCCTGGTCTATCACGTTTCTCGTGGCGGTCATGTAAGCCTTCGAGTCGTGATAGTATACCGATGCGTAGACACTCTTTATGGCGGCGGCAAGCATTCGTAGCATGGCATATTTGTCGTCAAGCCATGGTATCATGTATGTGGAGTAAATTCCTGCAAAAGGCTGATAGTGGGCATCCTCAAGCAGCGACGACGAGCGTACGGCGATGGGGCTGCCCGTAGCCTCGAAGAAAGTGAAGAAGTCGTCGGTTAGCGAGTCTGGCAGCTGCGCTTTCAGGAATGCGTCGAGTATCTCCTCGTCCGAAGCGTCGCTGAGGGCAATCTGGTACAGGTTGTTCTGCTCCATAAACTGGTCGAACATATCCGTGCAGAGCACCACCGTTTTGGGTATTTGCACGGTAACGCCCGGATATTGCGAGAACTCCGGCTGCCGTTTTATTATGTTGTCGAGGAAGGCCAGTCCTCTTCCCTTTCCGCCGAGCGAGCCTTCGCCTATGCGTGCGAAGTGGGCGTATTTGTCGAACTTTCCACGGTCGAATACAGCCACCACGCCGATGTTTTTCATGTGTCGGTATTGCACAATGGCGTCGAAAATAATCTGGCGGTGAGCGTCAACATCCTGCAGCTTGTGCCATGTGACCTGTTTCAGGAATGCCGACACTGGGAATATGGCTCTTGCGCACAGCCAGCGGCTCATGTGGTTTCGTGAGATATGGTAGAGCATGGAGTCGCGCGGTATCTTGAAGATGTTGTCCTGCAGCTCCTTCAGAGAGTGTATGCGCACCAGCGGCTCGTGTGTGTTCGGGTCACGGAAAATGAAGTCGCCAAATCCCATGTGCTCCTCGAAAATGCGTTTGAGGTCTATGCTCATCTTCTTGCTGTTCTTGTCGACAAAGCGGAACCCCTCTGCCTCAGCCCTCTGCCTGTTTATGCTGTCGGAGCTTTCCATGATGAGCGGCACAAATTCGTCTTGTGCCCTTATTGCACGTAGCAGTTTCAGTCCGGCGTCGTCGTCTTTCACGCCGTCTTTTGGGAAGCGCGCGTCGCTTATCACACCCAAAGTGTTGTCCTTATATTTCTCGTACAGTGCCATTGCCTCCTCGTATGTTCTTGCCAGCACCACCTTTGGCCTTCCGCGCATTCGCATGGTGGCGGCGTGCTGGTTCAGTGCCTCAGTCGAGAATCTCTGGCTTTGCAGCAGAATGTAGTTGTAGAGGTTGGGCAAAATGGAGCTGTAGAACCTCACGGAGTCCTCGACGAGCAAAATCATCTGTACGCCCGCCTCCTCTATGTCGTGCTCAATGTTCATTTTGTCCTCGATGAGCTTTATGATGGAGAGTATGAGGTTTGTGTTTCCGAGCCAGCAGAAAACATAGTCGAACACCGAGAGATCCTCGTTCTGCATACGCCGTGTTATGCCGTGCGAGAACGGAGTCAGCACTATGCAGTGTATGTCGGGGAACTTGCTTTTAATGTCACGTGCCACGGTGAATGCGTCATTGTCGGCATTGCCCGGCATGCACAATACCAGGTCAACGTTAGTGGTCCGCAGCACCTTCTCTGCCTCTTCGGTGGTAGATACCTGAGTGAAGGTAGGCGGGTACCGCAGCCCCAGCTGCATGTATTCGTTGTAGATTTTCTCTTCCACGCGTCCGTCGTCCTCGAGCATGAAGGCGTCGTAGGGGTTTGCGACGATAAGCACGTTGTAGACGCGCCGCATCATAAGGTTTACGAAGGTGACGTCTTTAAGGTAAAACTTGTTCCATTCTTGCGGTATCTTTGTCTCCATATAGTGGTTGTGTTTAAGTTGGCGTAAAGTTACAGACTTTCTGTGAGAATGGCAAGAAAGAGAAGATATTTTATTGTAGAAACCGTTGAGTTTCAAAATAAATGCCTATATTTGCACTTGTATAATTTAAAAGCAAAAACCGTATGAGGAAAATTTTACTATTTGTGGCGTTGATGCTCTGTGTGCCTCAACTGTCATTCGCCGATTTCACACCCGTAGCTCCTGGTAATCTTGCGGCTACAGTAAACGGCGTTGTTGTTGATTTGTCGTGGGACTGGGGCAATGCCGGTCAGACAGTCTCTTTCACCGATTTTGAGTCAGAGGAGTTCCCCGCTGGCGGTTGGGAGGTTAGAAACACTCAGGAAGAGCCTATGGGCAACTGGATTTCATATTTCTTTGAGGAAGGTGGAGACCAAAATCTTGCACACAGCGGCACTGGTGTGGCATTGGTGCTTCTTGGCGCAGGCGAGGATACCGACCCTGCCTATCATCAGGACGAATGGCTGATGGTAAGACCAGGCACAGGAGCCGTTTATCTTGACTTCTGGTATTATCTTCATCCGGAGTTGCTTGAGGTGGGAGGCTACGAGGCCTTCCCAGACCACTACTATGTCAAGATAAGCCGTGACAATGGCGCGACTTGGACAGAGTTGTGGGACGGCAGATGGGACATGGGCGATGAAGATGCTGTACAGAAGGCATCCCTTTTCCTCGGCGAGCCTACCGACGAGAACACCATCGTGGCTTTTAATGCCGTCAGTGCCGAGGATAACGGACTTTACTTCGTATGGGCTATAGACGATGTGCAGTTTACTGCCGCAGATGGAAACGCCACTGCTGCTCCACGTCTTTCTGTAAACAAGCATACTGCTGTCAACAGCATTAAGAGAGCACTTGACGGCAAGCCTGTTTTCCGTAAGTTTACACCTGTGGCCGGCACCGGCAAGGTGGGCAGACCCGCAAAGACGGCTCCGGGGAAAGAAGGTGGAATAATTGGCGGCGGATGGCTCAACAACGGTCTTACCACATACCGTGTTTATCTCGACGGCAATATAGTTGGCGACTATATCAAGGCTTTGCATTTTAAGGAGTTCTCAGGAAAGTCTGTTGGCAGGCATACCTACAAGGTTATGGCTTGGTCGGAGGCTGAGGACAAGGAGTATGCCGCTTCAGAAGTAACTGTCGACATTGATGAGTTTGAGTTTAACCAGCCGAAAAATGTCGTGGCGACATACTATGAGACAACAACCCCAGGCAAGTATGAGATTATTGTCACATGGGAAGATCCAGACGGAAATTTGATGCCTGCATATTATGACGTATATGTCAACAACCGCAGCATAGGCCGTGTTGAATATGGCGAGGAATATTCTCTTGGCCAGACGGGTATGTACAAAGGGGTATATACATTTGGTGTTCAGGCTGTTTATACTAAGCCCGAGGGTGAGTCTGAGATGCTATATGCCGTTGTCAGCCCCGGCACGGTGCTTCCTCCGGCAGACCTTACTGTTGCTGTTGAGGGCGGCAACCGCGTATTGAATTGGAAAACACCGGTAAATGCCGACCCTGCACCTGAGAAATACAACGTGTATCGTGGTGACAAGCTTCTTGCAGAAAACCTCACAACCCTCACATTTACCGACGAGAATGTGCCTGCCGGATGGTATCTGTATTCGGTTCATGCCGTTTATCCCGACGGTACCGTGTCGCTACCGTCTACAGCCGAGGCGTATGGGGCAATTCTTGAAAGTACACCTTTGGCTGTTGTGGAGAACTTCGACAATGGCCATCTGCCAGAGAACTGGACTGTAGAGATGGTTGACCTCTATGACAGGGTTAAGGGTATGTACAACTGGCGTTTCGACAACTGGTTTGGCGAGGAA
Organism: uncultured Prevotella sp.; assembly: GCA_902477645.1. Lineage (GTDB taxonomy): Bacteria > Bacteroidota > Bacteroidia > Bacteroidales > Bacteroidaceae > Prevotella. Next base: position 676 of record CABSIA010000168.1, on the reverse strand, counting down.
ATTCCAGCCGGTGCTGCGTTGAGCGGCAATTTCGCGTCTATATCAGGTGTTGCTGCTGGTATGAACCGCCTTCAGTGCTATGTAAACACTCCGCAGCTGCTTGTAGGTGACAATGCGAGGGTTACGTTTACTAAATATTTCGTAGAGCAGAAAGCGGGACCTTCTGGACCGGCGCAGTTTGTTTTGCAGAAGTCTGTTGACGGCGGCATAAACTGGGCCGACCTTGCTGACCTCACTGCGGAGGCTAACGGAACAGTCGCTTGCCCGATAAACGAGCCTTCGGGCACTCTTGTTACTCTCAGATGGAGTTTCCTTGCCCGCAACTCCGGTTTTGCGGCTTTCGACAATGTTGTAATCTGTGATGAGGCTTCAGGCGTTAATCTGGCAAATGCGGATGCCGCGTCTGTTGTTGATGTATATGGCATAGGCGGCAATAAGATGGTGTCTAAGGTTGGCGCATCTGCACTCAGCTCCCTGCCTACAGGCATTTATATTGTTCGTAGCGGAAATAAGACCATGAAGTATGTCGTAAGATAATAAAGTTGCGGGCTTAGTAATATGCAAAAAACAACTTACGCAATAATTGTGTAATGAGCGGGCTGAAAGCCCGGCAAGCGCACAGCCCAGGGCAAAGCGAAGCGGCGCCCTGGGTTCGCAATTAAGGTGTGAGAAATGC
>CABSIA010000167.1 GCA_902477645.1 uncultured Prevotella sp. | reverse complement strand
TTGAGTCTATTGTGGAGGAGAGAAGGGAGGAAAATTGCTCCATGATTGGAAATATGCCTCCAAAAGGAGTGAGTTTTTCGGATTTTATTGCTATCTTTGCCATGTCTGTTCCGGTTTTCCTTGTTTTTGGATTCACAACACTAAGATAAGTGAAAACTCTGACATGGCAAAATCCTGGGCAACAAAATGTTGCTCAGGTACTTATAAAAATAATTTTCAATTATGTTGCGGAATTAAGGTTTTTGTTTATTACTTAGTAGCTCACAAAAAATTATTTTTTCCTCTTAAGTCTCAGTTCTGGAATTCTGATTTTATCTCCTGCATTGAATGTGGTTTTGCCATCGTTGACAGCCTCAATGTAGCATTCCATACCAGGACCGAGCTGAGCCTTGCTGATGCTTGAAAGAGTCTGGCCAGGCTTCACTGTAATTGTCTTTGCAACGCCAGTTATCAAATAGGCGCCAGTACGCACTCTGGCATCTTTATTGTAAGCGGTTTGAGAATCAGAATTTATTGTTTCAACAGGTTTATTTGCCTCTGCTGCTTTTTTAGCCTCTGCAGAAGCCTTTTTCTGTTCTGCTGCTTTTTTCTGTTCTTCTTTAGCTTTATTCTCAATTTGCCTCTGAAGTATCAGGTTGGCTTTTTCCTGTACAGCCTTCATGCTGTCAGTCTTTGCCTTGGCAGCAACAGAATCAACAACAGGCTCTTGTTTTCTAATCATCTTATCCATTTTGCTAACTATCTGAGCCTCAAGATAATCAATTCGGTTTTTGCGTGTCTCAAGCTGTGAGTTAAGATAGAAAAATCCGACAATGGCACCGACAACAACAATTACAAGACATGTGGCGAGGATTGTTGTGCGAGTTTTGAACGAACTTATTTGTTCGTAAAGAAAATCATTAGCGGCCTCAAGTTTGTGGTTTTCAGCTACTAAACGGTCTGCCTGCCATTTAGGTACGCCTCGTTCCTCCGAATTTAAGACTTCTGGTGCAGGCGCAGACTCAGACTCAGACTCTTGTGCCACCATAGGTTCCGGTTCTTGACCGGGTTCTCTGGCACATATAGTCTCTGGCTCAGCTGTTGGCTCCGGCTCCTGTTCTGTTATAGGCTCAGGCTCAGAAACTGCCACAGGCTCTGGTTCTGTCTCTGCGGTTTGAGCAGTATCTTCCGAAATAGTTTGAGCCTCGAACTCGCTTTCCTCGACATATCCGTTCTGCCCGTTTATATATTTTTCGTCTATGGCGGAGAAGTCTACACCATCGTTTATTACAACCGTCTCGAACTGAGCGAATGGCGCATTCACGAGGTCACGCATAGCGGCATCGGCAGTGAACGTTATTTTGTCGCGTCCGTCGATTATGATAGCTTCGCCAGTATTTACATCGACACTTTTGCGGGGGCTAACCGCCGTAACCTTGAATGTTCCGAGACCTTTTATTTTAGCTATTTTATCGTTGGTGAGCGACTCGTTTACAACAACCACAAACTGGCGGATAAACAATTCTGCCTCTGTGCGCTTCAGCCCGTGTTTCTCCATGAGCACGGTGGCAAGCTCAGCAATTCCAATCTTACTCATCTTGACCTCCTCCCGCATTCTTCAGGTTTTCTTTAATCGAGGCGATTGGCTTGAAGTTCAGAACCAATTTTGGCGGCACAAGCATGCGCTGTTGGGTGCCTGGATTAACAACCACCCTCTCGAGTCTCTTCTTGACTTCCGATGTTCCGAAGTTTTGCAGATACACGTTGTCGCCGTCTGTAAATCTGCTGCCCATCTCATCGATGAGCGTCCGCATGAGTTTCTGTGTGTCAACCTGCGAATACCCTGTGCGGTTTGACAACTCTGCTATGATCTCTTTGTTTTTCATATAGTAAGGGTTGCTGTTTTTTGAAGTATAAATAATGAGTGCTATTGCTCAACCGTTCCGTAGAGGTCAAATTCCTCGCTATTAGTTATGCGGACGTTGTAGAAACACCCCGTACGCAGAGTTCTCTCAGATGTCTTTATCAGCACCTCGGGGTCAACCTCCGGTGAGCAAAATTCTGTGCGGCCTATGTAGTAGTCGCCTTCTTTTCTGTCGATTACGACTTTCAGCAACTGTCCGACTTTCTCTGCCTCAATCTCGGCGCTAATGCGCTGTTGCAGCGACATAAGCTTGCTCAACCGCATCTGTTTTACCTCATCGGTCACGTCGTCCGCAAGATGCTCGGCACTGTAAGTACCCTCCTCTTCTGAATATGCGAAAGCCCCCATACGCTCAAATCGTGCCCACCGCACAAAATCCATCAATTCCTTGAAATCCTCATCGGTCTCGCCTGGAAAACCCACCATCAGCGTAGTGCGGAGATGAATTCCTGGCACTTTGTTTCTGATAGCCTCAATCAGCTCCATGGTCTCCTGCTTGCTGACGTGGCGGTGCATGGCTGTGAGCATGTGGTCTGAGATATGCTGCAAGGCGATATCAAGATATTTGCAGATATTATCATGCCGGTTCATCACGTCAAGCAATTCCATCGGGAACTGGTTTGGATAGGCGTAGTGGAGTCTTATCCATTTAACACCATTAATTTCAGCCATTTCATCGATGAGATCTGCAATATGGCGTTTTCCGTCGATGTCAACGCCGTAGTATGTCAGCTCCTGAGCTATAATCTGAAATTCTCTCACGCCCTCTGACACAAGCTGGCGGATTTCGTCAAGAATTTCTTCTTTCTGACGGCTGATGTGGCGGCCCGTAATAAGCGGAATTGCACAATAGGCACAACGCCTGTCGCATCCCTCGCTGATTTTTATGTAAGCGTAATGACGGGGCGTTGTAAGATGTCGCTGTCCCCGGCACGACGGCACCTCGGCTTTTCCGAGGTCTGCGAGCAACTGCTTGTGGTCGAATTTTCCGTAGTATGCGTCGACTTCCGGAATTTCCTTCTCAAGCTCGTCCCTGTACCGTTGTGAGAGGCATCCCATAACGAAAAGTTTCCTGAGCCGCCCTTCGGTTTTAGCCTGTGCAAACTCAAGAATGGTGTTTATGCTCTCCTCCTTGGCATCGCCGATGAAACCGCAGGTATTTATAACGGCAATCTCGCCTTGCGGCCGTTTTGGGTCGTGGACGCATTTGTAGCCGTTAGCCTCAAACTGCCTCATCAGTTTCTCGGTGTCTACGAGGTTTTTGGAGCATCCGAGAGTTATAAAATCTATCTGGTTGATTTTCATTGGTTTTAGCTTGTCAGTTTTTGAAAAGAGAGTCTACAAACTCACGTTTGTTGAAGAGTTGCAGGTCTTCCATTTTCTCTCCCAGTCCTATATATTTTACAGGAACTTTCAGCTGGTCGCTAATACCGACAACGACACCGCCTTTTGCCGTACCGTCGAGTTTGGTAATGGCAAGTGAGGTTATCTGTGTCACAGCGGCAAACTGGCGCGCCTGCTCGAATGCGTTCTGACCTTTTGAGCCGTCGAGCACGAGCATGACCTCGTCTGGAGCCTCAGGAAGGACTTTCTTCATGACATCCTTAATTTTCTTCAGCTCGTTCATGAGTCCCACCTTGTTGTGCAGTCGTCCGGCAGTGTCGATAAGCACCACGTCGGCACCGTTTGCCTTGGCACTCTGCAGCGTGTCGAATGCAACCGATGCAGGGTCGGAGCCCATCTGCTGCTTAATTACAGGAACCCCTACCCGCTCGCCCCAGATGCAAAGCTGGTCTACGGCTGCCGCGCGGAAAGTGTCGGCGGCACCGAGATAAACCTTCTTTCCCGCATTTTTGAACTGATATGCAAGTTTTCCGATAGTTGTGGTTTTCCCGACACCGTTTACGCCTACCACGAGAATCACGTATGGCTTATGGTCTGACGGAAGGTCCCAGTTGTCGTTGTCATCGGTATTGTTCTCGCTCAACAGGGCTGCAATCTCGTCACGGAGAATGCCGTTGAGCTCGGATGTTGAAACGTATTTGTCGCGGGCAACACGCTCCTCAATCCTCTGAATGATGCGCAGTGTGGTGTCGACACCCACATCGCTTGTTATGAGCACCTCCTCAAGGTTGTCCAAAACATCGTCGTCAACTTTTGACTTACCGGCAATGGCGCGTGTCAACTTACTGAAAACGCTCTGCTTGGTCTTCTCGAGGCCTTGGTCGAGGGTTTCCTTCTTTTTCTTGTTAAATAAGCCAAATATTCCCATATTATCGAATTTTGCTACAAAATTAAACAAAAACTGCCATACGGCAAAACTAATTTGCTGATTTTTGAATATTTATGTGCGTTGAATAAATTTCTGAGTGCAGTTTATATCATTTAAAGATAGTGCAAACTTTACCTTGCCCACTTTACGATATCACGATTTTCCAACTTTCTGTAACTCCGTCAACTTTTTTAATAGTATCACGGTCTTGATACTTACGCATACCTTTTTGCGGCTGTGAGCGCAACTCCCTGCTGATTCTGTTACCAGCAGCATCATAGCTATAATATATGGCATGTTGTGCATACCCACAGAATGCCATACTGCTAAATATTATCGATATAAAAATGTGTTTCATGATGACGTTTTAGAAATTTTATGTTTGATAAAAATCGTGACAGGTGATAACTATATTCCGAAATAATCTGCATTAAACAGAATTATAGCCCAATAACATGCGACACATGCGCCTATAATATACAGCAAACACACGAAGTGCCATTTTGTATTATTCTTATTGTTCTTAAATTTCTTGAAATACGTTTTGTATTTGTCATTTTTGAGACAGAAGTAATGGACTACAAACGATGATAGAACACCAGCGATAATCAACCACAAATTAAAAGGTATATATGGCATTGGTAGTATACCCAAATACTTGTTAGTGGCTATTAACAACATAAAATATGGCATCATTGATACCACTAATGCACCTTTACTTTGATACGAACTTGAGCCATAATCCAAATTATATGTAAGGTCTTTATAAAGATGTTCTTTTTCATTAACAAATTCTTCAAAACTTGTATAATGTTTTTTTATACTGCCGAATAGGTTCAACTTATACACAATTCTTGGCAGAATATACTTTAAAGGTTTTAAAGCAATCCCTGCCAATTCGTCTACTAAATTTTCCCAGCAAAACATTGAAAACAAAATTCTGTTAAAAAAGTATGCCATAATTTGAATATTTTGATAACAAAAGGGCATGACGGTGATAACTATATTCCGAAATAATCAGCATTAAACAGAATTATAGCCCAATAACATGCGACACATGCGCCTATAATATACAGCAAACACACGAAGTGCCATTTTGTATTATTTTTATTGTTCTTAAATTTCTTGAAATATGTTTTGTATTTGTCATTTCGAAAACAGAAAAAATGAACAATTGACGCAGATATTGTTATAACAACCGCTATGGTTAACTTTAATGACATTTTTGAAGCAAATAATACATATATAAATTTATTTATAATAATTGTTAATATTGCAAAATATGGCAATAATGTAGAAAAAAGAATAACCTCACTACGATTTAAACTCATCCCATAATCTAAATCAAGGATTGACATTTTAGCAGTTTTATCCGCATCTTCCTTAAAATCTTTAAATCCTTTATTCTTTAGATTGTCATTATTGGGCAATTTGTATTTGTAAATGATTTTTGCTAAAACAAATAAGAAAGGTTTGAAAAGCAAAAGGAATACAAGGCCAAGTTTGTTTTCTAAACAATATAAAGAATAAAGAATTCTATTTGCAAAACATTCCATAACAATTCATTTTAGAAGTTAGATAACACCTTAATTCCGCAAAAAAAAAATTAAATGGGATTCACCAGTCATCGCAACCGCTTGCAAGTGGCAACGCAAGCGGTTGCGATGCCA
>CABSIA010000166.1 GCA_902477645.1 uncultured Prevotella sp. | reverse complement strand
GAGACCAAGATACGCTATGAGAAGACCATGGAGGATGGTATGCAGAAGAAGGTTACAGAGCAATATGTGGTTGACGCTCTTAGTTTTACCGAGGCTGAGAACACCATTATTGAGGAAATGTCATCTTACATAAGTGGCGAATTTAAGATTACAGATATAAAGCACGCTGCATACCGTGAGATATTTTTCAGTGAGAATACTAATGACGACAGATGGTATAAGGCAAAATTGCAATTTATCACCATTGACGAGAAGACAGAGAAAGAAAAGCGCACGGCGGTAAACTATCTTGTTCAGGCATCATCGCTGCCCGTTGCCGTTAAGCATATTGACGAGGTTATGGGCTCAACACAGATTGATTATGTAATGGCGAGCATTGCAGAGACAATGATAATGGATGTGTATGAGCATACATCGTCAAAAAAAATGGTTGAGCGTAACGATGTGCCCGAATATATGGAAAATGCCGGCTCGGCAGAAACTGAGGGCGCACAGGTATGAGTAAGGTTGATGTCGCACGAAATCTTCACAGGGTCGCTGGCTCTTTGCCTGATGGCGTGAGATTGGTTGCCATCAGCAAATACCATCCCTCGGAACTTATCCGGATTGCATATAATGAAGGGCAGCGCATCTTCGGTGAGAGCCACGAGCAGGAACTGAAAATAAAGGTCGCGGAATTGCCGTCTGATATAGAATGGCATTTTATTGGTCATCTGCAGACTAACAAGGTGAAGTACATTGCGCCGTATATCTCGATGATTGATGCTGTGGACTCGCCAAAACTACTCAAGGAAATTGAGAAACAGGCAGCCAAAAACAACAGGATTATCAATGTGCTGCTTGAGCTACATGTGGCGCATGAGGCTACCAAATATGGCTTTTCTTTGAGGCAATGTAGAGAATTCCTTGAAGAAGGAGAATGGCGCAATATGTGCCATGTGCATATATCCGGACTGATGATGATGGCATCTAACACAGAAGACCGGCAGCTCATTATGAGCGAGATGATGCAGGCTGCCGACTTCTTTGACGAGGTTAAGGCGAGATATTTTGCTGACGATGATAAGTTTTGCGAGCGCTCGTGGGGGATGAGCCACGATTACCACATAGCCGTAGAGTGCAGGTCGACAATGGTTAGAGTGGGTACCTCAATTTTCGGAGAAAGAGAATACTGACTACAAACAGCTATAAAGCATGAATGACGACATCAAGAAACGAATGCTTGACATTCTTAACTGTTATATAGAAGCAAATCATCTCAGAAAAACTTCTGAGAGATATGCTATTCTTGATGTTATATGTTCTATTCACGGGCATTTTACCATTGAGGAGTTAGGAGACGTGCTCGCTGAGAAAAATTTCATAGTGAGCCGGGCCACTCTTTATAACACCATCAAGCTTTTCATCAAACTGCGAATCGTGGTGCGTCATAGGCTACCAAGCGGCACGCGTTATGAGATATGCGATTTAGACAACAACCATTGCCATCAGGTCTGTACAATGTGTGGCAAGGTTGTGGAGATAAAGTCACCGCTTTTGGATGATGCTGTAAACAACATTAAGCTGTCGAGATTTAGGCGTGAGGGCTTTGCGCTTTACATTTATGGCATCTGCTCGTCATGCATGGCAAAAAATACAAGAAATAAAACATTATTGGAACAACAAAAATCAAATACTAAAAAATGAATACAGGTAAAGTTGACGTCTTGCTGGGACTTCAGTGGGGCGACGAAGGTAAGGGAAAGGTTGTAGACGTACTGACACCTGGTTACGATGTAATCGCACGTTTCCAAGGCGGTCCAAACGCCGGACATACCTTGGAGTTTGAGGGCGAGAAATATGTTCTCAGGAGCATTCCGTCTGGTATTTTCCAGGGTGGGAAGGTCAACATCATCGGTAATGGTGTGGTATTGGCTCCCGACCTTTTTATGGATGAGGCTATCGGACTTGAGAAAAGCGGACATGAGCTGAAGAACCGTCTGCACATCTCAAAGAAAGCACATCTCATCATGCCTACCCATCGTGTTCTTGATGCAGCTCTCGAGGCTGCCAAGGGAAAGAACAAAGTGGGCACGACTGGAAAAGGCATCGGACCTACATATACAGACAAAACCAGCCGAAACGGACTTCGTGTCGGTGATATTCTGGACAATTTCGAGGCTAAATATAAGGCTCATAAAGAGCGTCACCTGCAAATGCTCGCATCGCTTAACTACACAGATTTCGACATCACTGAGGTTGAGAAAAAGTGGATGGAGGGCATTGAGTACATGAAGCAGTTCCACATTGTTGACAGCGAGCACGAAGTCAACAATCTGCTGCGTGACGGAAAGAGTGTTCTTTGCGAGGGTGCCCAAGGTACAATGCTTGATGTTGATTTTGGAAGCTATCCTTTTGTGACATCCTCAAATACCATCTGTGCCGGCGCATGTACTGGTCTTGGCATCGGTCCAAACCGCATCGGACATGTATATGGTATTATGAAAGCATATTGTACGCGTGTTGGCGCAGGTCCGTTCCCAACAGAATTGTTCGATGAGACAGGCAAACTTATCCGTGACCTTGGACATGAGTACGGAGCTGTTACAGGCAGAGAGCGCCGTTGCGGATGGGTAGACCTCGTTCAGCTTAAATATTCTGTCATGGTAAATGGCGTTACTGAGCTTATTATGATGAAGAGCGATGTGCTTGACGGATTTGATACTGTTAAAGCTTGTGTTGCATATAAATTGCAGGACGGCACAGAGACAACAGAATTGCCTTACGAGATTGATGGGGTGACACCTGTTTACAAGGAAATGAAGGGTTGGAAGACCGACATGACTGCGTTTACATCAGAGGAGCAGTTCCCGGCCGAATTCAACGACTATATAAAATTCATCGAGGACTATCTTGAGACACCAATCAAGATTATCTCTATCGGTCCGGACCGCGCACAGACCATCGTAAGAGGATAAATATTCTTTTAAAAAACAGAAACTAATGGCAAATAAACCAAGTATTCCTAAGGGCACACGGGATTTCGGCCCTGTGGAGATGGCTAAACGCAATTATATATTCGACACCATCAAGGAGGTGTATGCGCTTTATGGTTTTCAGCAGATTGAGACACCTGCAATGGAAACCTTGCAGACTCTTATGGGTAAATATGGCGAGGAGGGCGACAAGCTGCTTTTCAAGATCTTGAACTCCGGAGATTTTATGAACAAGGTGAGCGAGGAAGAGTTGCAGGAGAGAAATCCTCTGCACCTTGCCGCACGTCTTTGCGAGAAAGGCCTCCGCTATGACCTTACTGTTCCGTTTGCACGATATGTCGTTATGCACCGTGATGAGCTACAGTTGCCGTTTAAGCGATATCAGATACAACCTGTTTGGCGGGCTGACCGTCCGCAGAAAGGCAGATACCGTGAGTTTTATCAGTGCGATGCCGACGTTGTTGGCTCCGACTCTTTGCTTAATGAGGTTGAGCTTATGCAGATTGTCGATACCGTGTTTACTCGTTTCGGTATACGTGTCTGCATAAAAATCAATAACCGCAAGATACTTTCAGGTATTGCAGAGACAATAGGCGAGGCTGATAAAATTGTTGACATTACGGTAGCCATAGACAAGCTCGATAAGATTGGTCTTGACAATGTAAATCAAGAATTGCGTAACGGTGGCATAAGCGAAGAGGCAATTGATAAGTTGCAGCCTATAATTTCTTTATCGGGAACAAATGAAGAGAAACTTAATGTCATAGCCGATGTTCTTAAGGACAGCGAGACGGGACTGAAAGGTGTTGAGGAAACCCGCTTTATTCTTGACACTTTGAAGTCTTGTGGCTTGAGCAATGAGATAGAGCTTGACCTTACTTTGGCTCGTGGCCTGAACTATTACACTGGTGCCATTTTTGAGGTAAAAGCACTCGATACGCCGATGGGCAGCATTACTGGCGGTGGGCGCTATGACAATCTGACCGGCATCTTTGGGATGCCGGGTCTGAGTGGTGTTGGCATCTCTTTTGGTGCCGACCGCATCTATGACGTACTGAATGCGCTCGATCTTTATCCAAAGGAGGCTGTAAATGCAACCCAGCTGCTGTTCATCAACTTTGGCGAGAAAGAGACGGCTTATTGTCTTCCTGTGGTAGCCGAGGCAAGAGCTGCCGGCATACGCACAGAGATTTTTCCAGATGCGGCAAAGATGAAGAAACAGATGGCTTATGCCAATGCCAAGCACATTCCGTTTGTAGCCCTTGCTGGTGAGAATGAAATGAATGAGGGTAAGTTTACTTTCAAGAATATGGAGACTGGCGAACAGAAATTGCTGACAGCCAAGGAACTTATCGGTACGTTTAGAATGTACAAAACATTAAATACCTGATAGTCTGGTATTCCTGTTTAAAATAAAAGGCTGTGGACGAGATACTTGTTCACAGCCTTATTCAAAAAAATAAAATTTACAATATAAAAAACACTACTTAAAATAATATGTAATGAAACTATCTAAATTGCTGAATATCATAGCCGTTATCATTGTTGCCTTGACGCTTTCTGCTGGTAAGAGACCTGTCACTATTTTTATTGTTGGTGACTCGACAGCTGCTAACAAAAATAACCCTGATACAAATCCAGAACGTGGTTGGGGGATGGCTTTGCAGGGCTTTTTCGATTCTAATGTTATTGTTGATAATCATGCGGTCAACGGCAGATCGTCTAAAAGTTTTATGGATGAGGGACGCTGGGCAAAGGTTGTTGAGCTGATTAAGCCAGGTGATTATGTCATAATACAGTTTGGACATAACGATGAGAAACCTAAAGCTGACAGGCATACAGATCCAGGAACAACTTTCGACGCACACCTTCAGCGTTATGTTGACGAGACAAAAGAGAAAGGCGGCATACCAATTTTGATGAATTCTGTGGTTCGTCGTAATTTCTTCCGCAAGTCTGTTGACGGTGTCGATGACGAGTCACTCCGCAACACCATATATCAAGACGAGAAAGTAAATTCCGACACTTTGATAGATACTCATGGCGACTATCTTATATCGCCGCAAAATGTGGCTGTTAGAAACAATATTGTCTTCATTGATGCCAATGCCATTACACATGGCCTTGAGCAGAGTCTTGGAGTTGTTGGCTCGCGGCGTCTTCACATGTGGTTTAAACCAGGAGAAATTCCTTCAATTCCCAAAGGCAGACAAGATAATACGCACTACAATGTCTATGGAGCGCATTGCGTAGCCTCTCTTTTGGCAAGCGAGTTGGTTGCAAAGGTACCAAAGCTCAGACGATATATGCACAAATACGACTATATAGTCTCAAAGCGGGGCTTCGGAAACTATCTTGATTTGCAGGCGGCCATCGATGCTGCTCCTGCAAAAGGTAAAACAAGAATCCATGTTCTTGATGGAAAATGGGACAAGTCGCTCATTGATTTAAAAGGAAAGAAAATCACTTTTGACCTGTTCGACGGTGCCGAGATAGAATAAAATTTTGCTAATTCTCGGTAAAAAAAGTCTGCAATTTTGCGTGTTTTCTGAAAAAAGATGTAACTTTGTTGGCAGTTATTCAATAACCATTTAAAATAATTACAACTATGAAGAAGAAATTTATCTGCACCGTTTGCGGTTATGTTCATGAGGGAACTGAGGCTCCTGAGAAATGTCCTCTTTGCAAGGCTCCTGCAAGCAAATTCACAGAAATGAGCGATCCATCAGACACACCTGCATTCGCTACAGTACATACACTTGGCGCTGCCCGTAACGAGGGTGCTAACGAGGAAATGATTAAAGACCTTGAGACTCATTTCAACGGTGAGTGCTGCGAGGTTGGTATGTATCTTGCTATGTCACGTCAGGCTGACCGTGAGGGCTATCCTGAAATTGCTGAGGCTTACAAGCGCTACGCTTTCGAGGAGGCTGAGCATGCAAGCAAGTTTGCTGAGCTTCTCGGTGATGTACTGAAAGACACCAAGAGCAACCTCATGGCCCGTATCGAGGCTGAGAAAGGTGCTT
>CABSIA010000165.1 GCA_902477645.1 uncultured Prevotella sp. | reverse complement strand
AACCAAAACGCTTAGGAAAGTGAGCTAAATTTGGTACAACGAACTGGACACCCTAGTTATTAACCTTAACGCCTCAAGGTTAATAACCTTGTTGGCAACGCATATATAAGCGTTCGGCAACACGACCTTATAAATTTCGTAAACAAACCGTATATATGCAAAAATGAGCTTGATGTGTTGTTGACACCAAGCTCATCTATATTGGCTTTTGAATCTAATTGCACATTCTACGCAACTAAGCCTTTAAAGTATTTAATTGTTTCAGGAGTATCTTTTTGACTCCATGGAATGTACTTGCAACCATATTTTTCCAAGGCATTTATATATTCAGGCTTAAGCTTAAGAGCCAAATCATTGACTATAGCCAAACTATTTACCTCCTTACCAGTCTGTTCTTGTCTAACAGGTTTAATATCTTCCCATGTAAACAGGAAATTTGGGACATTGATTTTGTTTAGTGTATTGAAAGATTTAACGACCGTTTCTTTTTTCCTTCCAGCAAATTGAAAGTCGAAAGTAAACTCTATACCAGTACTACCCTTCATTATAAACTGAGGCGTATACACAAGGTCGTTTTTATCAAAAAAGTTTCTCACATCTTCCTTAAATATAGTAGCTACATTATTCTGAGCCAAGACCTCCATCTCCGAAATTTCCAACATAGCACAAAGCAAGGCATGCTTTTTCTGAGGAAAATTATCTACCGTGGCAATTGTCCTTAGTTCATTATCTTCAATTGTAACACCATAATTGCGCAGGATGTAATCAACCCATTCTCTGCGTTTTAGAGAGCGGTTGACATTCACACCAAGTTGGTTCAGATTATCAAATATAACACCATCGTCACTCAATTCTATGTCATCTCCATTTCTGCGTACATAAATTTCAAGAGCGTCATTATAAGCACCCAGAAAAGGAGTAGACATCACACTCCAACCCGTGATTTCGTCCGTCCGTACTTTGGCACGTTCACGCAACCACTTATAATAATCAGTTATTCTGTTTTCTATCCAACTCATATTATACTCTGCTGTGCCGTTATTGGCGTTTTAATATTAATATATCTTGCAAAACATAAAATCGCAGAAGCTGCATCGATAACATTATCTTTGTTTACAATAGATTTAATTTCGAAATCCATATTGTTTAGTGGCACAGCCCATTGCAAAGTTTTATAGCCTGCTACATTGAAATGAGCATGAGACCCAACAATATCCAATCCTATGAACGGTTTTAATTCATCTGGCAAATCCACCGTTGCTACCTCAGGATTATGATGTATAGACTCATTTGAAACATAATCTACACGAAATATTCCTATATGAGTATCTTTTTCCAATACATGCAAACTTAATTTTATCAACTCCTTGGAACTTCTATTTATTGTCCATACAAACATAAATTCTTCATCCTCGGATTGCAAAATAATATTCTCACGCATACCGGAACCGCATTCTACACACTTTAGTTTACATACGGTTTTACCGTCACTCTCAAGTATCACCTTAGGAGTGGCGATTAAATTTTTCGCTTGCTCATATGTAAAATCAGAAACCGTCATCGAATATTTACTTGTATTAAAGTTATGTTTAGATATTATATATACAATTGCAAAGATAATGTTTTTTTTGCATTTACTGAGTTTTCTAATAAAAATTAGCAATAAGAAACTGAATTTCTAAAGTTTCATTCAAGATTCAGCCACTGTGAGGGCAAATTTAACGATTTGTTATGCACACTATATCTCCTCGTCGCCAAACGGCTGGGCGGTGATACATTTCAGGTTCTTTTCCAACTGACTTGTGCTGCTTGCTCCAACAAGCACGCTCGTTACGCCTTTCTGACTGAGCACCCATGCCAGAGCCATCTCTGCAATGGTCTCGTTGCGTTGTCGGGCAATGTCGTTAAGGTGCAGAATGTAGCTCTGCACATCCTCTGTCAGCATGCTGCTCTTCAAGAAACGTCCCTTAGCCATCCTGGAGTCGGCGGGTATTCCGTTGATATATCTGTCGGTAAGCAGTCCCTGGGCCAACGGCGAGAAACTTATGAAACCAATGCCGTTGTTGCGGCAATAGTCGAGTATGCCCGCCTCGATAGGCTCACGGTCGAGCAGATTTATTCTGCCTTGGTATATAAGCAACGGCACATCACGGCTACGGAGATATTCGTTGGCCGTCTTCAGCGCATCAAGCGGCCAACGGCTTATGCCGACATACAGGGCCTTGCCTTGTCTGACGATATCGACAAGAGCCTGAAGGGTTTCCTCAAGAGGAGTATTGGGGTCGTAGCGGTGACTGTAGAACAGGTCAACATAGTCGAGATGCATACGCCTAAGACTCTGGTCTATGCTCGCCATAAGATATTTCCTTGAGCCCCAGTTGCCGTATGGCCCAGGCCACATGTCGTATCCCGCCTTTGTCGCAATGAATAGCTCGTCACGATACGGACGGAAATCGTCATCCATAAGCCGCCCTAAAGTTTCCTCGGCAGAGCCGTAGGGAGGTCCGTAGTTGTTGGCAAGGTCGAAATGCGTTATGCCATGCCCGAAGGCATAGCGTGTAATCTCGCGGCTGCGCTCGTATGGGTCTACGCCCCCGAAGTTATGCCAAAAACCGAGCGATATCTTCGGCAGAAGCACACCCGAGTTGCCGCATCTGCGGTACATTATGCCGGCATTGTCGTAACGGGATGAAGCAAAAGCCCCCCTGCCCCCCGGTGGGGGGTTAAGAATGTCATTATTCATATTATTGTTATTCATCAAGTTGTAATTATTAAATACTTCTTTATCCCCCCACTGGGGGGAAGGGGGGCTACTCTTCACTTTTTTCTATCAGCTCAAGCAGCTTTCCTACAGCCTCCTCCTCTGGTATGTTTTTCTCTACACACACCTGACGGCGGTAGAGCGACACCTTGCCTGGCCCGGCGCCAACATAGCCGTAGTCGGCATCAGCCATTTCCCCAGGACCGTTAACGATACATCCCATTATGCCGATTTTAAGTCCCCTCAGATGTTTTGTAGCCTCTTTGATTCGGGCAATGGTCTGCTGCAGGTTGTAGAGAGTGCGTCCGCATCCCGGACACGAGATGTATTCGGTCTTGGTACTGCGCAGACGTGCCGCCTGAAGAATACCGAATGCCGTGTCCTCGATATCGGCTGCCGGTATGGAGCCATTGTTCATCAGCCAGATACCGTCCACTACACCGTCCATCATAAGCGCACCCATATCGGCAGCAGAATCGAGCTGGAACTCCTCCTTGTTGTCAAGAGTATACATCTGGGCAAACACCACAGGGTTGCACACGCCGGCTTCCATCATCTCGTTTACCAGAGCACGCTGTGCGGCAAGACAGTTTACATGGTTTGACGCACATACAACCACAACCTCTGGATGCTGACGCAAGCAGGCGATATATTCATCGGCAGGATGCGGATATTGCAGCACAACGAACTTCAGCGGAGCCTTTACCGCGCCAACCATAGCCAAGGCTGTGGCTGGAAATATCGGGAATGTGCCGGCTGAGCCGTCGTAGGCGTTGAAATCTACGATATAGCGCTGCCCCTCACGCTTTTGCTGCGGAAGTTTTCCACCAGCATATACATAGTCAGCTTTCTCGCCCTCGCCTGATGTTATGACAACAGGAAGGTTTGAGCCGCCTATTCCCATCACAGCCCTTGTCGTGCGGCGTGACGGATTTAGCCAGTTGTAGTCAGGGGCTTTTGTGGCAGGCACCATGATGTGTCCCTCCCGCTTTGCTATATAGTCAACAAGATGCCGGGCTACAGGTATCTCTGCCTCTGGCTCCTCTGTCAGCGACACCCTTATGGTATCGCCTATGCCGTCGGCAAGCAATGCGCCTATGCCCACGGCACTTTTTATTCTGCCGTCCTCGCCCTCGCCGGCCTCTGTGACGCCAAGATGCAGAGGATAGTGCATATCCTCCTTGTCCATGGCATCGACAAGAAGACGTACGGACCGCACCATGACAACAGTGTTTGACGACTTGACGGAGATAACTACATTTCCAAAGTCGTTTGCCTTGCAGATACGTAGAAATTCCATGCAGCTCTCAACTATTCCCTGCGGAGTGTCACCATATCTGTTGCGTATGCGGTCGGAGAGCGATCCGTGGTTTACACCAATTCTCAGTGCCGTATGGTTTGCCTTGCAGATGTCGAGAAGCGGAACAAGGCGGGCCTCGATTTTCTTTATCTCCTGCGCATATTCCTCATCGGTGTATTCCTGCTTTACAAATCTGCGGGCAGGGTCTACATAGTTGCCCGGATTAATTCTGACCTTCTCGCAATACAGGGCGGCGACATCTGCGACATTGGCATTGAAATGAACATCGGCAACAAGCGGAGTATTCTTGCCACGGGCTCTGATGCCGGCATTGATGTTTTTCATATTCTCAGCCTCACGGGAGCCCTGTGTGGTGAATCTTACGAGCTCGCCGCCAGCCTCGATGATGCGCAATGCCTGCTCTACGCACGCCTCGGTGTCATTGGTGTTTGTGGTAGTCATCGACTGTATTCTAACCGGCTGACTGCTACCCATTTTTATGCTGCCGACATCAACAGTGTCTGTAGGTCTTCTCTTGTATTGAAACAAGTCTATCATGGCAAATCAGCATTTAAACTTATAGTCCTTCAGTTCTGCAAGGTCACGGTTGGCTTTCTCTATCTTAGCGCCAAGTCCTGCCTTCCAGTCTTCAATTTTCTTTGCTACGCTCCCGTCTCCGAGCGCTATCATCTGAGCAGCGAGAATGGCGGCATTCTGTGCGCCATTTACGCCAACTGTGGCGACGGGTATTCCCGGAGGCATCTGCATGATAGAGAACACGGCGTCGAGACCGTCGAGAATGCCGCCCTTAATTGGCACGCCTATAACAGGCAGCGGAGTAGAGGCCGCAATAACTCCCGGCAATGCGGCAGCCATACCTGCTCCGGCAATAATAACCTTTATGCCACGCTGTTTGGCATTTTTTGCAAACTGCTCAACGGCATCTGGCGTGCGGTGAGCTGACAGTGCGTTTACTTCAAATGGTATCTCCTGTTCTTCGAGCCATTTCATGGCTTTTTCCATAACGGGCAGGTCGCTTGTCGAGCCCATGATAATGCTTACTAATGGATTCATATTATTTTAATTAAAAGCCCCCCTGCCCCCCGGTGGGGGGTTAAGAGAGCGTGGTTTACTATCTTTTATATTTTATATAGCAAGTTGTATTTTGATTTACAATACCCCCCACCGGGGGGCAGGGGGGCCTATAGTATAAGGAAGAATCCGCATATCATTCCTGTAATAAAGCCTCCCACAATCTCTGTCAGCGAGTGCTGGCGCAATATCATCCGCGCGGTTCCTACAAGTCCGGCAACCATAATGATTACCGACAGCCACCACAGCGGATTGAACTGGAATATCATTGATACGGTGAGTAATGCGCCCGCCATTCCTCCTATACCCGCCATGTGAATGGAGATTTTCCACCACACGTTGACAATGGCGCATACTATCTGAATCATGAGTGCCGTAACGACAATGTTTGCCATAAACTGCGGTATGCGCATCACTGTCATTATGTAATAGCATGCGAAATAACATACGATGGCTATTATGTATGGCACCATACGCCTCTCCTTGCGACCCATTTGCGTGGTTGTCCATCCCTGGTATTGACGATAAATATGAATCAATACCGTGGGCAGCAAGATAGTGAACAGGTAGACTATTGTTATCACCTTCAGCTGATACCCTAAAGGCAGACGGCTCATATAGCTGAACAGGAACAAGGCAATAAGGCTGACGAGCGGCAGATAGAAAGGTGTGAAAATCATGCTTATCACCCTTGCCGCAAATATCAGCCGCTTGACAAGCCGTCCGCTTTGTTTCCTGTTTGCGGACGGCATGCCGCTATTGTCTTTTACCTCAATGATATTATCCATAACTCTCTCTCAAAATGTATTATATTTCCTGATTAAGCAGTGTAGGGCCGCTATGTATAGCGG
>CABSIA010000164.1 GCA_902477645.1 uncultured Prevotella sp. | reverse complement strand
TTGGCAACAGTTGTCAACATTTTATACACGAAAGCAATGCGCACTTTCTTGCCTTTCCAGTCACTGAGATTTATCTTACTTGAATTGATATCCCATGTAGTGATAGGATATACCATAACTCCACTCTCCTTCAAATCGTCCTCGTTCTGAATTGAGAAAATGGTCTCAGCATTTGCCACGTCACCATCTTCCACAATACGTATCTGGAGGTCGTATGCTGTCGAAGGCTGGTAAGCATTAGGACTTACCTTCCAGTCAAAGCTCAACTGATATGTATCATTCAAATCGAGCTCTGGAGAAAGCAAGATCTCCTCACGCGGACCAAATCCGTCATTACCAGCGAACATGGCACCGTCGCAGCCTGCATGGTGCAGACCGCCCATGGCACCTTTCTCATTGTAATGGTTTGCCCATTTGTAATCAATTCTGTCACCTGTATAGGTGTTGACTGTTTCCCAGCCGGCTCCTTTGGCTACGGGCGTGGAGTAGCTCTCCGTGCTCGTAGTCTCGAAATCCTCATCGAGAATAGTCTGTGCATTAGCAGCTGTCGCAGTCAATGCCAATGCGATGATAGAAAAGTATAATTTCTTCATTTTTTAATAATTTAGTTTAATACAATGCAAAGTTAACTAAAAAAAAGAGAACTATCGAGAAAATATCGGATTATTTTAATAAAAATACCCATTTTATTGCTTTTTGTTTGTTTTTTCCCAGTTTTACTTATTATTTGAAAGATTCACTATGCGTTAATCATAATAAAGAAATTTCACAGAGCCGTGTTTTCGGATAAAAAGTGACTTACGAAGGCTTCGCGAGCGTGTTTTTGAATAAAAAGTGACTTGCGAAGGCTTCGCGAGCGTGTTTTCGGATAAAAAGTGACTTGCGAAGGCTTCGAGAGCGTGTTTTTGAATAAAAAGTGACTTGCGAAGGCTTCGCGAGCATGTTTTTGAATAAAAAGCGACTTGCGAAGGCTTCGCGAGCAGTAAATGATACAAATACAAAAAAGGTGTCGGTTTAGTAACCGACACCTTCTTTGTAATCTATAGAGATTTAAAATATCCTTATGCATTTGGAAGTGCAATCCACTTAACATAGCAGAAGTCCTGACGATGAGGCAGGTTGACATTCTTAGGATACATACGTATAGCACTCTTCAGGTTGCCTGCAATATCCGGAGAAACCTTACCCTCGAAGATGTAGTTGTTGCCTTCCTGGCCTACAACCTCCAATGGACGGATGCTGAAGATGTGCTCCTCGCCGTTCTCATCGGTACGTACGCTTACAACCTCGAGACCTACTGCGTCTGACAAGCCCTGCTCGTTGATGACATAGCGGATAGTATATGTCTCGCCAGTCTTCACGCCTGTTGCAGGAACATCCCAGTTTGCAGAAACTACGTTGATAGCATCCCAACGCTCGGCAACTATCTCTTTCCACTGAGCTATTTCCTTAGCCAGCTTGTTGTTGTCGGCAGAAAGCTCCTTGAAGCGGGCAGCCTCCTTGTTGTAGAACTTGTCATAGTAGTCATCGAGCTGACGCTTCATTGTATAGTGAGGAGCGATAGTTGCGATAGAGTTCTTAACAACCTTTATCCAGCCCTCGCTGTAGCCCTTCTCGTTCTTATCGTAGTAGAGAGGAACTATCTCATTCTCGAGCAAGCTGTAGATAGTAGCGGCATCGAGCTGATCCTGATAGCCCTGGTTCTGATATGTACGCTTCTCTGTAAGTGCCCAGCCTGCACCCTCACGATAGCCCTCAAGCCACCATCCATCGAGTACAGAGAGGTTTACGACACCATTCATCTCAGCCTTCTCACCTGATGTACCAGAAGCCTCGAGCGGACGGGTTGGAGTGTTCATCCAAATATCAACACCTGATACGAGACGGCGTGCGAGCATGAAGTCGTAATCCTCGAGGAAGATAATCTTGCCAAGGAACTCAGGACGCTGGCTAATCTCGTAAATCTTCTTAATCAAGCCCTGGCCTGCTCCATCTGCCGGATGTGCCTTACCTGCAAAGAGGAACTTAACAGGACGCTCAGGATTGTTGACAATCTTAGACAGACGCTCAAGATCGGTAAAGAGAAGATGGGCGCGCTTGTAGGTAGCAAAACGACGGCAGAAGCCAATGAAGAGGGCGTTTGGAGTGATGCTCTCAAGAAGAGATACTACACGTGAAGGATCACCCTGATTCTTGAGCCATGTCTCACGGAACTGCTCACGGATATAGTCTACAAGTTTATTCTTCAGAGTCATACGTGTCTCCCAGATTTCCTCATCAGCTACACCATAGATAGCCTCCCAAATCTTCTGGTTGCTCTGGTCTGACATGAATTTCTTGTCAAAATACTTTCCATACACATTCTTCCACTCTGTGGCTGCCCATGTCGGGAAGTGTACACCATTGGTAACATAGCCTACATGGTTCTCCTCTGGATAATAGCCATTCCATATTGAAGAGAACATCTTCTGGCTAACCCAACCGTGGAGCTTACTTACACCGTTTACCTCCTGACAAGTGTTGCATGCAAATGTTGACATACAGAACCTCTCAGAATGGTCTTCAGGATTTGTACGTCCCATGCCGATGAACTCGTCCCAAGAAATACCCAACTTGGCAGGATAGCCACCCATGTACTTGCCAAACAATCCCTCGTCGAAATAGTCGTGACCAGCAGGTACAGGAGTGTGAACAGTATAGAGTGAAGACGAGCGCACAAGCTCCATTGCCTCATTGAATGACAAACCGCCATCAATGTAGTCACAAAGACGCTGCAGGTTGCAAAGAGCAGCATGTCCCTCGTTGCAATGGTATATGTCTTTCTTTATGCCAAGCTTCTTAAGCAACAACATACCACCGATACCAAGAAGAATTTCCTGCTTCAAACGGTTCTCCCAGTCGCCGCCATAGAGTGAATGGGTGATAGGCTTGTCGAACTCAGAGTTCATATCGTTGTCTGTATCAAGCAGATAAAGCTTCACACGACCTACATTTGCAACCCAAACATGGGCGTGAACCTGATAGTTGGTGTAAGGAACATCAACCACAACAGGATTACCATTCTCGTCAAGAACACGCTCTACAGGAAGAGAGTTGAAGTTCTGTGCCTCGTATTTGGCAATCTGCTGACCATCCATGCTAAGAGTCTGGGTAAAGTAGCCGAAACGGTAAAGGAAACCAATAGCACACATGTCAACGTTGCTGTCGGAAGCCTCCTTTACATAGTCACCAGCCAACATGCCGAGACCGCCAGAATATATCTTCAATGCAGAATGAATACCATACTCCATACAGAAATAAGCAACAGAAGGACGATTTGCATCAGGCTTAACTTCCATGTATGCCTTGAACTTGGCATAAACGTCCTTGATGCGCTTCATCATAGCCTTATCCTTTACAATCTCTTCTTTACGCTCATAGCTCAAACGCTCAAGAAGAACCACAGGATTGTGCTTAGCCTCAGAATAAAGCTTAGGATCTATGTCTCTAAACATATCCCTTGCCTCATAATTCCAAGCCCACCACATGTTGTGTGCCAGTTCGTCAAGACATTTCAACTCTTCTGGCAAAGTCGACTTAACAACAAGTTCCCTCCACTGAGGCTCATTTACATAGTCTGATTTAATTTTCATAAGAATTAACTTAATTACTTAATATTAATGGTTATTATTTATTTTCTCTCTTCTGCTTTACGAAGCGCAAAATCATACGCATCAAGATAATACGTAATAAATTTGTCCCACAAGGCTTTACGTGACAATTTCTCCGCATTGCTTCTTGCAGCCTTTATCTGAGCGGCATTGAATGAAGAGAAACGCACAATAGTTTCCTTTATACTGTCTGCAACTTCTGAATAATTGTAATCTGTACGATGTATAACCTCTACACCATCCTCGATATGACAGGTATCACCCTTCACACTATCAGCCCAAAGACCAAAACCAGCCAAATCGGTTGTGATACAAGGAACCTTGAATGCTACTGCTTCCAATGGGGTATATCCCCAAGGCTCATAATAAGACGGATATACGCTGAGGTCGTTACCAAGAATAACATCATAGTATGAGAGGCCAAGAATACCATCATCACCTGTAAGATAACATGGAATGAATACAACTTTCACCTTGTCCTCAACAGCATTGTTCATATTAAGATAACGCATCATGCCCAATACCTTATCCTCATTCATATTGTTGAGCCAATGGGTAAGCATTGGATATTCGAGAGGTGTATTCTCATTTCCGTCAGTCAGTCTCAAAATCAAATCTTTACGAGGCTCACCTACCCATGCGGGAACTTCTATGAAAGCAACAACTTCCTTCTCCAAACGGGAATCAAAACGCAGACGGTTCATCGCCTCAATAAATACGTCTATACCCTTGTTGCGGAACTCGTATCTGCCACTGGTTGCTATAATTAGGGCTTCATCAGATATTGTTGTACCTGTAAGGCAGCTTGCTACTTGCAAAAGTTTCTTTCGTGCCTCCTTGCGCTTCTTGGTAAAAGCTGCACCACGTGGCACAAAATCATTTTCAAAACCATTAGGCAGCACAAAATCAACAGGCTTGTCCATAAGTTCAGCACATTCCTTTGCTGTAATGTCACTTACGGTTGTGAAACAGTCAACATTCAAGGCTGTCTGCTTCTCTATAGAATGCTTACTCTGCATGTTAAGCTCCTGAGCCATCTGGTCACCATTGTAAGCAAACAAATAGTCATACAACGGTTTATTATTCCCTGCTATACTTCTTCCTATACTCGTTGCGTGCGTTGTAAATATGGTAGAAATCGCAGGTAACTTGTGATTTATATACAACAAGCCTAAACCTGTCATCCATTCATTACCATGATATACAACTTTCTTGGTGATATCAAGATAATAATTATAAAAACTCTCAACCACCAATGCCGCCGCATAAGAGAACATAGACGCCTCGTCATAATCACCGTATGAATGAAGACTGTCTACCTGATACAATTCCCATAAACGAGAATAAATCTCATCTTTCTTTGAGAAATAACTATTGAAATCTACCAATATAGCTATTGGCGAACCAGGAATGGTCCATCGCCCAACCCGCACTTTCAAATCAGAATCAGCAATAGACTTCTTCCAATCACCAAACAAGGATGAGTCCTCCTCAAAATATGGACATTTATTACCATCCCAAAAGTCTGGTCCAATAAAAATCACACGGTCATGCAACAATGATTGCAATGTATTTGCCCTGGTTGAGAGTACAGTATAAATACCACCAACTTTATTACAAACTTCCCAACTTGACTCAAAAATATAGTCGGGAACCATCTTTTTATTATCCATTACAAATATTCATATCTATTGATCAACGGCGCAAAGTTACTATAAAAAATCTAAAATACCAATTATACCTTATGATTTTTTATAAAAATAGAGGTTTTATTGATGTAATCTTGTATCTTTGCAAACAAAATGAAAGATAAGACTATGAAATCTATTTTTGCTATAATTCTGCTATTTTTACAAATTTCCCCCAGCTTTGCACAGGAAGTAAAGCTTTTTAAAGGTACATTAAAAAATCAGCAATATAATATTTATCTGAATATCAACCTATACGACAAGAATATAACCATCCCGCAACAAGAAATATTTGGTGAGGTTGATGGTTACTTAGGTGACTATCAAGACTCCAGAAAATGGATTATAACAGCTTCTGAAATTATAGATAAGAATAATGCCAAATTACAGATAATAAATGATTATGGCAGCGAGGATCTCACAGCCAATCTTAAGATTATAAACGACTCCACTTACACTCTTGAACAAACATCAGGAAGCAATATCAAAATCGCAAGAAATAGGAAGTGGATAAAGTTACCATCAAAACTCAATTTCAAAAAACAATAGAAATCAATTAAGTGTAGTTTGTGGT
Organism: uncultured Prevotella sp.; assembly: GCA_902477645.1. Lineage (GTDB taxonomy): Bacteria > Bacteroidota > Bacteroidia > Bacteroidales > Bacteroidaceae > Prevotella. Next base: position 162 of record CABSIA010000164.1, on the reverse strand, counting down.
TTAATTGAGCCGCCATATATAGCGGCCTCACAATTTATTAACTGAAAAATTCAAAATATACATACAAAAAAAGAGTCCCAGGGATTGAGTTCCCCGGGACTCCCGTCTGAAAAGAGGCGGTTACCTACTCTCCCGCATTGCATTGCAGTACCATCGGCGCAA
>CABSIA010000163.1 GCA_902477645.1 uncultured Prevotella sp. | reverse complement strand
ATCCTCATGCCGTGGTTGTGCAGGCATGTGGTTATCATTACCTCCGAGTGTGCCGAGTGTCCCTCCTTCATGTATCTGTCGAGCAGAGCCAGGGCACGGTTTGAATAGCGGCATATTGGATTGAAGCCTTTCACGCACTCCTCCAACGGATATCCGCAGTCGTTGCTCCTGTGCCACCACCCCCATTCCCTGTTGCCGTCGCCATATTTCTCTATATGGCAGCTCAGGAAGTCGTAGCCGTCAAGATTGCCGTCGCAGTCATCCATCAGCGTGCTCCATTTGCCCGTGAACACCACATCGTATTCTATGTACCAATAGTGTTGGTAGTTTGGGTTGTCGAGATAGAAGCGGAGAGGGATAAAATGCGTGCTGCCTGGTGTCAGTGTTTTCTCAATTGGGGTATATCTAAGTTCTTGAAAACTAACTGAGTTAAAAAACAATACCGGCACATCATGAGGGAATTTAATACCCGGACAGTCATTGGTTGTAAATATCCATACAACATCATATCTGTCTTTCGGCAACTCTTGCCGTAAGCGGAGATATCTGGCAAGTGTGTCTTCATTTAGAAAATGGGCCACAAACAATATTATTACTTTCATTTCTACAACAGTTTATTCAAATGTCCATTTACTTGACGGCCGTTAACTGCGTATTGTCTCAAGTGCGTTATGGGGGTATACAGCAAAAAGACGATATTTGACGCTTCCTGTCTGTTTGGATAAAACTGCGGGCTGTCTCTTTATGGCACCACTACATTATGAGGGCAGTTGCGGATTTGCGGATATATAGGCCTATAACAAAATATGCACCTGTATTATTTGTTGCAGCACACTTTGCCATCTGCTGTCATTCCCTCAGCTGAGATGCAGAACATTGTACCCTTGGTGTTGTTGGTAAACTCTATCGTTGCCTCTCCGTTTGTATCTGCCTTTACGTCAGGATTCCAGTATAGGGTGCGCCTGTAGTCACGGTCGGGCCTTATACCAGCTAGCATATTCTCTTCGTAACTGCTTGAAAGATTGTAGCCGTCAAAATAAGTGAGGCGCACACCCTTTCCATACCTCATTCCCGCATTTCCTGTAGTATAGACATAAATTGTGACAATGTTTTCGCCGATGAGGTCAATGGCTGGCAGAAATCTTTTCCAGTCGTTGCCGCCGAACGATATATATACCCGTTTCACCTCGTCGAGAGAAGTCGGGAAATAGACCGTACTCTCATCGCTTGACGGATCAAGCATATCAGGTGAGGCAGAATTTCTTCTGCTTACCCTTGTGAAAAAAGATGTACCGCCAAGGAAGCTGTTGTTTACAATCCATATTATCGGCATTCTGTCGTAAGAGGGGCCATCGTTATAAAAGGCGTTGAATATCTCGTTCTTGCCATAGGAGCCTGAGAGGTTGTCGTTGCCGTCAATGAGCGGATTCTTCTGTTTCAGATAGTCGATAAGAGTAGGCACTTCCTCACCACGGTCTATGATGTTGTCGGCATCCTTCTCGCAGTCATATTTTATGAGTGCGTTCAAGGCTCCCCTGTCCTCGCTCTCCCATGCCTGGCGTGCGGATGTCCATTTCTTTGCGACCACATCCACTTCCTGCAACGTGAGGACACCGTCCATCTTACCGCTGGCGTTGTTATCCTTGAATCTGTTTACGGTAAATGCCGGAGGCTCCAGTTCCAATTGCTCAGTTTCAAGTGGAGACACGTTCCTCAGTGCAGGAGAAAAGTGACGGTTTATGCCTACATGATAGTTTCTGAACTTAGATTCTTTTGCGGTCATGATGATCATAGTCCAGCTACGGTAGCAGTCGGGCATGGCGAAGGCAAAGTTTCCGTTTTGATTGGTCCTTGTCTGTCCATAGAGCCTGTCACCGCTGGTGTTGAGCAGCATGACTGACAGGTCAACGAGGTCTACTTTGTTCTTTTTACTACGCGGTTTCAGCTTACCGTCTATCAAGAGCGACTTCTCGACAGGGTGGAGCAGGTTGAAATTTGCCTTGCCCTCCATCATTTTCAGGTCATACCGCTTCCATCCCTGAACAAGCATCAGCAGGTCTGCATTCCTGCGGTGCTCGCTGTCGTCGCTCTCAAAATAGTATTCTGGATTTTTGATATATCCCTTTATGTCGCTTGTCAGCAGATGCCATGTGGCAATGTTCCCATACCATCCTCCTGTCTGAGATGAAGCGTCTGTCACCGACATCGAGAAACATGAGTTTGGAACAGTCCTGGCCACGAGCTTTATGTTTCTGCTCAAGGTGGTGTCCGGGATTTGGAAAGAAATCTCAGACATGTCGTTACTTGGATAGACGAAGACCATTCTGCTTGCCAGTATCTCACCGTGCTCGTCAATAACGGCTATCTGGTTAACACCGCCTCGCCTGTCGCCACACCCGAAGCGCAGGCACAGTCCATTTTCTGACAATATACTTTCCTTGCAGTCGTATAAGTGTCCTCTGTTTAGCCATACTATCCCGACACCCTGCCTATACAGGTTTGGGGTACAGGACAACTTTATAGTAATGCTGTCGCCATCTGTCATGTCTGCGACAAGGCTGCATCCTGACTCTTCTGGAGAAGGTAGCTCTACGGTTTTCTTATATCCTGCCGCAGTCTGTATCACCAATTCCAGTCCAGAATTGTCTGCGCCTGTCTCTATCACGGCTCTTCCGTCCTCGTTGGTCTCTACAGGATGTCCTATAAATGTGCCGTCTTTTTTAAACTGACATGCGGCTTTTATTCCTGCCCCATTCTTATCAGTGACAGAGAACGCCATTCTGCCAGGCAAGCCCCTGACAAATTTTCCTCCCTCAGGATAGAAATTCACGTTTACTTTTTTGTTGCCCTCATCTGCCACAACCCTCTTTACGGGCTGTATTCTGTCGGGAATTCTGGTGGCAATGGCTGGCTTTGAATAGTCGCCCTCTGTTGCAGGTGCCTCAAATACCGGAATTACCCTTGAGAAGATGGCGTCCGTTCCCCAGTTGAGCATATATCTGGTATAAGCCCTTATCTCGTAAAAACCGCTATTCAGCAGCTCTGCAAGATCGATGTCGCCATGTGCCTGCCCGTCTAAAATTGGCAGTTTCACGCTTTTTTCTATGTCGCCGTACGGATTGATTAGCTCAACATACAAGACCTTGCTCATGCTGCCCAGACTGTCGTTGTCAGTTCTTGTTATATATGCCTTAAACCATATCTTCTCGTTCTTGAAATATCCTGTGTTGTCAAGGTGCAGGTAGACCTTCTCCTGAGGGAACACCTTGTTGAACCTGTTGACGGTGTTGGCAAAATTCCTGATACTGTCATTTTTTGCCATACACGGAAACGAATGTGTCAACAACAGGCCGAGTGCTAAGAATAAATGTTTCATAGTTTTTGCGTTTTTGTCAGTAGAATATAGTCCCATCTGAAAGATGCCATATAGTCTCCATTATTTACTGCAAAGATAGACGGAAATATATTTTTTCGCAAAGAGATTTTCCCTAAAAGTCAATAGGAGAAATCCTAAATGCCAATAGGGAAAATCTTAAATGTATCTTCTAATAATATATCAGATTATATGAAACGTAGTATGGGTATGATCATTACGGATACTCATCGATACAGACCAGTCCATTGCGCCATTATAGAGATGAAGTGCGCAATTTCCTATTGGATGTTCCTGATAATTAACGTATCCATTGCTGTTTTCTGTAAATAAGATTCTGTCGGACATAGAACCAGAAGGACCGTTTGCTATACATTCTATTTTCATACCTTTTTTTGCAATGCCTTTATATGTCAAATAGAAATATAACATTGCGCAATCAAACATAATACACGTTTGAACATCTATTCTATAACCATATGCCTCATACGAGCTGTGTCTGTAGAACATCTTGGAGTTTGTTGGGTTGTCAGGGGTGTCAGTATCACCTTCATTTCCAGAATCACCTCCCCCGTTACCAATGTCCGGGTCTCCATTACTGTAAGGTGGATTCATAAAAGAGAAGATGCTTGACATGTATTCCTCAAGATTATCTCCATTGACAGAACTTCCGTGGACAAAAGTCAACATATCACTGCCATATTCAGATTCTTCAGATGACTTGACAAACTCACCTTCTCTTACATGTCCTAAGCCATCTACATTGCCCCCTTTCCATGTTCCCTTGCTGAGCATTTCTACAAACTCTGCAATGGTATAAGTTTTATTATTATCAGAATAGTCTTCTGACAACATGTGAGTCTCAAAACTGTCATTTGTCATCTTTCCTCTTGTCAAAGAAGATGCGTTATATTTTTCAATTTCCATATTATTGTTTTTAAAGGTTTAATAATAGTTTATTTAAACATTAACGTTTAATTTGAATGGCTACATTTGTTTCTGTTTTTTTATGATATTTACCTCCTTTCCTGTATGTAACGAAAGACTTTAATATTTTTTTTCATCTTAGGATAACGCTTTACAAAAGACGTTGCAAACATATCTTTATAAAATCCAGCCCTGTTAAATACGTTCTCAAATTTATAATCTTGATATTTTTTCTCAAACTCTTCACTCCATGCTACAATAATAGTGTTATTTGTTAATTTTGCCATGTTGGTAACTGCTATTTCTACCTTATCATAAGGGATATATTGAAACACATCAAAACAGGTTACAATGTCAAAACATTCACGGGCAGATATCTCACCCGTCAAGTCTGCTTGGATGCAATGTCTGTCACCTGTTGGCAATAACATTTTGGAATAGCATTCTACATTTGAATTTATGTCGAATCCTGTAAACCGCAGCCCTAATCTTCTCAATGCTGCAACATATAAGCCTGCACCACATCCACAATCGACACCATCTGTAATTTTTGACAACTTGCAATATCTGTATATCGCCTCAACTACGCCGTTGTCATAATAGTTGTGGAGAAAACCATTCCATCCCAAAGTGTTTGTAGTGTTGGAATTAGATAATAGATATTTATCTATCATTCCTATCAGTGGCAGGCTTGTTCTTTCATTTATCTTACGGGCAAAAAAACATGGTGACTCTACCAGCAAATGAAAATGTTCGGTTGACAAGTTGGCTGGATAATTGCCATTTTCATAGCACCATCTTATTATTCTAAGATTATCATTTATAACACAACATTTTGGCATGAGATTAACAACAAGTGTTACAATATACACTTCCTCTGGAGCAAAAGTCCACCTCAGCCTTTGTAAGAAAGTATGAGAAGAACTTGTAAATCGTATGATACAATCAACAGCCTGCCTTGTAATGGAAAACCATTGTGAACCACCATACAAATGCTCAAACATGTCTGGTATCCTGCGTTTTATGTTGAGTTTTTTTTGCCAATAAACAACTCTTGTAATATACTGTTGGGCACTTTTTCTATCTTTAAACAAGTCGAACGGCAGATAGTAACAGAATCTACCGTAAGTATTTCCTTGAAAATTTTTATGAGGAAGATGAACGTATGAGACAAACTCCCATCCGTTTCTTTGCTCAAAGAACTCATTAAATTGTTTAAAAGGCTTAATAGGATAATCTTCACCACTGATTAAGTGGAAATATTGGGCATCACATAACCTGACCGCTTCTTTTAAAAGGAACAACTCGCATCTTAACATGGAAAAACCTCCCCAATGTACATTGTATTTCCGATAGATCTTGATTACTTGAGATTTTAATTTAAAATATTGTATGGTTTCATCATCCACTTCAGTCTTTTTATCAATATGTATAAAGACATAACAATCCTTTTTGAAATAATCAACTAAGCGTTTGAGAATCTCAAAATTACCATGAGCCATAATCAAAATTGCATGTTTCATACAGTAATCTGTTTTTAATAATTTTTACTTCTCTCAAACAAGAAAGCGTGATTAATCAGTTTTGTCGTCTTTATTACTTTATACTTATCAAATCATTCACTATAGACTGATTAATTCACACTTTCTTTTAGTAATTGTGGGGTATTGCGGCCACCTATAAGTGCCATTTTACAATTCAACCTCCGCACTATACACCTTGTCGCCAGCGTACAGCACGAGCGTGTATTCACCTGTGAGGTCATCGGGAGCGGTAACCGTGCCGTCTTCACCTATTACAGACGTGTACACAACGGTGTCGCCAG
>CABSIA010000162.1 GCA_902477645.1 uncultured Prevotella sp. | reverse complement strand
CTATGAGCCGTGCCCGCATTGGCAACCGCTACATTACTGAGTGCGAGCCTTGGAAGGTTTGGAAGACAGACCCGAAGCGTGTTGAGACAATTCTGAACATCTCTCTTCAGCTCGTCGCAAACCTCGCCATTGCTTTTGAGCCGTTCCTGCCATTCTCGTCTGCAAAATTGCGCAGGCTCATAAACATGGACGGATGCGAGTGGACAAACCTCGGCCGCACAGACCTGCTGCAGGCAGGGCATCAGCTTGCTGAGCCTGAATTGCTGTTTGAGAAACTCGAGGATGATGTCATTCAGAAACAGCTCGACAAGCTTGCCGCCACAAAGAAAGCCAACGAGGAGGCCGCTTACAAAGCTGAGCCGATAAAGCCAACGGTGGCTTTCGAGGACTTTGAGAAACTCGACATCCGTGTAGGTCATGTGAAAGACTGCAAGAAGGTTAAGAAGAGCAAGAAGCTGCTGCAGTTTACCATTGACGACGGAAGCGGAACAGACCGTACCATTCTCAGCGGTATAGCCGCTTACTACGAGCCAGAGCAGCTCATAGGCAAAGATGTGCTCTTTGTGGCAAACTTCGCTCCACGCAACATGATGGGCGTTGAGAGCCAGGGCATGATACTTAGCGCCGTTAACTATGACGGGAACCTCACTGTTACATCTTTGCTCGGAAAAGTAAAGCCTGGCAGTCAGGTGGGATAAAAATCAGACTGTAGGGCCGCTATGTATAGCGGCTCTACTACAGGTTCTTAACTTAAAAATTTTATTTTATGAAGAAAATATTTTCTATGGCCCTGCTGTTCGTTGTAGCAGCTTTTGCCAACGCACAGATGCTCGACCCTGTGAGGTTTACCGCAACGCTGAAGACGGGTAACACCGATGAGGCCGAGATTGTGTTTACAGGAAAAATTGATAAGGGGTGGCACGTATATTCCACCGGTCTTGCCGCCGACGGCCCGGTGTCTGCCACTTTCAACGTAAACAAGCTTGAGGGTGTACAGCTCATAGGCAAGCTGAAGGCTGTGGGAAACGAGATTTCCAGCTACGACCAGCTCTTCGGAATGAACCTCAGATATTTCGAGAACAGCGTTAAGTTCGTACAGAAACTGATGTTCACAAAGCCCAACTACGTCATTGACGCTTATCTGGAGTTTGGCGCATGCAACGATGAGAACTGCATGCCTCCAACGTCTGTAGACATCAAAAAGAGCGGCAAGTCGCCCGCCATTGACTCTAAGGCAAAAGCTGAGCCTGCGGAGGAGGCTGCCATGGCAGAGGAGGCAAAAGCAGAGGAACAGCCTGTAGAGGCAACAACTGTTGTAGACACTGCAAAAGTTGACACCGTTGCCGCTACCGCCGGCATCGACAGCGATGTGTTGTGGAAGCCTGTAGTAGAAGAACTTCAGGCGTTTGGAGGCAACGACAACATTGCCAACCACTCTTTGTGGTACATATTCCTCATGGGCTTGGTTGGCGGTTTGCTCGCACTTGTAATGCCTTGCATCTGGCCTATTATTCCTATGACCGTAAGCTTCTTCCTGAAGCGTGCCAAGGACGATAAGAAGAAAGGCATTCGCGATGCCGTGACCTACGGTATATCAATCATTGTGATATATCTTGCCTTGGGTATCGTGATAACCGCACTTTTCGGCCCGAGCAAGCTTAATGAGCTTTCTACCAATGCAGTTTTCAATATCTTCCTGTTCTTGCTGCTTGTAGTGTTCGCACTGTCATTCTTCGGCTGGTTCGAGATAAAACTTCCCGACAGCTGGGCAAACTCTGTCGACACCAAGGCTTCTAACGCGACAGGACTTATATCCATCTTCCTGATGGCTTTCACACTTGCGCTGGTATCGTTCTCCTGTACTGCGCCTATCATCGGCCTGCTTCTCGTAGAGACCGTTACGAGCGGCAACTGGATAGGTCCCGCCGTGGGCATGTTTGGCTTTGCCCTTGCCCTCGCACTGCCTTTCACACTCTTTGCCATGTTCCCGTCGTTGCTGAAGTCGGCGCCAAAGTCTGGCTCATGGATGAACACCATAAAAGTTGTGTTGGGATTTGTAGAGCTTGCCTTTGCCTTGAAGTTCTTCTCGGTAGCCGATCTTGCCTACGGCTGGCATTTGCTCGACCGTGAGGTGTTCTTGTCGTTGTGGATAGTAATCTTCGGAGCACTTGGCTGCTATCTTGTAGGCTGGCTGAAGTTCCGCAGCGATGAGGTTGGCGGCGAGATAGACCGCCCAATGCCTGTGGCGTGTATCATGCTTGGTTTGTGCTCGTTGGCATTCACCGTTTATATGATACCTGGCTTGTGGGGTGCCCCGTGTAAGGCTGTCAGCGCATTCGCTCCGCCTGTAAACACTCAGGACTTCAATCTCAACACCAAGGTTATAGAGGCTAAATATACAAACTACGAGGAGGGTATGGCTGCTGCCAAGGCTCAGGGCAAGCCCGCACTTATAGACTTTACGGGCTTTGGCTGTGTAAACTGCCGTAAGATGGAGGCCGCTGTTTGGACAGACCCGCAGGTTGCCGACAAGCTGACAAAAGACTATGTGCTGATATCTCTGTTTGTTGACGACAAGACCCGTCTTGCAAAACCTGTTGAGGTTGAGCTGAACGGCCAGAAACGCACGTTGCGTACCGTTGGCGATAAGTGGAGCTATCTGCAGAGCATCAAGTATGGTGCCAATGCGCAGCCGTTTTATGTCGCAGCCGATGCCGACGGCAATCCTCTGACAAGCAGTTTCTCATACAAAGAGGATATTCCCGCTTATCTCGAGTTCCTGAACAAGGGGCTTGAGAAATTTAGAGAATAATGAGACTGCAGGGCCGCTACATATAGCGGCCCTACAACTCTCTAAACCTCAAAACCTTATAACCTCAAAACCTCAAAACCCAAAAAAATGTTAGACAACAAAACTATCGACAGCATATTGGCACTCATCCACAAGGAAGTTGTGCCGGCAACAGGATGTACGGAGCCTATGGCTGTGGCACTATGCACGGCAAAGGCTACCGGGCTGTTGGGATGCAGACCGGAGAAAATAACCGCGCTGCTGTCAGCAAACATACTTAAAAACGCTATGGGCGTAGGCATTCCGGGAACTGGTATGATAGGACTGCCAATTGCAATAGGACTCGGCGCCATTGTTGGCAGGCCGGAATATGAGCTTGAGGTTATCCGTGACCTTACGCCTGAGACTCTCGCCGAGGGAAAGGAATATATCGCCGACGGAAAAATTGATATAAAGCTGAAGGAGGGAAACACCGAGAAGCTGTATATCGAGGTCATTTGTCGGGCTGGCGGACACGAGGCGACGGCAATAATAGCCACATCGCACACACATTTTGTTTATGAGGCTGTAGATGGCAAGGTTGTCTACGACAAGCGGTGCAAAAGCTGCCAGAACGAGGAGGAGGCAGAGATAGAGCTAAATATGCGGCTTGTCTACGACTTCGCAATGACAACGCCTTACGACCGCCTTGCCTTTATTCTGAAGACAAAGGAATACAACATGAGGGCTGCCGAGGAAAGCGTCAAGGGCAACTACGGCCATTGCTTGGGCAAGACAATGGACCGTCCGCTGAGTCATGGAATATTCGGCAACAGCATATTCTCGCATATCATATCGAAGACCGCCCTTGCATGCGACGCGCGTATGGGCGGTGCGATGGTGCCTGTTATGAGCAACAGCGGATCAGGCAATCAGGGCATCTGCGCAACCAACCCTGTCGTTGTGTTCGCACAGGAGAACGAGAACACCGAGGAAGAGCTTATCCGTGCCCTTACGCTGAGCCATCTTACTGCCATATACATTAAGCAGAGCCTCGGCAAGCTGTCGGCGCTCTGCGGATGCGTGGTTGCCAGCATAGGCTCAAGTTGTGGCATCACTTATCTTATGGGTGGTGACTATCAGCGCATCTGTTTTGCCGTAAAAAATATGATAGCAAACCTTACGGGTATGATTTGCGATGGTGCCAAGCCAAGCTGCTCGCTCAAGATATGCTCGGGTGTCTCAACGGCTCTGCTCTCTGCACTGCTCAGCATGGAGGGCAAGCACGTCACCGAGGCTGAGGGCATTATCGACAAGTCTGTTGACAAGAGCATCCACAACCTTACAAGCATCGGCAAGGAGGCTATGTGTGCCACCGACGATATGGTGCTCGATATAATGACCGGGAAATAAATTTAAGTGAAGAGTGAAGAACGAAGAGTGAAGAATCAAATACCAAAGAGGCAAATGGATTCTTCACTCTTCGTTCTTCACTCTTCACTTCTTCTTACTCAAACTTCACGTTCTCCACATGCTCACCCACGAACATGCGGGCCATGTCGGAAGTCTTATACCACTTTGGCTTTCCGGGCATATCGTCAGAAATCTGTTTGCCGTTTATGGTAAGGTTCTTGAAAGTTATGTTCCTTATCATGCGGTCGTGGCTGTATCCCGTCATTATTGAATGCTCGGCATTTTCACCCTTATAGTCTATATTTTCAAGCAGAATATTCTCAATGCCGCGTCCTGGTGCCGTGCAGTATTTCTTGTTGTAGCAGACACGGAAGTTGAAGAGCATTCCCTGCCTTATGTTCTCAATGTGGAAGTTGCGGAATGTCACGTTCCTCACCGTGATGTTGTCGCCGTTGTTTATGCCTATACATCCCTGATAGTCAATCTGTTTTTCCGCCTGGTCAAGGATGTCGACACCGTCGTATACGACATTCTCTATAATCTCATTCTTCGCAATGTCACCGTGCAGGCCAATCATTATCGGGTGAGCCACGTCTGCCCAGTATACGGCATCGGTGACAGAGATATTCCGGCATCCACCATGATACCCAAGACGCGTGCAGTAAATAGTTGAGCAGTCGTCGCTGGTGCGGCAGAACACATGGCTGTAGCTTACATTGTTCGATGCGAACACGTTCATACCGTCGCCCCATCCGTACCATGATATGCACTTTGCGTTTGATACCGATACAGAGTCGGAGCCGCCTACAGGCAGCTGTGTCGTTATCACGCCGTCTACGGTAACGTTGGATGAGTATCTTACCATAAGTCCGGCCTGAGCCCTTTCCGGGTTTATGATTCCGTGCCCGATGACTTTAGCGCCTTTTGCCTTCCATACGCTTGCCCGTCCCTTTATATATGCGCCGCCAGCCACATACAGCGTCTTCCCGGAGCCTACGGCAATGGAGTCGTTGCCAAGGTCGTAGTAGCCAGGGCTGAAATAGATAACGTCCTTGCCCTTCTTCACTTTCTGCTCCATTCCGTTGGCAAACAATTGCAGGTTGTGGAATATGTCGCCGTTTACCTCTATAGACAGGTCTCTCGGTCGGTCGAGACTGAATGTAATTGTGTTGCCGTCTACCTTGAACGGAATGCCGTATGATGTGGGGCGCACCTTGCACGACTTCACATCAGGCTGCCGCAGGCTCTCCACCTTGACCTCTACTTTTCCCTCGAAGTCGAAATAAGCCACCGAGCTGATCTCTGTCTTGTGTCTTGCGTCCACCACCTGGTCTACCTTCCATGCGTATGCGTCCACTTTCTGCCATTCTCCGCCGGCAGTCCTCACGCTGATGGCAAAGTCATTGTTCAGCGGCGCTTTCTCAGGCGCAGGATAGGTTTTTACCTTGTCTGCCCATGCGCCGATGCTTGCCAATGCAAGCAATGATAATAATATTGTCTTTCTCATAATCAGTATGTTTTTTCTTTTCAAAAATCTTCTGTTTATTATATATACGCACGGACATGCCGGTATGCAAAACGAAATGGATTTTTTTTAGCCTTTGTAATAGGTACGGGTGTGAATAATGCAGGTTAGAATACAGAGGGAGATAAGAGTAGTTAAAGAAATATAAAGACAAATTGAGCCGTCAATGTGTTTTTCATCGTTATCCAATATGTATTTTGCCCTTTATGTCAATCATTTCACCAAGGTGAAATTGGTTAGTCACCTTGGTGAAACGTTTCACATGTGCCGTTTCTTACATGTTATAAGCTCATGTTTTGCGCATCGTACCTCTGATTATGGCATGCAGGCTATGAGATGAACAAAAAAATATGAGAATAGCTATATTCTGTGTGTAACTATTCAGCGAATACCCATGTAGCTGCTATCCATGCTTAGAACAGAGCACG
>CABSIA010000161.1 GCA_902477645.1 uncultured Prevotella sp. | reverse complement strand
GATGGCGTGTTGCATCTTGCGTGTCAGTCCTGGATCCATATCCTCGTCGCTATAGTGCAGGGCTGTAAAACCGAAAGGCGTGGCTGCTGCGTCTATGGTGAGGGTAACGCCTGTCTTAGGGTTGGTGATTGAGAGATTACGTGTGTCGGCATGATAGCCGTTGAACTGCGGACGTATATATGAGTAGTGCAGACCTGTTACGGTATTGTCGTAACGGCCGATGAGCTGGCTTGTCTTGCGGTCGGCGGTTGTCTCAAGAGGGCCACGCCCGTAGTAGCTCACATTCTCGAAACCTTCGGGCATGGTAAATCTCATGGCGAAGCGTGGCATCTCGGGAAGGTTCTTGCGGCCTGTGGTATTCATCTCTGCTATAGTCCTTATGGAGCCGTCTTTGCCAACAATGTAGGTGAGCTTATATGGCTGCTCTATGTCGGAGAGTACCATGTTGAACTCATAACGCTTGCCCTCCTCGGTATCGGTAACGGTGCATTTCTCCACGCGGCGGTTGGTCTGCACCTGTCGCCATACACCCATCTTCTGTGGCATCTTGTTGCCGAAGTCGTTGTCGGTAGGGGCACGCCAGAAGTATGGCTCGGGACCGTTCCACTTCTCGAAGACACTCTCGCCACCTATGGTATATGTAGCAATAAGTCCCGACTTCTCGTCAATCTCTACCACGATGTCGGATGCGGCTTCAGCCTTGGCTGCTGTCATGCCGTCCTGCCAGTTGCCTGTAACGAACTGCTCGCGTGCAACCTCATGTCCTGCGGCAAGCAGAGGAGTAGCGTTCTTCAGCATGGCAAAAACCTCAAGGGTTGTCTCGCCATCGGCAAGAGCAGGAAGCTGAAGTTTTACTATACTGCTGTCTTGCGGAGCAGTGGCAAGAGAGAATGTTCCCTCACTCGTCTTGCAGCCCATGCGGTGGAATGTATACTTGAAACTGTAGTTGGAGAGCGAGGTAAAGAAGAAACCGTTCCTTACGGTGAGCTTGCCTGTCTGCCAGTCGAAATTGGTGAAGTCGATGTCCTGATAAACCTTCTTCACCTCGAAAGCCTGTGGCTTCTCTGTACCGTCGCTGGCAAGAATGCCGTCGGTGCCGCTATTCTCGTCATCGGGCCATACGTAGCTTCCCATACCTCCATTGTACATATAATATGTGCGGTGGTCATCGTTCTCATTGCGCTGGCATTTGAAGCCCTGATCCTGAAAATCCCATATAAAGCCGCCCTGCATGTTGGGTGCCGATTTAATGAGCTCCCAGAGTTCCTTGAAGTTTCCGTTGCTGTTTCCCTGCGCATGAGCGTATTCACACATTATGAACGGCCTCTGCTTTCCCGATGCCGCGTATGCCTTCATACGTCCCCATCCTGGGTACATAAGTGCCACCACATCGGTGTTCCAGTCTTCCCATGCCTGTTCGAACTGCACGAAGCGTGTCGGGTCTGTAGCTTTCAGCCATTTATACTGCTGCTTGAAAACCTCGCCATTGCCGCACTCGTTGCCAAGGCTCCATCCTATGATAGACGGATGGTTGCGGTCACGGTAATACATGCGGTGAATGCGGTCTACGTGAGCCGGTATCCACGACGGCAGATATGCAGGATGGTTTGTGGTATCTTTGAAATAAGGAACGCTGCCCATGCCATGAGTCTCTATGTTTGCCTCGTCGATTACATACAGTCCGTAGCGGTCGCAGACATCGAGCCAGCGCGGGTCGTTGGGATAGTGGCTGCACCGCACTGCATTGATGTTAAGGCTCTTCATCATCTTGACATCGTGCATCATAATATCCATGGTTGCAACGTGTCCCAAGGTGTCGTTGGTCTCATGCCGGTTTACGCCTTTTATATATATGGGCTTGCCATTGACGTAAAGGCGAGGGCCAATAATCTTCACCTCGCGGATACCAACATCCTCCCTGATGATTCTGCCCGTCGTAAGACTCTGTAGCTCGTAGAGGTTAGGCTGCTCCGCACTCCAGAGGTTAACTTTCTTCACTACAGCGGAAAAATCAATGGGCTTGGCTGCGTCTGCCTTTGATACCATTCTTGACGACTGGTATGCCACGGCACCGTTACGCCCGTTGACCAACCTAACTTTCAAATTAACTCTAACTGTATTGTCTAAATCTAATAATTTTTCAAACGAACGCAGTTTTACGCTTACCGACAGCTTACCATCGCGATATTTGTTAACAGGCATAGCCTTCACCTCATAGTCCCATACCGACAGAGGCTTGTAGGCCTGTATATACACATCACGCTCGATGCCGGCAATGCGCCAGAAATCCTGATCCTCCATGTATGAGCCGTCGTGATATTTCTGCACCTGCACGGCAAGGGTGTTGCTGCCGTCTGTGACATATTTTGTAATGTCGAACTCGGCAGGTGTCTTCGAAGCCTTTGTCATACCCACTTCATTACCATTGACAAACACCCGCGCATAGCCTGCTATGGACCCAAAGTGCAGCATTAAGGCATTTCCTTTCCAATGTTGCGGTATTCGGAATGTGGTGCGGTAGGTACCAGTGGGATTTGGTATGTCTATGTATGGAGGATTTGGGGTCCAGTTGTATTTGATGTTGATGAATACCGGGTGTCCGTGCCCTTCCATCTCCCAGTTCGACGGCACCTTTATAGTCCCCCAACTGCCGTCGTCAAAATTGCTTAGATAGAAATTTCTTGGAGCCTTAGAGATATCGTCATCAAAACGGAACTTCCATAATCCGTTGAGAGACTGAAGTCTGTTGTTTGTAAACCAAGCGTGCGGCTTCTCCTTGCCACGCTCCACAGCCGTCTGGTCTTGCCATTCGGTATAGCTTCCGATGGCTTGTCCGCAGACGGTCGGGGCAGCTATTCCGAACAGTAAAGAAAGCAATATCTGTCTCATTATATCTTTAGTTTTGTGATTTTTCAGATTAAACTTCAAATAGAATATTCGCCCTATAATGCCTCGGCGATATATTTCCTAACTATGCGTCTGGCATTGTAGATATGATTTTCCACTGTCCGTTTTGATATTCCCATGATCTGCGATATCTCCGTGGTTGTCATATCCCCGTTTCGGCTCATTTTGTAAACATTAGCCTCCTTCGTTGTCAAGTTTCCAACGGCAGTGTCTTCCATTCTCTCTATATCGCGGCATACGGCCATCGATGAAGTCTCATAGCCCTCATCTTTAATATGTGCTGCCGCATCCAACGCTGCTGTGGCAAAACGCCTTTTCCGGAAATAGTCTTTCAGCATGTTGTAGGCTATCGTTACAGCCATGGCGTCGGCAGTCTCAGAATTGAGAATGTCAACCCTCAACATCCGCACAAACACATCTTGGGCCATATCCTCGGCATCTGCCATTCTCAGGCCTGCTTTTATGAAGATGCCGATGATGTTGCCGCGCCTCCTCACATAAACAGCCCCTACAATGTTCCGATTGTCGTTTTGCAGTTTCATATTGAATATAAATAATAGATTAGGTGTTTCTGTATTGTTCCGGTTATGTTTTCGGTTGCAAAATTAGTCGATTTCTCACCAGCGGCAAAACAGATGACTGCTTGTTAAGACCAAATACGTGTAAACGTATGTCTTTTTGTTTAACGCGTTATAAAACAATAGGTTACAATAAATTTACAGATGCACTTTTCGGTTGAGAAGTGCATCTGTGTTGTGGCATAGGCATTGATATGCGGCTTTTTGTTGAACATGCAATTACATTTTCCGATTGCGGCCGTTGCATGCAGCAGCCTTACATCCTTCAGTCCTCCCCTATATTGTTTGCTTGTAAAAGTTGAGTAAATTAACTAAAGCTTCTCACCCAAAAATAATGGAGTAAAAATAACAGTTTCTCTATAAAAGTTGCACACAATTGTAATGTGCTAAAAAAACATTGTGTCAACAATTTAAAGAGTAATTATTCTTGACGTTTTGCGGAACTCTTCCATATGTGTTGCCAGAGTCGTCGGTATCTGTTAAAAAACGCATGCGGCTGCGTTGGCGATAAGATTATTAATCTTACGGTCAACAGATTATTAATCTTATGGCATTAAGATTAATAATCTTATTCAGAACGCATATATAAGCGTTTGGCAACGCAGAGGGAAGCATGAGCGCATTCATAAGAATGCGTTTGGAAAATTACTTACAATACTGTTGTTTTGGATGCTGTAGGGAAGTTACGTGCAATTCCATATACTTCCACAATCTGTCCATTTGCTTGCAGATAGTATGAAAAAAAGGCAAAATAAAGTACTCGCTGAGTTAATTCCGCCAACAGGTTAAAAAAGAATAGCCGCATCATAAGGAGACATTCTTCATCCACTCCTTTGGAGTCATGCCTGTATACTTCTTGAAGGCTGCAAGAAAAGGCGTGCGCGACCGGAAGCCGCACAAATTCGACAGGGCTGTAATGGTGTATTTGGCATACTTCGGGTCACGTGACAGCCGTTTGAACTCCTCTATACGGTATTCGGCGATGAAATCGTAGTAATTGCGCTTTACGAAGAGCGTGAACACCTGTGAGAGGGTATGTGTGCTGCACCCGAGCATTTTGGCGAAATCCGACATTTGAATGTTGGCATCGAGATATGGTTTCTTGTCATTCATAATGGCCAATAGAGCTTTGGCAAGCCTTTCACCCTCCTTTTTTTCAAGTCTGCTCGTCTGATATTTCTCAGGCTTAGGCAACAGGCGCTTCCACAGATATTCCTTTTTGTATATCTTGCAGTATACGACATGGGATATCAGCGCCAGCAGCAATATGGCGAGGATTATGACAGATATAGCATAATAGGTCATGGGCACGTCAATGACGATATCGGCTGATATCTCAGGCATGCCAAGAACCTCTATCCTGAGATGATGGCTGCCAAATGGAATGTTATGGTAGAATATGGTGCGTGAGTTGTCGCTTATCCGCCAGTCCCTGTCTACCCCCTCAAGTCTGTAACGATAGCGCAGGTCGCGGGTGTTGCCAAAGACAAGAGGCGAGAATTTCAGCCTCAGGTCGCTGCTGTGGCGGCTTAACGGCAGCAGATTGTCGTGCACCACCACACTTACCTCAGAGTCGGTAAACCAGTGGTCGCTCTGTATCTCGCTCACCACTATAGGAAGATGAATATAGTCTGTGCGGCGCAGGGAGTTTACATCGGTGAAATAAGCTCCTTCGTTGGTACATATCCACAGACGTTCCCTGTTGTCAACAAACGGAGACTTTGCAGACATGTTGCCTCCGCCGATATCTGTTATATGACCATAGAATCTGCATTTGCCTTTGAGAACAGAGTAAAGTCCGTTTTCGGTAGAGAAGATGTACATATCCTTGTGTCTCAAAAAGAAATTTATGGAAATGTTCTCCTCATGGATATCAAAATGAATATGTTTGAATGTAGACACAGAGGCGTCGGAGACAACAGGAAAGCCATGCTGTGGAAGGAAACACATCGAGCCGTCAGCCCAGCGGGATATTTTGCGCATCTCGCCAAGCTCCGTAAGAGTTTTAGGCATATTTGATGTTGTAACGGCGGATGTGGCCGGGTCGAAGCAGCACAGACCGCCACGGGTGGAGAGCCATCCGCGGCCACTGACATCGAAGTTTAGGCAAAACACCTCATCATCAGGAAGCTGTGAGTTGCGTGAGTTGTAAATCTTTATCGAATTGGTTTGCGGATTGTAGCATGCCGCCCCCTTTGTGGTGGCAAGCCAGATATTGCCTTTGCCGTCTTCTGCCGACAGATATACGTATGAGCCGTCAAGCAGTCTGCTGCCCTCAACTGGTTTTACGGCCAGCGTTTTACGGTCGAGCAGCAATATGCCGTTGCCTATGGTGTGTACAAGATATCCGTGTGGGACAATTCTGATGTCGGAAACCATCTTTGTGCCAAGCACATGCTTTCCGATATAGCGTGTGGTGTTGGTGATGCTGTCGCCTACATAAAGCCCGTTGCGCGTACATAGGAACGTCCGTCCGCCGTCAAAAAGTATGTTCTGTACGCTTAGTATCTCATCTGCCGGCACTCCTGGCAGAAGAAATTTGGAAAATATGCGGTAAGAATAAGAAGTGTAGTCGATGCCGAAAAACAAATAGCCTGTCCAGTCTATACCCATGTCATCGTGCAGGAAGCAGAAAGGTCCATATTGGCGGG
>CABSIA010000160.1 GCA_902477645.1 uncultured Prevotella sp. | reverse complement strand
GTAATCGTGTATAGGCCAATTATTGCTTGCGGCCGCTACACGTAGCGGCCCTACATCCTTTCCCGTCCAAAAATTGATGGATTATAACTATTTAATTCCGCCAACGGGTAATACATACAAAAATACTAACCACGTAGCTCCAACATGAACTCGTCGAAGATATATGTGTCGCTCATTGTCTGAAGACCATATCTTGAATCAACAAGCATTTTATAAACCCTGCTTCTATAGAACAAATCTAATGCCCTATCGCTACTAATATGCAGGTTCTCTGAAATCATTATAATTATTCTGGCTATCTTGCGCCAAAGTACATTTTCTCTCATAGTGCAGCATCCTCCTTTCTCACTGTTTCTGACGCTTTGAACTGAATAAAATTATCAATAAACAACTGATTTCGGAAGCATATCTGATTGTTCGGTTTTTTGTATCTCAGCTGGTCAAGAGCTTGTTCTGCAGTGATACGGCCATTCTCATAATCCTCCACAGTATCAATCACCTGATCATTTGCCACACCTCCTTCAACAATGTCATAGCTTGTTTCGTCTTTTCCTTGACGGCATGCCACTACAAATTTCAACCATTCTATATCATAAGAAGGGAAAAACTTGTAAACATAGTCATTGCCTGTAAGACTGTCCTCATTTAGCTCATAAACGCTGACTACACCTTGTGGATTTTTATTTTTACGGCTTGCAACAAGGAAGGCCCATTTCTGTGCCTGGCTCTTGATTCGTGTTGTGTAGAATCCTTTGCCGAAATCCAAATTCCGACGTCCTGCATAGGCAAGAGGCTCTTTTACCATAATATCTGAACCATGATATATCTCCATTGCCTTATTCGTTTAATCGTTATTTCGTTCCCAATTTATTAATGTCTCAGCGATGTCATCCGCCACATAATCAAGACTTTGGGTATGCAGCATTTCATACTGACCTATAAGCCGTTGACGGATAAGGTCTTGCTTCTGCAGTCTCTGCTCCATCTCTTGTCCGCTGATGCTCAGCTTTTTAGCACCACTTTCTATTGCCATTACAGCAAAATGTATTTTGCGATATGATTCGTTGTCTGTTGTATTCATCTTGTTTTTTGCAAATTTACATAAAAATACCGAATTATTAGCCAATAAAATATTATTATTGCAGACGGAACACTATCGGAAACGTAAATTTATAGTCTACCGTCGTTGCTAACGACAGTGCAATTATAGCAAATATTATTTGAACCTGCAAATTTCTCAACATTTATTTTATTCTCGATAATTTTATTTCTATTTCAGAGATAAATATAAAGGGCGCAATAGCGCAAGTTTAAACAAATTTAACCCTATAACAGATATGTTTAGCAGATTTTATGATTAATTTTGCTGTCAGCTAATCATAAATGAGACAATGAAAAAACTAATCACACTATCAATTCTTGCCGCATCGACTCTGACTGCGTCTGCTCAGGGCACAGCGCAAGACTACCTTAACGCCTTTGCCATAAGAGGAAAATACTCCAACAAGGCAGCAAATGCAAACATCAATGTAAGCAATCCTTACACTGCACCAGACGGCAAGATGGTGTACTCGACCTTCAACGGCGACAGCACCGTCTGGAACGAGGTGGACATCGCTACGGGTGCAAAAAAACAAATCGCAAAGCCTGAGCCTCCAAAGCACGGGAGGCGCAGCAGCGGAAAGGAATACCACTGGATGGTGGTGAGAGACGAGAAAGACGGCGAGGCAACCAATCCTAAAGACACAAGCCAATGCATCGTTTTCAAAGAAAACAACCTGTATCTGGCACAGACAGGCAATCACGACGTGGCAACACAAATAACCGCCGACGGAACAGACACCTGCTACTACTCTTCATGGGGCAGTTGGTCGGCAGACGGCAGATATTACGCCACTGTCCTGATAAAGCCTGCGCCGAAACGTTTCGTAAACTACACACTCTCATCGCCCTCCAACCAGGTACAGCCCATCTACTCGCAAAAGGAATATGCCAAGCCCGGCGACTCGCTGAACTACCGCATTCCTGTAGTTATAGATGTTGCAAACAAGCGGACCATTTATCCTAAATCGACAGAACTTTTCCTGAGCCAATATTACGTATCGGCACCGCAATGGGACGGAAACGGACGCACGCTTACGTTTGAGTTTAACGAGCGCGGGCACAAGACCTACAGGGTGCTGGAGATGGATTTGAACGGTAACGTACGAACCCTGATTGAGGAGAAAAATGACAAATATGTTGCCTACTCACGCAATCTGCGGCGTGACCTCGACGCCAACCATATCCTATGGAAGAGCGACCGAGACGGGCATGCGCACCTGTACATCTACGACAGGACAAAAAACAAGCTGAGCCAGATTACGAAAGGTGACTATTGGGTTAGAAACGTCGTTCACGCCGAGATTGACAAAAAAGGCAAAGGCTACGTGATATTCTCAGCCAACGGCATGAACTGCCGCAACATGGGAGCCGCAGCATCGAGTCTCGACAACACAATAACGGAGGAAGACCCATACAACATTCACTATTACCGCATCAATCTGGACGGCAAACACCTTGTACAGCTAACCCCTGAGCGCGGCAACCACCGTGCGACATTCAGCCGTGACAACAAAGTACTCATCGACACATATTCATCTGTAGACCAGGCGCCAACAACCGTGCTCCGCTCGGCAACAAACGGAAAGATCATAAACACGCTGGAGAAAGCAGATATCTCAAAACTCGAGGCTGCGGGATGGAAAGCACCCGAGGTGTTCGTAGCTCCCGGACGTGACGGCAAGACCGACATGTGGGGACTGATACAACGTCCGAGCAATTTCGACCCCAACAAAAAATATCCTGTAATAGAATACATCTACTCGGGTCCCGGCGATCAATATGTTCCAAAGTCGTTCACTCCCTGGCTCTGGAATTTGGCAGACTTGGCAGAACTGGGTTTCATAGTTGTACAGCTTGATGCCATGACGACATCTTTCCGCTCACTCGACTTTGAGCAGGTTTGTTACAAGAACCTTAAAGACGCAGGCTTCCCCGACCGCATTGAGTGGATTAAAGCCGCTGCCAAGAAATATCCGTATATGGACATCGGCCGCATGGGAATATACGGATGCTCGGCAGGCGGACAGGAGGCACTCGGCGCACTGCTTTTCCATCCAGAATTCTACAAGGCCGCATACGCCGCATGCGGATGCCACGACAACAGGATGGACAAAATCTGGTGGAACGAGCAGTGGATGGGCTACCCTGTAGACAGCTCATACGTAGAATGCTCGAATGTGGAGAATGCGAAAAATCTGCAGGGCAAGCTGATGCTCGTTGTCGGCGAGATGGACGACAACGTAGACCCGTCATCATCATATCAGGTCGTGAATGCCCTTATAAAGGCAAACAAGGACTTTGAATTTATCATGATACCCGGTGCGCACCACACCATGGGCGAGTCGTACGGCGAGCACAAACGCTACGACTTCTTCGTCAAGAGCCTGCTGGGAGTAGAGCCTCCGGCATGGGATGAGATAAGAAAGTGAAGAGTGAAGAAACCATTTGCCTTTGACGTATGGAACTGTTAAAGATAAAAGACGGCTTTAGGGGCGAGCGCTCACTGGTGATGCCGGAGATGGTCCGTAAGCTGGCAGAGAAAGACCCTGTGTTGAGCACCCTGCATATCACCGACATGGGGTTCTACCCCCATGCCACACACCATTACCGGCAGCGCACTACGCCCATAGACCAATATGTATTAATATACTGCATCAGCGGCAGTGGGAAATATAAAATAGAAGACAGGCAATATGAGGTAAAGGCCAACCAATACTTCATATTGCCCGCCCATGCTCCTCATGCCTACGCATCCAACAATGAGGACCCATGGACTATTTACTGGATTCATTTCAAGGGGACCTTAGCCCCCTACTATGCCCAGGCAGGCGAGTCTCCTATTACAATCTCCTCGAATCTAAATTCGCGCATCGCCGACCGCAACGCCATCTTCGAGGACATCTTCATGACGCTATCAGACGGCTACACCATCGAGAACCTGCGATATACCACCTCGCTGCTGCACTTCTACCTCGGCAGCCTTCAATACCTGCCTATCTACAGAAAGTATCACAAGAAAGCAGAATCGGGCAATCATAGCGAAGAGAACGTCGTTATCAACGCCGCCCTGAAATACATGGAAGAGAACTTGGAGAAATCCGTCACACTGCAGGACATTGCCAAATACACGGGATATTCCGTCTCTCATTTCTCCATGCTGTTCAAGTGCAACATGGGGCATAGCCCCTTGAGCTACTTCAACGAGCTGAAAATAAAAAAGGCCTGTGAGCTATTGGATACCACTGAGTTGAAAATCAACCAAATCAGTTGTATGGTAGGTTTCAATGACTCCTTCTATTTCTCCCGCCTGTTTGCCAAGATTGTGGGTGTTTCGCCAAAGAAATACAGAGAAAGGCAAAAATAGCAAATATTGAGGGTGTGTCAAAACACCCTCAACTTTAATACATTATATTAACCAAGCCCTAATTCAATAAATGTATTGAACGACAGGATACCTAAATGGTTGACATCCAACTCTGAAGCCTCGTCGAGATAACGCTTGGCGTGCCTCATGTCGCCCAAGCCATAATAACCTAAGGCAAGCATGTACCTGCAATGAATCTGGTTGGCAACATCCAAGTTGCCTTCCCAAATCTGTAGATCAGGCAACGACACAGCAAAATAATCCATCACCACCTTCTCGAAGAGATGGTTCTTACCATAGTTCACAAGCTTGTAGAATCTGCCGTGAGCCTCGTCTTCTCTGCCAAGTTTCAGGAGAGCCAGTCCCTGATAGAAAATCTTGTCGGGTTTGGCATCATTGTAATACATGGCCGCGGCTGGTTCCTGCGGTCCCTCAGTGGCTTTCTCCCAGCACTCACGGGCTTTCTCCGTCTCCCCCTTGGCGGCATAGGCACATCCCAAGAAATAATAGAAGTCGTTCTCCTGGGCACCATAAAGCTTGCCCTCGCCAAGGTGATGAGGATAAACCAAGCACTCCTCCAAAAGCTGGATGGCGTGGTCATAGTCCTCTGCCGCCAATGCCCTCTTAGCCAATTCCAGACGGGAGAGCTGATACTGTCCGCTCACCTTGCCTTCACCGCCCTCCCAAGGATGGAACTGGTGGGCATCAAGATTCTTCATCGCCTCCTCATACCGCCCCGTCTGATTAAGAAGAGTGATTTCCTCCAACAGAAGATCATCGCGTCTGGCAATCAGCTCCGGGTATTTCTGAAGATTTGCCAAACGTTCCGCATGTGATTTACCCATACGCTTATAAAGCTGGTCAAGCTCCATCAAGATACGGGCATCTGTAATGTCGAGAGAGAAGGCCTTCTCCATGTTATCAAGTGCAGTCTCCTCATCATGCAACTTATTGAACTGTACCAATGCAAGGTTGCGCCATACCGTCGGAAAAGTTCCGTCTTTTTCTGCGGAAGCCTGCCAATAACCGATAGCCAGGTCATACTGGCGCTTGTCGTAATAGAGACAGCCCAAATAGTAATTAGCCTTTGCGCCCAAAACATTCTCGCCCTCAGCAGCAAACGTCTCCAAGGCTGCTTTCAATGCGAGCACAGCCTCAGCGCGGTTGGGGAAGCAGTAATCAGACGCATGCTTCTCGGCATCCTTGAATGCCTCCTTGTTGCCAATCCACCCCATATAATAATAAGTCATTGGTGTTACCGCACCCTTCTCAATGGCGAGCTGCCATACCAGAAGAGCCTCAGCGTAGAGACCAGCAGATACATAGTCGAGTGCCAACTCATCGTAGTTGTCTGACATACCGTGCATCATTTCCACGATTTGGCCAACATACTTCTTGTCGTTCGTCAAGAGATACAACTCAAAGAGACAATGATAGTTGAAGCGGTCAATAGTGAGAGAATCCTCGCACCACTTCTGAGCCTCATCCTTGCAACCTGTCAATCTCAGTATGGATGCCTTCAAGCCACGTGCCTTGTGGTTGTGGCTGTTGCGGATTAGGCAGTTCTCTATTTCCTCCTCTGCATCCTCCATGCGGTGCTGCATCACAGAGATTTCCGCACAAGAGAAGAAGCCTGCATCCTGCCATGCGGCATTCCACGTTGACTTATAGAACATGTCGTATGCCACGTTCATCTTGTACTGATACTTCAAGGCAAGGCCCAAGTTGAAGATTGGCTCACCATCGTATGGGTTAGGATTGCGCCTCAT
>CABSIA010000159.1 GCA_902477645.1 uncultured Prevotella sp. | reverse complement strand
AAAGAGGTGAGAAGCAAGCTTATATACGAGGAACACTGCTTTACCGGATGTGCCGGCACAAACATCCTCCGCCTTCTTCCCCCACTCTGCCTAACCAAAGACATGGTCGACGATTTCGTAGAGCGTCTGAAGAAAGTTCTTGCCGCAATCTAATCATTATCGGCAATAATATTATAATCCCCCATAGATTTACGAAATATGAATCTATGGGGGATTTTTTTAACTCAGTAACCACTTCCATATCGGTATCACGTTTATGGTTACTCCGCCTTTTTCTATTATCTTTTCTTCGTCCTTGGTAATTATCAGAAGTCGGCGCATCGGCATAATAGCATTGAACTTTATCAAAGCATCAGTCTCACGCTTCTCCGTCTCTGGGTCAGATAAAGAATAAGCAACTTGGATAGCGACATTCTCATCTGCAACTACAAAATCAACTTCAATATTCTTGTTGTAGAAATAAACATTATCCTCATATTTCTTATGAAGGTTTATGGCAACAATGTTCTCAAGCAGCGAGGTATTCGCATCTATAAGGAAAAGGGCGAGCAATCCGTTGTCTACGAAATAATACTTTTTGTTCGATTCCCGCTCTGCCAACTTTGCAGAATAGTTTTCAAAAGGAAGTATAAGCCACGACTCCTGCAAGTAAGAGATATAGTCAATTACCGTGTCGACACTTATCTTCTTACCTGTAGTAGATACGATGCTGGCAATTCTGTTGTAAGAGGTAGGCTGCTTGACACTTTCTGCCAATTTTCGTATCATCACTCTCAGAGCAAAATCGTTTCTTATCTGATGACGTGCAACCAAATCACCAAAGAAAATCTTATTGAACAGACTACTTGTCCAAGAACGCTTGTCTTTCATAAGAAGCGTCTCTGGCAATCCTCCATCGTGGAAATACTCCTCAAAAGACCGCATAATATCGTTACGGTATTTATATAGAGCATTTTTATCTGCCATGTCTATTTTCTTGAACGAGAGGTATTCGCTGAATGAGAAAGGATAAACATTCTTAATAAGATACCGTCCACCAAGAGTTGTTGCTATCTCGCTGCTGAGCATCTTGGCGTTACTTCCTGTAATATATACCCTATAGCCTGTATCGGCAAGTCGTCTTGCAAACTTCTCCCAACCTTTTATATTCTGTATCTCGTCAAGAAAAAATATTGGCCGATGCCCATACATCTCCTCATAACAGGTCTTTATCAAGTCAAGGTCTGACAAATCAATGACATCAATACGATCATCCTCGAAGTTGAAATATAATATTTCCTCTATCGAGTGTCCCGAATTAATCAAGTCGTGTATCTGCTGATACATCAGATATGACTTACCAGCCCTTCTAAGTCCGACAAATACATAGTTGGCGGAAGGCTCCAACTCATATTGTCTCCTCTCGAAAGATATTCCACGCACAAAATCCTGATAGTAGCTTATCAAATACTTTATAGAATCCTTAGTCATACACAAAACTTATTTTGTTTGTGGACAAAATTAATAATATTAATCGTAATTAGCAAGTTTTATCGAGTATATCCGATAAAATTAGTATGTTTTTATCGAGTATATTCGATAAAACTCATTTTACAACACTCCTTTCCTTTTTATAAAGTCCATCAAGTCCATCCATAAGATAAAGTTTAAAATCCTACAATAGGACTTTATTAATTTAAGTTTTACATATTTTTATTTGTGGTGTGAAAAAAAATATCTATTTTTGCACAAAAGGAGATTATATTATGAGAGCATCCATATCGTTAGACGGTATTTTGTCCTTTATCAATTCTTTATCGCTGAGTGCTAATAATAAAAGATGGCTCGGTGAAAGACTTATTGAAGAAGCGGACAATAATGACAAACTTTCCATAACTAACGAATTAAAATTCAAAGATTATGGAATATCAGATGTTGTCGCAAATATGCATAATGGTATAACTATACCACAGAATATTGATATAGACAATATACGTCTTGACTATCTGGAGGGGAAATACAAATGAAAAGATTGTTCTTAGACACAAATGTTTCGCATATAAAATATCAGATTTCTCAAGACTAATGTCTACCTTTGCGGAGAGTTATCAATTATATATAGAAATGAAAATAACAATTATCGGTGCAGGTGCCATGGGCGGTGCCACAGCAGAGGGAATATTGAAACTTGAAAGGTTCAATGCAAGCGACCTTACAGTTAGCGATCATAACAAGCCGGTGCTTGAGCATTTCGGAACTTTGGGCGCAAAAGGCGAGGCTGACAACAGCGAGGCTGCGAAGGGAGCGGATATTGTGTGCGTGGTGGTGAAACCATGGCATGTGGAGAAAACTCTGAAAGGTATAAAAGATGCTCTCGACTATGGTAAGCAGACATTGGTTGTTGTAGCGGCAGGTGTTAGCTCTGCTGACATTTTAACTTGGATGGATAAAGACGGAGAAGTGCCACAGATTGTTCTGGCAATGCCAAATATCGCTATTGAGTATAAGGCTTCAATGACATATCTCACTCCTGTAAATACCAACGAGGCAAATACAGAAATGGTTGAAAACTTGTTCAATTCTCTTGGCGAGACAATAACTATAGACGAAGACCACTACAAAGCAGCCACTGCCCTGTCGTGCTCTATAGCTTTTGCCATGAGATACGCAAGGGCCACGATAGAAGGTGCCGTAGAGCTTGGATTTAAAGCAAAGCCCGCACAAAAGATTGTACTGCAGACCATGAAAGGCGCAGTAGAGCTGCTGCAGGCTACTGGCGAGCACCCGGAGAGCGCCATAGACAAAGTTACTACTCCTGGAGGGCTGACCATCCGTGGACTTAACGAGATGGAGCACAACGGTTTTACATCTGCCGTGATTAAAGGTCTGAAAGCATCAAGAGTGTAGTACATGCATGAACATAGGTTTGTATGGCCGTTGCCTGTAACGGCCATACAAACCACTTTTTAATTCCCTAAACTGATAGCAAGGCGAAGATTGCCTACCACATTCGTTGTTCCGTCGGTACGGATGACATGCAGGGCTGGCTGGAGACTAAGCCATGAAAGCAAGGGATATTCAAATGTTGTCTCGAAATCGGTCTCATGCACATTGCCGGCATAATGAGCCCGGCTGACACCCATGGCAAGCGTACCTCCACAGCGTGTAACATTGCCCAACATCAATGCAGCAGCCCAATGTCCACGGGCAGCATCAATCTGTCCGATGCGCACACCTCCCGTCGCGAAAAGATTGAGACATATTCTGCCGACACGAGTCAAAGGCTGGTCGATGCTTGCCCATAAAGCTCCCCCGTTTTTACGGGCCATTTCGGAAGAAACACCGTTTTCTGCATATTGCCATCCTGCAGCATAGCCTATGACGTATGCAGGAGTAAGGAAACCCGACGCCGTCTCTCCACCGTCATCAAGAAATCGGGAGAAAGTCGGCGAATAGCTTACGCTTCCGAGATTTACAAATCCGTCGCTGTTTGGACAGAAACGGAACTGGCGGTCCAAACGGTCTGAGGCTGTGCCGTTGTAAAACGACTCACGGATTGTCCAGACATCTGCAGGATTATATTCGAAATGCAGTCCCAATGCCGCTTCAGGATATACACCTATGGCAAAGTTCTCACCTGCCTGCGGAAGGCAACCATAAGAAGAGCCTGTGAAAATGCCAGCTCCGTCGGTATTGAAATAGTCCTCGTCTGCCTCACGGAGTCCGGCATAGACATATAGTTTTCCAAACAACTGCTGGCCTATGCCCAAATGCGTCAGGCGAAATCCCCGGTTTTCTGCATTAATGTTTGAAAAATCCTGCAAATCATCTACAATTCCCTCTTTTAGATGTCCCGTAGCCAATGCTGCCATTTCAACGCTTCCGCCACGCCATGTCCGCCCCTCGACACCTGCCGACAGTAAGTTCGTCCAGTTTGCCTTGCCACTCTTCATATTCCATTGCCCTTCGGTTACGGCGTTGACGTGCCGTATCACACGGAGATTTGAAGTTTCTATACTATCTCTCGTCTGTGCATGCGCCGTTAAAGCGAAAAGAGCGGCGCATGCCAACATCATCTTTTTATAAGCCACGAGCGTAGTATAGGCTGCTGTCATAGTGCCATGCGACGACGGGAGTTCCTAACGGCGAGGCATATAGGCGCTCCACACGCTCTCCTGGCATGAAGCCAAGATTGTACAGGCGGTTGCGCAACTCAGCATCGGCACAGATGCTGCGGACGTATGCCGCAGCGCCATTTTCCAAGGAGGATAGTTTTGCCATATTCAATAGAGAGAATTTGTTATATTCTGATTTCGGGGTGCAAAGTTATGAGGAAATCTCATGCCCTGCAATACCTAAAAATCGTGAAATTTCTTACAGGTAAATCCTCGCGCCATCACCTGTTTTAGGGATATCCCGCCATTCTTACACGCCATCATAAACCTCGCTACGGCAACTTTCTGCAAGCCATTTGCATATTTTTATGGCAATAGTTAGCATTTTAGCGAAAAAAGTTATAATTTTGCACAATTATTAATCATCACATTATGGAAGATACTATAAAGCAAATAGGCGAGCGCCTAAAAGGACTTAGGGATGTTCTTGACATCCCGGTAGAGGAAATGGCTGAGACCTGCGGCATAACAACCGGCGAATATAAGGCTATGGAAAATGGAGAGACCGAGCTGCATGTAAGCAACCTCCAGAAAATAGCACGCAGATACGACATCTCACTCGATGTCCTGATGTTTGGCGAGGAGCCGCACATGAGCTCATACTTCCTCACCCGCAAGGGACAGGGACTGAGCGTCGAGCGCCGCAAGGCTTACCACTACGAGTCGTTGGCAAGCGGTTTCAGAGGCAGAAAGGCTGACCCGTTTATTGTCACGGTCGAGCCTAAGCCCGCCGGTGCCCCGGCAGAGAAAAACACACATGCGGGGCAGGAGTTCAACATGGTACTGGAAGGCAAGATGGAGCTGACCATCGGCAAGAAGACTCTGGAACTGAACGAGGGCGACAGCATAATCTTCGACGCCACACAGCCACACGGCATGAAGACAATAGGCAACCAGAAAGTAAGATTTCTCGCTATAATATTTTAACTTAAGTTAAGAATATGTAGGGCCGCTATGAATAGCGGCCGCAAGCACCCCCCGTCACAGGCAATAATTACCCTTGCCAATTGCGGCCGCTATTCATAGCGGCCCTACAAAAAACCACAATAACAAAAACTATGATTGAAAGATTCTTAACGCAGACGAAATTCACCTCAGAAGAGGATTTCAAGAACAATCTGCACTTTAAGGTAAAAGAGAATTTCAACTTCGCATACGATGTTATGGACGCATGGGCAGCAGAGGCTCCTGACAAGCTCGCACTGCTGTGGACAAGTGAGCGTGGCGAAGAGATACGTTTCACGTTCAAAGACCTGAAAGAGAAGACAGACCAGGTGGCAGGATATTTCCTGAGCCTCGGCATTGGCAGGGGCGACAAGGTGATGCTGATACTTAAACGCCACTACCAGTGGTGGCTCTCGATGCTTGCGCTTTGCAAAATCGGAGCAGTGGCCATTTCCGCCACACACATGCTTACCAGGCACGACATCGTTTACCGCAACAACAGGGCAAGCGTGAAGGCCATAATCTGTGTAAACGACGAATATGTGACATCGCAGATACTCGCATCGATGGACGAAAGCCCTACCGTAAAGGTTCTGATAGCCGTAAACTCTGACACACAGACGGGCACTCCAGCTCCCGAAGGCTTCCACTGTTGGAACGACGAGTGCGGCAAAGCCCCCGCCTTTGTACGACCTGAGCATATCAACACCAACGAAGACACCATGCTGATGTACTTCACGAGCGGAACAAGCGGAGAGCCAAAGATGGTTGCCCACGACTATCTGTATGCGCTCGGACATCTGACAACGGGCGTGTTCTGGCACAATCTCGGAGAGCAGAGCATACACCTCACCGTTGCCGACACAGGATGGGGCAAGGCCGTATGGGGCAAGCTCTACGGACAATGGTTTGCCGGCGCCACAGTGTTCGTTTACGACCACGAGAAGTTTACAGCCGAGAAGATAATGCGCGCAATAGAGAAATATCGCATCACCTCGTTCTGTGCGCCACCAACCATCTACCGCTTTATGATACAGGAGGACTTCTCCAAGTACGACCTGTCTTCATTGAAATATTGCACGACAGCCGGCGAGGCGCTTGAGCCGGCCGTATATCAGAAATTCCTGGAGCTTACCGGCATAAGGCTCATGGAGGGCTTCGGACAGACCGAGACCACCATGACTCTC
>CABSIA010000158.1 GCA_902477645.1 uncultured Prevotella sp. | reverse complement strand
CATCAAGATTATGAAGCGCCTGAACATCAACGCCGTGCGCACATGCCACTATCCTGACGACCCAATCTGGTATGAGCTTTGCGATGAGTACGGACTCTACGTAACAGCAGAGGCTAACCAGGAAAGCCACGGTTTCGGCTATGAGAATGACGCAGAGGCTAAGAAACCAGCCTTCGCAAAGCAGATTATGGAGCGCAACCAGCACAATGTAGAGATGTACTACAACCATCCGTCGGTTATCGTGTGGTCGCTTGGCAACGAGACGGTCAACGGCGACAATTTCATCGCCGCATACAACTGGGTTAAGGAAAGCGACAAGAGCCGTCCTGTACAGTTTGAACAGGCTGGACGCACTGGTGTGAACACCGACATTTTCTGCCCAATGTACTACAGCCACAGCGCATGCGACAGCTATTCAAAGGATGTCCAGTACACACGCCCGCTGATACAGTGCGAGTACAACCACACAATGGGTAACTCAAGCGGCGGCCTGAAGGAATATTGGGACATGGTACGCAAATATCCTAAGTTCCAGGGCGGTTATATCTGGGACTTCGTTGACCAGGCCCTGCACCGCAATCCTGTCAAGCCAATGTCTATCAAGGACAACCTCACATACGCCGAGTACAACAAAATTAAGTACACTTACGGCGGTGACTACAACGACTACGACCCGTCTGACAACAACTTCAACTGCAACGGCGTGATTGGCCCTGACCGCCAACTCAACCCACATGCCTACGAGGTTGCCTACGAATACCAGAACATCTGGGCAGAGGCTGTTGACCTCAAGGCCGGAAAGATTAGCGTTTTCAACGAGAACTTCTTCCGTAACCTCAGCAACTACAAGCTCGTTTGGACCATTATGCAGGATGGCAAAGCTGTTCAGAACGGAACCGTCGACCGTCTTGATGTCGCTCCTCAGAAGACCGCTATCGTAACCTTGCCTTACACAGTTCCTGCCGATGGAGAAATCATGCTCAACATTGAGTTCAAGCTAAAAAAAGCGGAGCCTCTTATGGAAGCTGGCCAGACCGTAGCTTATCGTCAGCTCCCAATACGTGAGTCTTTCGCTGCCGCAACTGTCGCAGCTGCCGGAAAAGTTAAGATAGAGAACAAGAAGAAGGAAACCAAGATAAAGGTGTTTAATGATGCCATAGAGATTGAGTTCGACAAGGCTACAGGACTGCTCAAGGAATACGAGGTTAACGATATCCACTTGCTCGGTGAGGGCGGAACACTGAAGCCAAACTTCTGGCGCGCCGTTACCGACAACGACATGGGCGCTCAGCTGCAGCGCAAGTTCAAGGCATGGCGCAACCCGGCATTGAACCTAAAGTCGCTCACTGCAGTAAAGGCTAAAAACGGCAAAAACCTCAACGCCGTTGTAACAGCCGTTTACGACATGCCTGACGTAAAGGCTACTCTCACCATCACCTACACCATAGCTCCTGACGGAACAATGGGCATAGAGCAGAAGATGGATGCCACCGAGGGCGAGAAGGTTTCAGACATGTTCCGATTCGGTATGCTCATGCAGCTGCCTTACAACATGGACAAGAGCCACTTCTACGGACGCGGGCCAATCGAAAACTACATTGACCGCAAGGGGTCACAGAACATCGGACTTTACACACAGACTGCCGAGGAGCAGTTCTTCCCATACATCCGTCCACAGGAAACCGGTACAAAGAGCGATCTCCGCTGGTGGGAACAGACAGACAAGGCTGGCAAGGGCTTCAAGATCTCTTCTGACAACGTGTTCAGCGCAAGCGCCCTTCACTACAGCATCGACGACCTTGATGAAGGCGATGATAAAGGACAGCGCCACAGCTATGAGGTTCCGCAGTCAAAATACACAGAATTGTGCATAGACTTGGCTCAGTTCGGACTTGGCGGCGAGAACAGCTGGGGCTCATGGCCATTGCCAGAGCACCGTCTGGGCTACGGAAACAAGATGTTCAGCTTCGTAATCTCACCTGTTAAATAACTAATTTAACAAAAAACAACCAAAACATGAAAACATCACGCATAATTACAACCATGGCGCTCTCTACCCTGCTGGCTATGCCGGCAGGGGCTCAGCACCAGTTTGAAATCAATACTAAGCCTGGCGCTCCAATCCAGTCTACCATGTACGGTATTTTCTTCGAGGATATCAACTTTGGTGCCGACGGAGGACTCTACGCCGAGATGGTTGAGAACCGATCGTTTGAGTTTCCAAACCGTCTGATGGGGTGGAACACATGGGGCAACGTGACCGTAAGCTCTGTAAAGCCGGCCTTCGAACGCAATCCTCACTACGTTACACTTGAGAGTGCAGGACACCGTGAGAAATCCACAGGTTTAGAGAACCGCGGCTTCTTCGGCATGGGTCTTAAGCAGGGTATGAAGTATCAGTTCTCTGTTTATGCCCGTCTGCACCTTCTTAACGGCAAACAGGCAAAAATCAGGGTTGAGCTAATCGATGAGAACAACTCGCCTATGGAGAAGCAGTGGATAACCGTTGAGAACAACAAATGGCAGAAATACAGTGTTGAGCTGACATCAAAGCAGACACTGCAGAAAGGCTACATGCGCATCTTCCTCGAAGGCAACGAGAGTGTAGACCTCGACCACATCTCGCTGTTCCCCGAAGACAACTGGAACGGGCTGCGCGCCGACCTCGTTAAAGACCTTGAGGACTTGCATCCAGGAATTTTCCGTTTCCCTGGCGGATGCATCGTTGAGGGCACCGACCTGGATACCCGCTATCAGTGGAAAAATACCGTTGGCCCGGTTGAGAACCGTCCTTTGAACGAGAACCGCTGGAACTACACCTTTGCCCACCGTCTGTATCCAAACTACTATCAGACAAATGGTTTGGGATTTTATGAGTACTTCCTGCTTTCTGAGAAAATTGGCGCCGAGCCATTGCCTATTCTCAACGTAGGACTTGCATGCCAATATCAGAACCGTGACGACGACAAGAACGCTCATGTGGCTTGCGATGATTTACAGCAATATATAGACGACGCTCTTGACCTCATTGAGTTTGCAAATGGCGACATCAATACAAAGTGGGGAAAACTTCGTGCCGACATGGGCCACCCGGCTCCATTCAACCTCAAGCAGATTGGTATCGGCAACGAGCAGTGGGGCGAGGTTTATCCCAAGCGTCTTGAAAAATTCCTGCAGCCCATCCGCAGCAAATATCCTAATATTAAGATTTGCGGCTCAAGCGGTCCTTCTGCCAGCGGCGACAAGTTCGACTACGGATGGGAACAGATGCGAAAACTCGGTGTCGAGCTTGTTGACGAGCACTACTACATGGAGCCCAAATGGTTCCTCGACAATGCCGGACGCTATGACGACTATCCACGCACCGGCCCGAAGGTGTTTGCAGGCGAGTACGCCAGCCACATGAAGGGCGTTAACGGTCCTACCGTTGCCATGAACAACTTTGGCGCAGCGCTCTCAGAGGCAGCCTTTATGACAGGCCTTGAGCGCAACGCCGATGTAGTTTGGCAGGCAACCTACGCACCTCTGTTTGCACACGTAGAGGGATGGCAATGGCGCCCAGACCTTATCTGGTTCGACAATCTCTCGTCTGTCCGCTCAGTAAACTGGTATGTGCAGATGCTCTATGCCCACAACAGGGGTACAAACGTGTTGTCGCTCACCGAAAACGGCAAGGCCGTTAAGGGAGAGAATGCCCTCTATGCAAGTGCCGTTTACGACAAGACCAACAAGTCTTACATCGTAAAAATTGCCAATGCTGGCGACAAAGACCAGGAAATAACCCTCAATTTCAAGGGACTGAAAAAACTTCCTGCAGCTAAAGTCACAACACTGCATGCTGATGATCCGAAGGCTACAAACACTCTCGCAAACAAAGAGAATGTTGTACCCAAAACAGCCAACATAGCAGAGACAGCAGGCTCAAGCATCACAGTGAAAGTTCCGGCACAGACATTCGCCGTATATAATTTTTAAGTTGACTCTGTAGGGCCGCTACATGTAACGGCCGCAAGCAAAAGAACATATCCCTTATCACAAATAAAAGCACTATTAATGTGATATTTGGAATATTGTTTGCGGCCGTTATATATAACGGCCCTACATTTATTACAAAAGCACCTTGTGTTCGCACACATCTATTGATTTGTATCAAGAAAGGGGCTTATTCTTATCAAAATGAACTTAAAAGATTTGGTGGATTTGACAAATCGCTATACCTTTGCATCATCAAAAGGTTAATATATTGTTTAGGTTAGTAGTAATAGATTTAGGTTTTTAGTTATTAGGTAAAGATTGTTTTAATAGGTATTTGTGAAGGCTGACCTCGTGAGAAGTTGCTGACACACTTTTAAGGAGACAAAGATTTAGTTTCAGGTAACAATTGTATTTAGGGGAGTGCCCCTACTCATACAGAAGTGCACGGCGATACAGAACATACTGTAAGCTGTGCACTTCTGCTTTTATTGTATTTCTTTGCATTGAAAATGGGTCAGAAGAAGGATCAGTAGAAAATCTGCGGAGGAGAGTAAAATCTGTGGATTCCTAAAGCCTTGCAAGAGATGTTGAAGGGTTTGAGTGAAGAGGAAAGAATGGAGTTACTTCTAATTTGTCTGATTAGTCATAGCCACTTACCGCAAAAACTCTACATAAATCGGCGCAATCTGAAAAAATACCAGATTGCGCCAGATTATAACGCACAAAATGGGATAAGTGGTGTTTACAGCCTTGAAATGAGTCAATATGGGAGTTGAGATGCGAATTATACAAAGCAAAATACAAAACCGACGATTTTGTCTGGGTCACATGAAAAAACGTGTGGCTTATGCGTAGATTTTTGTCAATCTGAACAGGAAAAACTTTCTATCTATGATGCCACGCAACAGAGCCCTGAATTGTTTCACTTTTGCATTAAAGGATTCAGCAGATGCATTTGTAGACCGATTGACAAAGTAGTTAAGGATTTCATTCTCTCTGTCATACATAGCTGCCGCTATATCATTGAAGGCTTTATTCCCAAATTCAGCTACTTTGCCATACCATGAGCGTAAACTTTCCGCTCCTTGTTCTTTGCTGCATTTTTGTGAGAAAATCATTCTTAGGGAGTGTGTGAGAGAGAATGCCGTCTTAATGGCAGGAAACTCTCTGAACAAGATTTCGGCACGCTCTTTCTGTGTATCCGTCCATTTGTTGGGGGACATCATCAGAAGCCCCTTACTACGTGCAAGCAACTCTGCCCTTGTCTCCTCATTCTCCAAACGTTTGGGGTAGAACTTCGCATTGCGCCTTATGGGATTGCCATCCTCATCAATCCACGGACCGTCATTCTTTGCCAACTCTTTCATCCTCAACCTATGTTCCTCCCTGTCATTGGCATCCTTTGTCATCTGCTCCCGGCGGTATTCCCTGCGCACTTCCTGCAACGCCTCCAGGCAGAATTGCTGATGATGGAATCTGTCAAGTGTGCGCATGGCGTTGGGAAAGCATTTCTCCACTATGCTGTGCATGCTGTCAGAGAAGTCCAACGTGACCTCTACGACACTCATTCTCAGCATCTCCGGTATTTTCTCCAGTGCCTTGATTACTTACTTTGCCTTTGTACCTCTAACAATGGCAATGATGCTGCCTTTGCGTCCATGCGCCTCCTTGTTGCATACTATTGTATAGACCTCGCCTGCGGAAAGGCACATCTCGTCAATACTGACATGTTGGCCTATGTTTTCAGGAAAAACAAGCCACTCGTCGGAATGTTCCAATTCGGACCATTCCCTAAAACCGCTGAGATGGTTCTTGTACGCCTTTTCGTAATTGTCCCATCAACAAAATAGTCTTTTTCAAACGAACGGGCCGTTATAGGGAGGGTCTCCAAACGCTTGTTTTAAAAAAGCCGCCAACTCCGTAGAGCAGCGGGTGCTTTCTTGAATGAATTTGCATTCCGTCATCACGTTATGGTTTCCTTCATCAAGCCATCTGCGGCGGCGAACATGAAGCAATACCTCATGCCCTCTTATGGGGAAATCATGAAACACGCTCTCACGTGTAAAGTCATTGGGGCGGAGGTCTGTTCTTCCGTCTGGTGGGAGTTCGTTCTCGTCAAGATAAATATGAACCAACTTGGTGTCATCCTTTATCTCAACATGTACGTTTGTAAGTTCGAACCAATCCAACATGTGTTCAGGCAAAAGGCATTCTGCAAGGAGTCTATACTGTTCCATTCTTATACGTTGTTTTATTCATTACGCGAGTTCGGGATAAGTTTTGTTCAAAAGAGTGTGAGTTGGTTTGATTTTTC
>CABSIA010000157.1 GCA_902477645.1 uncultured Prevotella sp. | reverse complement strand
GAACCCCGCAGGATATGCCGACAACGCAATCTCCCGTGCGGAGAAGCTTTCGGGCTCGCTGCTGCTATGCCACGGACTTGCCGATGACAACGTTCATCCGCAGAACACGTTTGAATATTCAGAGGCTCTCGTGCAGGCGGACAAGGACTTCAAGGAGAATTTGTACACAAACCGCAACCACAGCATATTTGGAGGAAACACACGCCGCCATCTGCTACGCCAGATTACGCAGTGGTTCGACCAGCATCTGAAAAACAAATAATAATCATAAAACCATCAACAACGCTATGAACAAATTCAGATTAAAACTCCTTCTGCCGCTTATGGCTCTGATGCCGGCGGTGTCTCATTCGGCCGACGTGAGGATAAAGGTAGTCAACGACCAGAAAACACAACGTCAGGAACTCATAGAGGTGAGTGTGGAGGATGTCCGCAAAAAACTCGGACTTGCCGAAGACGAGACATTTGTAGTGAAAAACGCCATGCGCCAGCAGGTAGACTATCAGATAACCCACGACGGAAAACTGCTCATCGACGCTGCCGTAAAACCATGCGGAACAACAGTATTTACCGTCGTAAAGGGCATACCTGAGCCTATGCGCCAATGGGTTGAGGGCAAACGTTACCCAATACGCAAGGATGACATCGCATGGGAGAACGACCGCACAGCCTACCGTGTTTATGGTCCGGCTCTGCAGAAAACAGGTGAGCGCTCGTTTGGTATCGATGTCTGGACAAAAAACAGCCCCGACGTGAATTTGTCGCACCGTTACTATCTTGACCACGAGGGAAACGTGAGAGGCTACGAGATAGGCAAAAACGGACGCAAGGACGACTATACAGACCTGCACACATCTTTCCATCTCGACCACGGAAAAGGTCTCGACTGCTATGGCGTAGGCCCATCGCTCGGATGCGGAACTCCTGCACTTATGGATGGCGACAACCTGATATTGCCATATTGCTACAAGACTTACCGGATTCTCGACAACGGACCGTTGCGTTTCACTGTTGAGCTGACATATAATCCAGTGAAAATCAAGGACGACGAGAATGTTGTAGAGCACCGCATTATAAGTCTTGACAAGGGCTCTAACTTCAACCGCATGACTGTATGGTACACCGGACTCACAAAGCCGTGCGACCTTGCCTCTGGCGTTGTCATACATTCTGCCGACAAGGAGAGTGTTGTGATTGGTAAAAATTATGTCCAGTATGCCGATCCGACCGACCAGCCTGAGCGTCACGGTTTCCAGCTATATGTAGCAGCTCTGTTCCCAAATGGCGCAAAATGCCGCAAACTGCTTTATGACAAGCCGGAGGGCGGTATCGAAGGACATGCCGTCGGCATCGTAAAAGGCATAACCGACAGCCAGCGCTATACATATTACTTCGGCAGCGCATGGAGCTGCTACGACGTGCGTAACCAGGACGAGTGGCAATTGCGTATTGACGGATTTATGAATGCTCTTGATGCGCCGCTTGAAGTTACGGTAGAATAAATACGGACAAAATAAATGCTGCAATACATTATAGTATTCCTAATATTAGCGGCAGCCCTGGCATACGCTGTTCATAGGCTTGTCTCCACATTGTCAAATACAGGCAATGGCAGTCTGTGCGATGGATGTCAGGGCTGTAGGCTAAAGAATATTAAGCAGCGGTGCCGAAGCCAAAAAGAAATGGAAGAGAGATTATTGAAAAAAAAGAACGGGAAAAATTTGGTGGAATGAAATAAAACTACTACCTTTGCACCGCAATAAACAAACAGG
Organism: uncultured Prevotella sp.; assembly: GCA_902477645.1. Taxonomy (GTDB): domain Bacteria; phylum Bacteroidota; class Bacteroidia; order Bacteroidales; family Bacteroidaceae; genus Prevotella. The sequence continues at coordinate 4,677 of CABSIA010000157.1, read as the reverse complement.
GTACCTTGTCCGAGCGGTTAGGTACCGGTCTGCAAAACCGTTCAGGGCGGTTCGACTCCGCCAGGTACCTCAACAGAAGGCAATTCCTCTCGTAGGAGTTGCCTTTTTTAGTAGCTTCCAAAATATATTGTGCTACTGATTTCCGTTCTGTTACAAACAAAAAGTTCCCGAATGCGGGGTAGGGGAGAGGCATTCGGGAACAAGACTATGCGTGTATTGTATTTAAAAGGTTTTTATTTGATATATTTTATGCTCAGATCCAGAAGGTCGCGGCGGGTGTAGTCGTTACAATATTTTTTCCATCTTGCCAGTATTGTGCGGCACACCTCACGCTCGTCGGCATTGAGCAGGCTGTGGTGCTCCTTGCAGAGTCTCAGCACGCGGTTGATTACGGAACTTCCTATCATGCCGCTTGGGTCGCTATGACCCTGTTTATAGAATGAGTACAGGTTGTTTAGCTGTGACATGAAGTCGGCTCCGTCTTTAGGAACAATATCGACAGGAATTTTGCTATTGGCGGCATCTGTATTCTCGATAATTGTAACTTTGTTGCCGGATGTTCCGAAGTTATATTTTTTTGATGGAAATACGGGCTCGCATATTCTGTACACACCTCCTTTTACAGAATCGTTTTCGTTGCGCCATACCAATGCGTAGACACATTGCATTGTAGAGTCGTTTTCTGCCTTGACTTGCACAACATTGTAGTTCCTGTCGTTATGCACCCCGAACTCTATTCTCTTCTGAACCCTGCCGTTTCCGTATTCTACAGACATTGTAATATTAGATTTCTCTCCTGTCTTTTTTGACAAAAAGCGTTCTGCGTTCTTTGTGTTTTGAAGCAGTATCTGGTTAAATTTTTCTAACCTGTATGAGCCTACTCCTAAATACCTCCTCTTTTTTGCGGGAAAAGCAAAATTGTACTGCCGGAAACTGCTTTTGTCGTAGTTTTCTTTTGACGACATTGTTATGTAATACTCCTTACTCATCACATTTACAAACTCATCGAATGCCTCGGCAATACTTTGTCCGGTTTTCTGAGCGAATGCCGGCATTGACATTGTGGCAAACAGTGCCATGGTGATAATTTTTACTGTTGTTCTCATAGTGTTATTTTTTTACTTATCAGTTATTATAGACTTTATTACTCGTCAACTTGTTTACCCGTCAACTTGTTTACTCGTCAACTTTTCTATTCCTCGATTACTTCCTCAACATCGTCTAAGCTCATGGCAATAATCTGCAACTCGTATTGTCTGCAGACTGTGTACAGACTGTCAATGAGGCGTTCCTCTTCCTGTCTTGTTTTTGCTATAAGCTCGTCGGTCTTTCTCTCGTTTTCCCAAATCATGGAGTCGAGTCTCGCCTCGGCCAGATATACGGCTGGAGGCTCTGGCAGGCTCCGCATGTGATGGTGCCGTTTTCTGCGTGACGGTGTCTTCTGTTGTCTTGTGCTGTCTTTTTTAGCCTCGGTTGTCTGTATGCTGTCGTTTTTGGGCAAGGGCTGTTGTTTTTCTTCCGGCACGTACGATTGTGCTACGGTAGGAGAATCTTCTGATGGTATCATCCATATTGTCAGCCCCACTATTGCAGCCACGCATGCCGCTGCCAGCCAGTGTATATACCGTAATGTATGGTGTTTGGGCGTTGTTTCCTCAGGCAGCGGCATTCCCTCATCGAAATATTCGAACATCTGCTTATACGGCCGTAAATCTTCGGGCGGCAGTTCTGTCTCGCGAAGCCATTTGCCAATTTCCTGCTCCTCGTTGAGCGATGTCTCGCCTGTCATGAATTTCTCTATCAGCTGGCGTATTTTTCTTTCATTATCGTTTGTCTTCATATATGTCTGGGGTATTTGTTGCGTTGTTTTATCTCCTCAAGCATTTTCTGGCGTGCCCGAGAGAGCAGGGTGGCTACGGAGTTGGTATTGGTGCCCAATATAGCGGCTATCTCCGCATTGCTTTTCCGTTCCACCTGACGGAGTCTCAGCACCTGGTATTGCATTGGCGGCAATTTGCTGATACGCTGCAACAGCCATTCCTCGTCCTCGGCAATTTCCAAAAGCTTTGCGGGCGACAGAGTGTTTTCGTCTGGTAGCGGCAAGCTGGTGTCTAAAGGCACAGTCCGCTGTTTTCTCCAGTCGTCCACACACAACCGATATGCTATTTTCGAGACCAAGGCTCCGACATTATCGGCGGAGCGCAGCTCGCTGCGCATAGCCCATAGCCTGAGCATGGCATCCTGGGCTATATCCTCAGCTGCGTCGGCGTCCTTCCATCGGCTTGCCACCTTCATGGCGAGCCGTCTCAGCTCTGGCGCTTGGTTTGTCAGTTCTTTATCGGTCATTGTTTTTTTGTTCTGTCGTTGACATAATAACGTATAAATACATGAGATATCAACGGCGTTAACTTCCGTTAACGTATCGTGCGGTTCATACAATTTGATATCTTCATAAAAAGACGTAAGGTATATTCAATTACTAAGAAAAAAACGCAAGCGGTTTCATTGGTCAATGAAGCCGCTTGCGATGGCCATTGAAGCCGCTTGCGATGGCAGATGAGGCAGGTCGCATAATTTTGCATGGTTTTTAATTAAAATGAGGCAGATTTTTTTGTTTTTGTAGAAATCAAGATTATACAGTGTTTTTCTGAAAAGAAACGCTATGTTTAAAAAAAGCAGTACTTCATATTATTGTCTGAAGTACTGCCTGATATTTCTGATTGGCTTGGTGTGGTCAAAAATATGATTATTAATATGCGAAGAGCGGATAGTCCTTCATTGTGTCGTTCACTTTCTGGCGCACACGTGTTATAACCTGCTCGTCTTCAGGAGCGTTGAGAACCTCCTCGATAAGTGCGGCGATGAGGACCATCATGTCTTCCTTTGCGCCGCGTGTGGTCATGGCGGACGGATGCCGCTGGTCTGGAAAGCGCTGCGTGTGTCGAACGGAACCATGTTCTTGTTTACGGTGATGTCGGCTGCAACGAGAGCGTTCTCTGCGACTTTACCTGTGAGGTCAGGATATTTTGTCCTGAGGTCTACGAGCATAGAGTGGTTGTCGGTACCGCCGCTGACTATAGAGAAGCCTCTGTTTATAAGCTCCTGTGCCAGAACTGCGGCGTTTTTCTTAACCTGCATGGCGTATTCTTACCATGCTTTGTACAGATTTTCGCCGAAGCCCACAGCTTTGGCAGCTATGACGTGCTCCAGAGGGCCGCCCTGTGTGCCAGGGAATACGGCTGAGTTCAGAAGCATGCTCATCATCTTTAGCTCGCCCTTCTTTGTGGTCAGGCCCCATGGATTTTCGAAGTCTTTGCCCATAAGTATTATGCCGCCACGGGGACCGCGCAGGGTCTTGTGGGTTGTGGAGGTTACGATGTGGGCGTATTTCACGGGGTTGTCGAGAACTCCGGCGGCGATAAGGCCTGCGGGGTGTGCCATGTCAATCATCAGGAGTGCGCCGACGCTGTCGGCAATCTCACGCATGCGCTTGTAGTCCCACTCGCGGCTGTATGCCGAGCCGCCGCCGATGATTAGTTTTGGCTTGTGCTCGTGTGCGAGTTTTTCCATCTCGTCGTAGTCTACGCGTCCGGTCTCCTTGTTGAGGTTGTAGCCTACGGGGTTGTACAGAATGCCTGATGTGTTTACCAGTGAGCCGTGAGAGAGGTGCCCTCCGTGGTCGAGGTTCAGTCCCATGAAAGTGTCGCCCGGTTTCAGTACGGCGAGCAGTACGGCTGCGTTAGCCTGAGCGCCAGAGTGGGGCTGCACGTTGGCAAATTCTGCGCCGAAAAGTTTCTTAACTCTCTCGCGTGCAAGGTCTTCCACCTGGTCAACCACCTGGCAGCCTCCATAGTAGCGCTTGCCTGGCAGACCTTCGGCATATTTGTTGGTAAGATAGCTGCCCATAGCGTGCATTACCTCGTCGCTGACGAAGTTCTCTGATGCTATGAGTTCCATACCTTTCAGCTGTCGCTGGTGTTCTCTTTCGATAAGGTCGAAAATTTCCTGATCTCTTTTCATTGTGCAGAATTTTTATTGTGTTTTTGTTCTAATTATTTTATCTTGGATATTCAAAAATATATGAGAGAAGTATGCCTGCCGTCAGCACAGGTCAACTTTTGCGATGTCCTGCTCTTTGTCGCAGTAGCGGCATTTTATGATGCCCTTCTCTTTGTCTACGAAATTGAATATTGTAGACATTGGCTCGTTGTTGGTGATGCACTTAGGGTTGTTGCATTTCACTATGCCCTTCAGCTCGTTGGGAGTCTCAACAGTCTTTTTCTCAACCACCTCGTAGTCTTTGATGATGTTCAGGACCACGTTGGGTGCCACAACCGAGAGGCGGCTGATCTCCTCGTCGGTAAAAAACTTGTCGCTCACCTTTATGATGCCCTTTTTCCTGACCTTTTTCGATGCGAAGTTGTTTCCGATAGTAACAGGTGTGTCGAGAGTGTCGAGACCGAGCAGTGATGCTACCTGGTATGTCTTTTCGGCTGGTATGTGGTCTATAACGGTGCCGTTTTCGATGGCGGCGACCAAACGTTCTTTCTTGCTCATGGTGGTTTATTCTATTATGGTCTTGTCGTTCTTTATATCTTCAAGGCTTATGCCGAGGCAGTGGCAGAAAATGGCCTCCAGGGCATAGAGCTTAATCTTTGCCTGCCTGATGTAGTAGTC
>CABSIA010000156.1 GCA_902477645.1 uncultured Prevotella sp. | reverse complement strand
AACACGTTCGAGGCGCGCGGCTACTCGGCCTGGGACCCGACGTCGCCGGTATTCATAATTGACGACACACTTTGTATTCCGACAATCTTTATCTCGTACACGGGCGAGGCTCTCGACTACAAGGCTCCGCTGCTCCGCTCGCTGCATGCCGTAAATGTGGCGGCCACTGATGTCTGCCGCTATTTTTACCCAGAGGTCAAGAAGGTGCAGACAAATCTCGGATGGGAACAGGAGTATTTCCTCGTCGACGAGAGCCTGTACTCGGCACGTCCCGACCTTATGCTCACGGGGCGCACGCTGATGGGGCATGACTCGGCGAAAAACCAGCAGATGGACGACCACTATTTCGGAACCATACCCGAGCGTGTGCAGGCTTTTATGAAAGACCTCGAGGCTCGGGCCCTGGAACTGGGCATACCGTGCAAGACACGCCACAACGAGGTGGCTCCAAACCAGTTTGAGCTTGCGCCTATTTACGAGGAGTGCAATTTGGCGGTAGACCACAACATGCTGCTGATGAGCCTCATGCGGAAGGTGGCCCACAGACACAGTTTCCGCGTCTTGCTGCACGAGAAGCCGTTCGACGGCATAAACGGCTCGGGAAAACACAATAACTGGAGCCTCGTTACGGATACCGGTGTCTTGCTGCATGCGACGGGCAAAAACGGCGAGGACAACCTCCGCTTCGTGGTGTTCATTGTTGAGACGCTGATGGCTGTGTTCCGTCACAACGGACTGCTGAAAGCGTCGGTTATGAGTGCCACCAACGACCACCGTCTTGGCGCAAACGAGGCGCCGCCTGCCATAATATCGTCGTTTCTTGGCAAACAGCTCTCCGACCTTCTCGACCATATAGAGAAGGCTGACAAGGACGAGCTTTTCAACCTTGCGGGCAAGCAGGAGATGAAGCTCGATATTCCGGAAATTCCGGAGCTGATGATTGACAATACCGACCGCAACCGCACCTCGCCCTTTGCTTTTACCGGAAACCGTTTCGAGTTCCGCGCCGTAGGCTCTGAGGCAAACTGCGCCAGTGCCATGATTGTGCTGAACACGGCTATGGCCGAGGCTCTGACGCAGTTTAAGCGCCGGGTGGATGCTCTCATCGCTGACGGGGAGGAGCAGACAAGGGCGATTATTGACGTTGTGCGCGGGGATATCATGGCTTGCAAGGCCATACGTTTCGACGGCAACGGATATAGCGACGAGTGGAAAGAGGAGGCCATGCGCCGTGGACTTGACTGCGAGGCTTGCTGCCCTGCCTGTTTCGACCGCTATCTTGACAAGGAAAGCATCTCGATGTTTGGCGAGATGAACGTCATGAGCGAGAACGAGCTTCGTGCGCGCAACGAGGTGAAGTGGGAGACTTACACAAAGAAAATTCAGATTGAGGCGCGTGTGATGGGCGACCTCTCGATGAACCACATCATACCTGTCGCCACCCACTATCAGAGCAGGCTGGCAAAGAATGTGGAGGGAATGATGAATATCTTCGGACAAGAGGAGGGCAAACAGCTTACGGCACGTAACGTGAAGATTATTAAGGAGATAGCCGAGCGCACACAGCTTATTGAGACGGGAGTGGAGGAGCTGATAAAAGCCCGCAAACTTGCCAACAGAATAGAGAACGAGCGGCAGAAAGCCATAGCATATCATGACACGGTTGTTCCGAAAATGGAGGAAATCCGTGACCAGATAGATAATCTTGAGCTGATAGTTGCCGACGAGCTTTGGACATTGCCAAAGTACCGTGAGCTGTTGTTCATAAGGTAATTTTTTTAATTCATAATTCATAATTCATAATTCATAATTGTTACGGCGCATGCCAATTATGAATTATGCATTATGAATTATGAATTACTCTTTTCTTCTTATTCTCACTTCCTTTATCTGTCCTTTTCTGCTCTTCAGCAGGAAAATATTCTCGCGCCCATATATGAATGGAAACGAGAGAAGTTCGGCAAACGAGGTCATCGGCTTTCCGTCTATTGACAGAATAGTGTCGCCACAACGTGCTCCGGCTTTGTATGCGTCGCTATTTCGGGCTACAATGCCTATTGCCGGTTTGCCGTTTACAGGCACAAAAGCCAAAGAGGGCAGGGTGTTTGCGACCGTTGCGCCGTCAGGACTGCCGTATGGCTGGAAGATTATGCTTTTCTGTTTTGGCTCTATAATTACGCTTCCATAATTTAAGATTGCGGCACCGATTTTTGACGAGCCTTTTGTTGTCAGTGCCGAGACATTTAGAAATCTGTAGTCGCCCCATTGCAGGCGGTTGAGCTTCAGGAAGTAGACCATGGATTGGTTTTCGGTGCCGAGATTGCCGATGGCGAAACTGCCGCGTGCAGAGTCTGTGACTTGCTCCATAACCTGCCTGCTCTTGTATGAGTGGCTGCGGAAACTGTCATCGTTCATGGTATACAGATGGCGGAAACCTGTGTCGAAAAGCACCTCGTCGACATGGCGGATAAACGGACTTATCTTCAGATATGGCGCAAACCATTTAAGCCGGTATTTCAGTTTGTGTCCGCATTCACGGGCAAAAGCGTCACGCCGGTCGCTTACAATGAGCACACCTGCACGGACATCAATTTTTGCGTTTATGCCGCTGTTGAAAAAGTCGAACCCCAACACTCCGTCATATTTGCGCTTAATGTTTCCCTTGTCGTATAGCGTGGCCACATATCCGTCTATTGTCAGTCCGCTGCTGAAGCTGATGCGTGGCAATGCCAATACTTTTACGGTGTCTTCGTTGCCGGCGGCATCTTTGCTCACAACGTTTCCCAATTCTCTTGCGCCACGTGCTGCGGCATTGCCAAACAAAGCTCCCTGTGCGGCGCCTGTGTCGAGGTTTAGACGGCGTCTCTGCCCGTTCATCTCCACATCGATATATATCTGTCCGTCATCGAAGATTATTGGAATGGTGTCGCAAAAATTGGTCTTGCTGACCTCAAATCCTGTCCTGTAAACCTTCTGTGCGGCATGCGACGGAACGGCTGTAAGGAGAATAATGAATGTGACAACTATTGCAATGTGGTTTTTACAGATATTCATTTTTACAGATGTTTTTGTTTGAAATGCAAATCAGTGCAAAATTAATAAAAAAACGTCTTTTCTTTGTCTGTTGAAGGAAAAAGTTAAATATGATTACCCGTTGGCGGAACATACTGTAAGCTACGCACTTCTTGCTTTATTATATATCATACAGCATATATGCTGTCTATGAACAGCATTTTTCTCCCAAAAGTGCTGTTTGCAAACAGCAGAAACGCACCATTTTAATATAAATCGATGAAATCTGTCGTCTGTAAACAGCAAATCTTGAGCAAAAGTGCTGTTTACAGACAGCACTTTGTTCATAAAATATTTGTCTGGTTAGAATTAAAGACCTATCTTTGCAGATGATAAAAGACAAAAAGACATGGAGACTTTATTTGCCAAACAAAACAGACTGCTCGCCATAACGCCAACGGAAATGGTGAGAGAAATAGTGAGCACCATAAATTGGGACGCACATCTGATAGCCATTAGGGGGGCAAGGGGTATAGGCAAGACCACCGTAATGCTGCAATATATAAAATTGCATTATCATGCTAACACTGCCGAAGCCCTTTATTGCAGCCTCGACTCCATGTATTTCTCTAACCATAGCCTCGTCAGCCTTGGTGAGGAATTTCACAAGATAGGCGGTAAACATCTGTTTCTTGACGAGATTCATAAATATCCAACATGGAGCAAGGAGGTGAAGGAGCTGTATGACCTTTATCCCGATATGAGAATTGTCGTCACAGGCTCGTCTCTGTTGAATATTCTAAACGGTGACGCAGACTTGTCGAGAAGATGTATTCCATATTCCATGCAGGGCCTGTCGTTCAGAGAATATCTGCATTTCTATCATGGCATACAAATTGCCCCAAGAAGCCTCGGCGATATTTTGTCAGCCCCCGCAGGGCTATGCGCTGAGGTAAACAGCAAGTGCAAGCCCCTGCCTTTGTTTAAAGACTATCTGCAGCACGGCTATTTCCCATATTACAAACAAAACCACACTGACTATTATACCACCATAGAGCAAGTGGCAAACTTTGTCGTTGAGACAGAACTCCCGCAATTGTGCAATGTAGACCCTGGCAACATCAGGAAAATAAAAGCATTGTTGGGAATAATAGCCTCGTCTGTGCCTTTCGAGGTCGATATAGCCAAACTCTCAACGGCAATAGGCGTACACCGTAACACCACCGTCGGCTATCTGCTGTATCTGGCGAAGGCAGACCTTCTGACCCTTTTATACTCTGATTTGATGTCGGTAAAGAAAATGCAGAAACCGGACAAGATTTTTCTTGAAAATCCGAATATGTCCTACGCTTTGGCATCAACTACCGATATCAAAATTGGAACTGTAAGAGAGACATTTGTTGTAAACCAGCTGAAATATCAGCACGATGTTGAATACTCCAAGCAGGCGGGCGACTTCAAGATAGACGGCAACTATATCTTTGAGGTCGGAGGCGCGGACAAGACATTCAGGCAAATAGCCGGCACGCCAAACTCATATATCCTTGCCGACGATATGGAGTTCCCGTTTGGCAAAAAGCTCCCTCTTTGGATGATAGGATTTCTGTATTGATTTTTACGTACAGCCTATACCCACATGGAGCACAAGTTCCTGACATCGTTCTCAAAAGTCTCTTGATGAAAATAATTGTGGAAGAATATGGTTGGGGCGGCACTCCAAAAGAAAATCAGTCTCGCATCATCGGAGATCCATGCGGAAAAATGCCGCATAGTGCACTGGCTGTTGCAGCCGCTTGCGATGGCTTATGCAACCGCTTGCAATAGCCAATGCAAGCGGTTGCATTTTTTAGCAGTGTATGAAACCGTTTTTTTTAGATTTTAAAACCGTTCAACTGTAAAAATATTGCCTGGCGGAAATCTTGAGTGGGAGAATGTCTTTTTCTGACTTCGGAATACACTTTTTCTTTTATTTTTCTAATTGCTTTTTTACTTTTCTTCTTTTTGAGGGTCTTATTATCAGGGAGACATGAAACATATAGCTCACAGGATGAAAGATGAGAGACAGCGCATGGCAGACGACAGGGAAATTGTGGCCGCCATAACAGAGAATACAGAGTATGGATTCTTGTTGCTGCTGACAAGATACAAGGAAATGCTGTACTGGCATATACGGCGTATCGTGGTGAGCCACGAGGATGCCCAGGATGTCACACAAGAGACTTTTGTCAAGGCTTTCAGGCATTTCGGACAGTACGACAGGGCAAACTCTCTCAGGGCGTGGCTCTTCCGCATTGCCACCAACGAGGCTTTGCGGCTGCTTGACAGGCGGTGCGGAAGAGAGACTGTGTCTATCGACGGGTGCGATATGACGCGGCTGATCGTTGCCGGCGAATATTACGACAATGCCGACGAGACTGTCTGCCGGCTGCAGAAGGCTATACTTTCCCTGCCCGCAAAACAGCAGCTGGCTTTCAATATGAGGTATTACGACAATATGCCGTACAGGGAGATAGCTCTCGCCATTGGCTCCACCGAGGCTAACGTGAAGGCAAACTATTATGTGGCAAAAGAGAAGATAATAAAATACATGAACGATAACGGATGATTATGTATGGGACAGGATTTTGACTTTGACAAAGTTGGCAAACGGATGCCTTACAGAGTGCCGGACGAATTTTTCCGCAATCTGGAGAAAACAGTGCTGGGCAGGGTTGCCGGGGAAGACCTTGGGGCAATCCCGGCAGAGATATATGGAGGCGCCGGCAAGCCGAAGGCCGCAAGGATATGGCGGCTTGTGTCGTCGGTAGCCGCCGCTGTTGTTGTGTTGTTTGCTTTGGGAGGAATAATGGCGCAGCGGCCCTCAGCCGGAGACTATATGGCAAATATCGAGACGGCATACAGCAGCCTGACGGAAGATGAGCAGGAGTTTTTGGCATCTATGTACGAGGACGATATTTTTTTTAACGATGATATATAAACAGTTTAACGATGAACAGAATTACAAGAATTGCAATGACAGTCATCATGATGGCTGCTTGCACGGCAATGGCTTTCGCACAGGCAAAGCAGGATGGTAAACAGCGTATGACAAGAGAGCAGCTCGCTGAGGCTCAGGCGAAATATATCGCCAGGGCGCTGGCGCTTGATGATGAGACGGCTGCGAGGTATGTTAGGACTTACGGCGAATGTCAGAAGGAGGTGTGGGCACTCGGCCCTCGCGCCAAAAAGAAAAGCAGGCAGAACATGACGGAGGCTGAGGCAAAGCAGGCTATGACGGAGCGCATGGAGCATAGTGAGAAGCTGCTCTCAATACGTAAGAAGTATTATAAGGAGTACAGCAAGTTTATGACCCAGAAGCAGATAGAGCGTGCTTACGAAATGGAGAAGACCTCGATGAAGAAACTGGCTGCAAAGCACAAAATGAAGAAGAGACCCGGCATGAGTGGAAAGGCAAAACCTGCCGGAAAGAAATCTAAAAAATAAGGGACTCTGTTATGATTTTTGCTTCCTTGCCGTGCTGTCGCAGCACCACGGCAAGGAAGCTTTTTTTACAAAGTGGCGGCTGCTGTCCTATTGTAAATAGGCTCAGTAGAAAAATCCTGGGGATAAATTAATA